>JBMFXF010000138.1:0-8762 GCA_049964515.1 Acetobacteraceae bacterium | reverse complement strand
GCGCTGCGCCGTTCGCCCCTGGTCGGGGTTCCGCTCGACCTTACCCGGGCGCGGGAAGAAGCACGGCCGGCCGCGCTGGATGCCGGCGGCATCCGGGCTCCGGCGGCGCCGGAGGCGTAAGGCCGGCTACACCTCGAAGAACACCGTCTCCCCGTCGCCCTGCAATCGGATGTCGAACCGCCACGCCCCCGGCCCCGCCGGTGCGGCGACCAGGGTCGCGCGCCGGGCCGGGTCGCTCACCAGGCCCAGCACCGGGTCATGCTCGTTGCGCGGATCGCCGGCGAAATAGACCCGGGTCGCCAGCCCGCGCATCAGCCCGCGCCCCAGCACCCACAGCGCCAGATGCGGCGCCTGGATGGCGTTGCCGCGCCCGGCCACCGGCCCCGGCTTGAGGGTGGTGAAACGATACACCCCGGCGGCATCGGTCCGGCTGCGCCCGAAGCCGGGAAACCGGTCGTCGGCCGCCGGGTCGGCCTGCCAGAGTTCCACGCAGACATCGGAAAACGGCGCCCCGTCGCCGTCGGTCACGGTGCCGGACAGGGTGATGCGCTCGCCCTCGGCGCCGAGGCGGGTGAGATCGGCCCAGGACGGGTCCTCGATCAGGTGCCAGTAGGGGCCGATGGTCTGGCTGGCGGTTGCGATCGGCATGGTCTCAGATCCCCATCGGCGTCGCGGCGCGCCCGCGCAGCACGATATCGAACCGGTAGCCCAGCGCGTAGTCGGGCTCGGTGAGCGCGAGGTCGAACGCGGCGATGAGCCGGGCCCGCGCGTCGGCGTCCGGCACGCCGTTGAAGATCGGGTCGTAGGCCAGCAGCGGGTCGCCGGGGAAATACATCTGGGTGATGAGGCGGGTGGCGAAGGCCGGGCCGAACAGCGAGAAATGGATGTGGTTCGGCCGCCAGGCGTTCTTGTGGTTGGGCCAGGGATAGGCGCCCGGCAGCACGGAGAGAAACCGGTAGTTCCCGGCGGCATCGGTGAACACCCGCCCGCTGCCCTTGAAATGCGGGTCGAGCGGGGCGTCGTGCTGGTCGGCCGGGTGGTGGTAGCGCCCGGCGGCGTTGGCCTGCCACAGTTCCAGCATGGTGTGCGGCACCGGCCGCCCGTCCTCGTCGGTCACGCTGCCGGCGACGATGATGCGCTGGCCCTGGGCGCTGTGGCCCTCGACGCGCGAGAGATCGGCATCGGCGGGGAACAGCGCGGGGGTGAAGCGCGGCCCGGTGGCCTCGGTGAGGGTGGCGTCCAGCCGCAGCGGCTTGTGCAGCGGGTGGCGCTTGCGGGTACCGAGATAGGCCGGCACGTCGAACGGCGGCTGGCTGCCCGGCGCGGCGGGGCGGAACGGGGCGGGGTCGGCCATGGGGGAGGTTCCCGGGGTTGGACTGGCGCGGCCATCATGCCCGCGCGGCCGGCGGGCGGCAACGGCAGACCCGCGCCGTCGGCCGCCTCACACCAGGGCGTCGTCCTGTTTCACGCCGAGCAGGCTTTTGCCCTGCACCTCGATGTTGGAGTCGAAATCGAGCATCGCGTGATTCGTCGCGGTCTTGATGTCGCGGAAGAAGCGCTGCATCGGGCTGCTGTCATGCGCCGCGCCGGCGCCGGCGCCTTCGAACAGCCGATTGCTGGCGCGCCGGCAGAGTTCGGTCGCGTAGGCGGCGTTCCAACGCGCTTGTGCCCGCGCCGCCGTCGGCATTGGCGAATCATGCCGCATCGCTGCGTCCAGCAGGTCGCAGTTCTGCTGCGTCAGCGCCCAGGCGCAGGCGATCTCCACGCTCGCTTCCGCCACCCGGCGCTGCATACCGGAGGTTTCGGACTTCTTGATATCGGTGTAGATCTCGAGGCGCGTTCGCGTGTGATCCAGGAACAGCTGCAACCCGCGCTCCGCCATGCCGACAATCGTGCCCAGCAGCATGGTCGCCAGGGCCGGCCGGATCGGCAGCCGGTAGAGCGGGATGTCCACGCCCGGCAGGGTGCCGAGCTGCGCCTCTCTCATCGGCATTCCGAAATAATCAGGGATGAACAGGTTTTCGAGCACGATGTCCTTGGAACCGGTGCCGCGCAAGCCGAGGGTGAACCAGGTGTCCTCCAGGACCGTGCCGGCCTGTTTGGGCATCACGACGATCAACGCCGGACAGGGCTCGCCGGCGGCGTTGGGAACGCCCCGGCAGCCAACCAGGAACCGGTCGCCATGATCGGCGCCGCTGGCGTAAGGCCACCGGCCGTTGAGGATGTAGCCACCCGGGCTGCGCTGGCAGGTGCCGCGCGGCGATGGCACCCCGGGGATCAGCACGCCGGGGTCGGCGGCGAATATCTCGTCCTGGGCGCGGCGCTGCATGCGGCCGGCGATGAAGCTATGGGCGGCGCAGACCATCAGCACCCACGAGGCCGCGGTGCTGCCGTGCGCCACCACCCGCTCGGCCTCGACCAGCGCCCGCACGGGCAGCTGGAATCCTCCATAGGCGGCCGGGCTGACGATCCGGGTCATGCCCGAACTGCGCAGGAGCGCGACCGCGCGCGCGCTCAGCACCCGGTTGGTCTCTGATTCGGCTTCCGTTTCCTGCAACGATTCGACGATGGCCTGCGCCGCGCCCGTGGGGTCGATCATTTGTTCCTCCCATTCATAGCCGAACAATGATATGTTGGTCGCCCGAGAGGTTCTCAATGTCGCATGTCCGAAGGCGCAGCGGAACCGCGGGAACGGGCCGTCGTCTTTCGCTGCCGTCCCGGCCGCGCCGGCGGCAGGGGATGGCGGGGGGCGGGCGCCGCCTTGTCCTGCGAACCGGGATTCCCCCCCGCTTGGCGTCGGGCGTCGGCTTGTGCCACATAACTCCCTGATCGCGCGGAACGGAGAGTGCGCATGGACGTGGGTTCGGTCCTGAGCCTGAGAAAGCCGGTGGTGGGCTGGTCGGCGCTGGGGCTTTCGGCCCTGCTGAGCCTGGGCACCGCGCTGGCCGCGCCGCCGCCGCGCCCGCCGGCCGGCGTGCCGCACACGTTGGAGCAGGCGCTGGCCGCCACCTATCTGCGCGAGCCGGCGTTGCAGGCCGAGCGCGCCAAGCTGCGCGCCACCGACGAGGACGTGCCGCAGGCCCGCGCCGGCTGGCACCCGACCGTGGTGCTGGCCGGCGGGGTCGGCTACGGGGACGGGTTGTCGCGCAACCTGGTCGCCCAGTTCGGCGTTGGCAGCGGCTGGATCAAGACCCGCACCGACCGCGACGTGGCCACCGCCCAGGCCACCATCACCCAGCCGCTCTACACCGGCGGGCGCACCACCGCGAACGTGCACCGCGCCAAGGATCTGGTGATGGCCGAGCGTGCCACCCTGATCGCGCAGGAGGAGACCAGCCTGTCGGACGCGGTCAACGCCTATGTCGGCGTGATCGAGGCCGAACAGCTGCTGCAACTCAACATCAACAACGAACAGGTGCTGCGCCAGCAGCTGCGCGCCACCGAGGACCAGTTCCAGGTGGGCGAGGTCACCCGCACCGACGTGGCGCAGGCCGAGGCGGCGCTGGCCGGCGCCAAGGCGCAGCGGGAGACGGCGGAAGGCAATCTGCAGACCGCGCGGGCCACCTATCGCAAGACCATCGGCTTCGCGCCGCCCGCGGACCTGGTGCCACCGCAGCCGCTGATGCTGCCGGTGAAGACGATGCGCGCCGCCGCGGCGATAGCGGCGGCGAACAATCCCAACGTGGTGGCGGCGCGCTACAACGTGGCGGCGGCGAAGAACGCGGTCAGCGCCGCGGTAGGCCAGCTGCTGCCGCAGCTCAGCCTGCAGGCGCAGGCGTTCCAGTCGCAGAACTCCGGCGCGCGCAGCTCGGACGTGAACGGATACACCGCGCTGCTGAACCTGTCGGTGCCGCTGTATCAGGGCGGGTCCGAATACGCGACCGTGCGGCAGGCGCGGCAGACCGCGCGCCAGCAGATCCATCTGCTCGCCGGGGCGCGGCGCACCGCGGTGCAGCAGGCGGTGCAGGCGTGGCAGACCTATGAGGCGGCGAAGGCCGCCGCCGCCTCCACCCGGCTGGCCGTGCGCGCCAACGAGATCGCGCTGATCGGGGTGGAGCGGGAGCATCTGGTCGGCACCCGCACCACGCTCGACGTGCTGAACGCCCAGCAGGCGCTGCTGAACGCCCAGGTGACGCTGGTGCAGAACCTGTCCAGCCTGGTCACCGCCTCCTACGCGGTGGCGGCGGCGGTAGGGCGGCTGACCGCGCGCGACCTGCGGCTGCCGGTGCCGCTCTATAACGAGACCGCCTATTACAACGCGGTGCGCAACCGCTGGTTCGGCCTGGGCGACCCGGTCGGGCGTTATCCGGGTCATTGAGCGAAAAGGCGGCACATGAGCGATCCAGCGAAGCCGGAAGCGGCGCCGGGCGCGGACCCTTCGATGGAGGACATCCTGGCCTCCATCCGCCGGATCCTGAGCGAGGATGAAGCCGCGCCGGCGCCGCCGGCGGCCGAGGATGTGCTGGTGCTGGAACCTTCCATGATGCGTTCGGATCTGCCCCCTGCCCCGGCCGAGCCGGCCGCGGACGAGAAGCCGGCGGCGGCCGCCGCGGCGCAGGCGCCGGAGGCCGCGCGCGAGGAGGAACCCACGCCGCCGCCCGGCTCCGGGCTGGTGGCGCCGGAGACGGCGGCGGCGGCGGCGGCCTCGGTGGCGGGGCTGGTCCGCACCCTCGCCTCCGACCGGGCGTTGCAGGTGCGCGCCGGCGGGCCGACGATCGAGGACCTGGTACGCCAGATGCTGCGCCCGCTGCTGAAGGAGTGGCTGGACGCCAATCTTCCCGCGCTGGTGGAACGCCAGGTGCGCGCGGAGATCGAGCGGGTGGTGGGCCGCGCGATCTCCTGAGCCGCGCCCCCGGCGCGGTCAGCGCGGCGAGAGCACCATGATCATCTGGCGGTTTTCCATGCGCGGGAACTGCTCCACCTTGGTCAGCGGGTCCATCTCGGCGCGGATCCGTTCCAGCACCTTGGCGCCGATTTCCTGGTGCGCCATCTCGCGGCCCCGGAAGCGCAGCGTCACCTTGACCTTGTCGCCTTCCTCGATGAACGACTTCATGGCGCGCATTTTCACCTGATAGTCGTTCTCATCGATGTTGGGGCGGACCTTGACCTCCTTGATCTCGATGACTTTCTGCTTTTTCTTGGCTTCGTTCTTCTTCTTCTGCTGTTCGTATTTGAACTTGCCGAAGTCGAGGATCTTGACCACCGGCGGGTCGGCGTTGGGGCTGATCTCGAGCAGGTCCAGGCCGACGGCGAAGGCGCGGTTCAGCGCCTCCCGGGCGGACATCACGCCCTGCATCTCGCCATCCTGGTCGATCAGCCGCACCTGGGCGGCGCGGATCTCCTCGTTCACGCGGGGGCCGTCGCGGGTGGGCGGCGCGGCCATGGGACCTCTTGCTATGGGTGGCTCCTGTCGTGGTTGACGCAATGGGCGCTGGGGCCCGGTTACAGTCTGGCCCATCCGGGGTGGCGGGATCAAGCGGGGGGATCCGATACCCCTTGGACGGCGGCTTGATGCGGGGCTAGCCTTCCCCCCCAGACCGGCGGCCACGCGCCGCCCCACCACCATCACCGAGGCAACCCGATGGCAACCGCCCCAATGGAATTCGGCATGTTCCACGAATTCCAGCGCAGCCCCGGCCAGACCGAGGCAGAGGCCTTCGCGCAGTCGCTGGAACTGGTCGATGCCGCCGAAGCCGGGGGGCTTCACGCGATGTGGCTGGCCGAGCTGCATCTTGCCCCCGAACGCTCGGTGCTGTCGGCGCCGCTCACGGTCGCCGCCAACATCGCCGCGCGCACAAAGGCGATGAAGATCGGCACCGCGGTGCAGGTGCTGCCGCTCTGCCACCCGCTGCGGCTGGCCGAGGAAGCCGCCACCGTCGATCAGCTCAGCGCCGGAAGGCTGATCTTCGGGGTCGGGCGCAGCGGGTTTCCGCGCACCTACGAGGCCTACGGCATCCCCTATGCGGAAAGCCGCGAACGCTTCGCCGAGGTGCTGGAAATCCTCCGCCGCGCCTGGACCCAGGAGCGGTTCAGCTTCGAGGGAAAGTTCTACCGCTTCCACGATGTCTGCTCGGTCCCGAAACCCACCGGCGGCGTGCTGCCCGACATCCGCATCGCCGCCACCAGCCCCGACACCTATGCTGCCATCGGCGCCATGGGCTACCCGATCTTCTGCGCGGTGCGGCTGGGCACGCTCTCTGAACTCGGTCCCAACCTGGCGGCGTATCGCGCCGCGTTCCAGGCCGCCGGCCACCCCGGCCGGCCGCGGGTGTTCCTGCGGGTGCCGGTCTATCTGGCCGGGACCGAGGCGGCGGCGCGGGAGGAGCCGCGGGAGTCGCTGATGTATTTCTACCGCACGCTCGGCGCGCAGCTGGAACAGACCGCCGCCAGCAGCGGCGCGCGCGCCATCGAGCAGCGCGCCGAGCGCGGCCAGCGCCTGCAAAGCATCGACTATGACGAGGTGCTGCGCGAGAAGATCATCGTCGGCACGCCCGCGATGGTGACCGACCGGCTGGGCGCGCTGCGCGAGGAACTCGGGATCGACGGCATCCTGGCCGAGCTCAACTGCGGCAGCCGGATCCCGCACGCCCGGGTCAGCCGCGCGCTCGAGCTGCTGTGTACCCGCGTGATGCCCGATTTCGCCACCAGACACTGAGAGGCGCCGCCGCCATGACCGTTTTTACCTGGGAACATATCCACCTGCGCAGCCCCGACCCGGCCGCGACGGCCGCTTGGTATGCCGAGAAGCTGGGCGCGGAGGTGATCCGCACCCCGCAGGCCGACGGCGCGACCCGGATCGACCTGCTGCTGGGGGGCGGGCAGAAAGTGTTCATCGCGCCGGCCAACCCGGCGCTGTCCACCGCCTCGCCGCCGGACGCGCCCTATTTCGGGCTCGAACATATCGGGCTGACGGTGACCGATATCGATGCCGCGACGGCGGAGCTGAAGGCGAAGGGGGTGCGGTTCACGCTGGACCCGATGACGGCGCGGCCGGGCGTGCGGATCGCGTTCCTGCGCGGGCCGGAGAACGTCTCGATCGAACTGATCCAGCGCGGCTGAGCCGCGATGGCGCCGCTGCGGGTCCTCGCGATCCAGCGCCTGTCGGCGGCGGATCGCGCGCGCATCGCCGCGGTCGATCCGCGCGTCGCGCTGACCGACGCCGGCGGCTGGTTCGACGGCGAGATCCGCGCCACCTGGCCCGAGTTCACCGCCCGCCGCTACCTGCCGGAGGACAGCGAGGGGCGCGGCACCCGGGCCGAACGCGACGCGCTGCTGGCCGCGGCCGAGGTGATCCTGGGCGGCTGGCCGTTCCCGCGCGATCTGCGCGCCCGCGCCCCGCGGCTGCGCTGGTTCCACCAGCGCCCGGCCGGCGCCTCCAACCTGCGGATGGGCGATCTCTGGGGCAGCGACGTGATGGTGACCACCTCACGCGGGGTGGGCAACACGCTGGCGATGGCCGAATACGCGATCGCCGGCATCCTGCATTTCGCCAAGGCGCTGGATGTGGCGGCGGCGGACCGCTCCGCGTTCTCGCACCGCGCCTATCGGCCCTGGGGGCTGGCCGGGCGGACCCTGTGCGTGGTGGGCGCGGGCGGGATCGGGCGCGAGGTGGGGCGGCTGGGCGCGGCGCTGGGGATGCGGGTGGTGGGCACCCGCGGCACGCCGCGGGCCGACGAGCCGCCGCCGGAGGGGTTCGCGGTCCTGGCCGGGCCGGAGGCGCTGGACGGGCTGCTGGCCGAGGCGGACGCGGTGGCGGTGTGCTGCCAGTGGACCGAAGCGACCACCGATCTGTTCGACAGCGCCCGCTTCGCCGCCATGAAGCCGGGGGCGATCCTGGTCAACGTCGCGCGCGGGGAGATCATCGACGAGGCGGCGCTGGCGGCGGCGCTGGCCGCCGACCGGCTGCGCGGCGTGGTGCTGGACGTGTATCGGGGCGAGTTCGAGCATCCGCCGCCGGAGGCGCTGTGGCGGCATCCACGGGTGCTGATAACGCCGCATGTCTCCGGCGCCGGCGATGGGGCGCGGCACGGGGCGATCGCGCTGTTCTGCGCCAATCTGCGGGCGTATCTGGACGGGACGCCGCTGCGTAACGTGGTGGCGTGGGAACGGGGGTACTGAGGCGGGGGGTGTTTCGCTTGCTCTCGCGCAACGGTCGCCGTAGGATTGCCAGCCTTCGCAGAGGGTTCCGCCCATGCCCACCGCGCGCCCGGCCGCCGCCACCGTCACCCCCGCCGAACTCGGGGTGCTGCTGGGCCGCACCGGCCTGACCTTGAACCCGGGGCAGACCGCGGATCTGGTGCTGGTGTGGCGGCAGCTTTCGGCGCTGGCCGACAGCCTGCCGCGCGACCGGCCGCTGGCCGATGACCTGGCCTTCGCCTTCCGCGTGCCGCCGCCCGCCGCCCCGCGCCGCACCGCGAAGCCGCGATGACGATCCCCGCCACCCTGGCCGCGGCGGCGCGGCTGATCGCCGCCCGCAAGCTGGGCCCGGTGGAGCTGACCCGCGCGCTGCTGGCCCGGATCGCCGCGCTGGACCCGGTGCTGAACGCCTTCATCACCGTCACCGAGCGTCCGGCGCTGACCGCCGCCCGCGCCGCCGAGCGCCGGCTGGCCGCCGGGGAGCGGCACCGGCTGCTGGGGATTCCGGTGGGGCTGAAGGACATCTACGAGACCGCCGGCATCCGCACCACCGCCCATTCCCGCCTGTTGGCCGAGCATGTCCCGAAGACCGACGCCGAGACGGTGCGCCGGCTGCGGGCGACCGG
>JBMFXF010000137.1:0-8803 GCA_049964515.1 Acetobacteraceae bacterium | reverse complement strand
GCGACGTCACCCCGGCGCTCGAACGTTCAGCTTCATACTGGAAGCCCAGAACTCCCTGTGGCAGCATCCCGCACCCCGTTGGTGATGGTCAGTGATTCGTAAACCCAGACTATCTCCCTGATCCTTCAGGACCAACGGGGAACTCAACTGTTTTTGGCGCGGGATTTAGGAAGTGCGAGTCCCCTGTAACAGGCGGCGGCAGAGGTTGTGCCCGCCACCGAGGTCGTGTAGGCTTGAGCAGGTACAGGAGGGTTCAAACCGGTCCGAGATGATGAAGGGCACAACCACGCTTGGCGTGACGGTGGATGACCGGATACGCATGCGCCTGGAACATGCGGCCGGTCTCGACGGGACGACTGCGCAGCAATTGGTTGCGCGTTTCATCCTCACGGGACTGGATCGTCTCGAGCATGAAGGCTGTTCCAACTCCGATCCTGGGTGTACGGACACGGATCCGGACCGGGCCGGGCAAGAACCAGTGACGCCGCAGACGCCGCTGCGCGCCGCGATCACCGCGGCCTATCGGCGCGCCGAGCCCGACTGCGTCCCGCCCCTGCTCGGGCGCGCCGCGCAATCTCCCACGACGATGGAGCAGGTTCGCCGCGGCGCCGCGACCCTGGTTCTTGCGCTGCGGGCGAAAGGCAGCCGCGGACTCGTCGAAGCGCTGTTGCAGGAATACGCACTGTCAAGCCAGGAGGGGGTGGCGCTGCTGTGCCTCGCCGAGGCATTGCTGCGCATCCCTGACGCGGCAACCCGCGATGCCCTGATCCACGACAAGATCGGGCGTGGCGATTGGCAGGCGCATCTCGCGGGTAGCCACCCGTTGTTCATCCACGCGGCAACCTGGGGCTTGCTGCTCACCGGGCGCCTGACCGCGACCACCAGCCAGACGGGCCTGTCGGCTGCGCTGACCCGGCTGATAGGGCGGGGGGGAGAGCCGCTGATCCGGCGCGGCCTCAACATCGCGATGCGGCTCATGGGCGAGCAGTTTGTGCTCGGCCAGACCATCGCCGAAGCGCTTGCCAACAGCCGCCGCCTCGAGTCGCACGGATTTCGCCACTCGTACGATATGCTGGGTGAAGCGGCGCTGACCGCCACCGACGCGGCGCGCTATCACCGCGATTATACGCAGGCGATCCGCGCCATCGGCGCGGCGGCGCGCGGACGCGGCATTTGCGCGGGGCCGGGAATCTCGGTGAAATTGTCGGCGCTACATCCGCGCTATACCCGCACGCAGCGCCAGCGGGTCATAGCTGAGCTGCTGCCGCGGCTGACCGAGCTTGCGCTGCTCGCCCGACGCTACGATATCGGCATGAACATCGATGCCGAGGAATCCGATCGGCTGGATTTGTCGCTCGATCTGCTGGAAGCCGTTTGTTGCGATCCCGCCCTGGATGGCTGGAACGGCATCGGCTTCGTGGTGCAGGCTTATCAGAAGCGTGCCATCCGCGTCATCGATTTCCTGATCGATCTGGCCCGCCGCAGTCGGCACAGGCTGATGGTGCGACTGGTCAAAGGCGCCTACTGGGACAGCGAAATCAAGCGCGCGCAGGCGGAGGGGCTGGAGGGATTCCCGGTCTTTACCCGCAAAGCCTATACGGATGTGAGCTATCTGGCCTGCGCGCGCACGCTGCTCGCCGCGCCTGACGCGGTCTTCCCGCAGTTCGCGACCCATAACGCCCAGACCGTGTCGGCCGTGCACGCGATGGCCGGTCCGGCCTTCTACCCCGGCCAGTATGAATTCCAGTGCCTGCACGGCATGGGCGAGACGCTCTACGAGGAAGTTGTGGCGCCGGGCAAGCTCGCCCGCCCCTGTCGTATCTACGCCCCGGTTGGTACTTATGAGACCTTGTTGCCGTATCTGGTGCGCCGCCTGCTGGAGAACGGCGCCAACACGTCATTCGTCAACCAGGTCGCCAACCGGCAGGTGCCGATCGAATCGCTGATCGCCGATCCGCTGGCGGTGGCGGGCGCGATTGCGCCGGCCGGTGCCCCGCATCCGAAGATCCTGCATCCACGTGATATATTCGGCCCGACACGCGTGAACTCGGCGGGTTTTGATCTGTCTGATGAACGCCGCCTCGACGAACTTGCGGCGGCCGTGGCGACAAGCCTCGGCGTGGCCGCAACGGCTTCCCCCATCCTCGCCGATGGCGACCTCAGCGGGCCGGCGCGCCCGGTGTTCAATCCGGCCGACCGGCGCGATCGGGTCGGTACCGTGACGGACGCGACGCCGGAGGCAATCGACTCCGCGTTCCGGGCCGCGCAGGAAGCCGCCCCACGCTGGGCCGCGACACCGCCGCCGGAACGCGCGGCGGCGTTGCGACGCGCCGCCGCGGGGCTCGAAGCGGACCTGCCGCGGCTGGTCGCGTTGATCGTGCGCGAAGCGGGCAAGACGTTCACGGCAGCCATCGGTGAAGTCCGCGAGGCGGTGGATTTCCTGCGTTACGACGCGGCGGCGGTGGAACGGGGTTGGACCAACGCGACCCACCGCCCGCTCGGGACCGTCGCCGCCATCAGCCCCTGGAACTTCCCGCTATCGATCTTCATCGGGCAGATCGCCGCCGCGCTCGCGGCCGGCAACGTCGTGCTCGCGAAGCCGGCGGAGGAGACACCGCTGATCGCCGCCGCTTCGGTCCGGGTTCTGCACGAAGCGGGCATTCCGCGCGGGGCGCTGCAATTGCTGCCGGGGGATGCTGCGGTGGGGGCGGCCGTGGTTGGCGATCCACGGGTGCGCGGTGTGCTGTTCACCGGTTCGACCGAGGCGGCCCACGCGATCCGGCGCAGCCTCGCCCGCCAGGCCGGCGCCGCCGGCGCGCCGGCCCCGCTGATCGCCGAGACCGGCGGGCAAAACGCGATGGTGGTCGATTCGTCGGCGTTGCTGGAGCAGGCGGTGGCCGACATCATGGCGTCCGGCTATGATTCCGCCGGGCAACGCTGTTCGGCACTGCGGATCCTGCTGGTACAGGAGCAAGTGGCGGATCGCCTCATCGCCCTGCTGCGGGGGGCGCTGCGCGAACTGAGCATCGGGCCGCCCGGGCGGCTGGACACCGATATCGGCCCGGTGATCACCGCCGAGGCACAGACGACGATTCTTCGCCATGTCGAAGCCATGCGGCAACGCGGCTACCCTGTGTTCGCCCCGGAGCTTCCGCCGGCCTGCGCCGAGGGGTGGTTCGTGGCCCCGACCCTGATCGAAGTGCCCGATCTGTCGGCGCTCGGGCGGGAAGTCTTCGGCCCGGTGATCCACGTCCTCCGCTACGCGGCCGATCGCCTGGAGGCAACGATCGATCAGGTGAACGCCCTCGGCTACGCCCTGACCTTCGGCATCCACAGCCGCATCGACGAGACGATCGCGCGAGCGGTGGCACGGATCGAGGCGGGCAACATCTATGTCAACCGCACGATGATCGGCGCGGTGGTCGGCTCCCAGCCGTTCGGCGGGCATGGTTTGTCCGGCACGGGACCAAAAGCGGGCGGCCCGCTGTATCTCCGCCGGCTTCTGGCGGAGCGGCCGGCGTCCACCGGATTACCGCCGGGCCGCGCGCCCGAGGCGTTCCGACGCTTGCTTGCCTTTCTTGCCCTGGAGGGCGACGGAGCGGACACGCAGGATCTGGCGGTGCTGGCGGATGCAACCCCGCTCGGCGCTCAGCTCGATCTGCCCGGGCCGGTCGGAGAGCAGAATACCTATCGGCTGCGCCCGCGCGGCACGATTCTCTGCGTCGCGGGAAGTCGGGTCGCCGCCATCCGCCAGATCGCCGCGGCATTGGTGACCGGCAACCGCGCGGCGGTGACCTGCGGGTCCGACCCGGGCTTCCTCGACCGCCTGACGGCCGCGCTGGCTCCGGATGTCGTGCGGGCGCGCCTGGACGATCCCCCGATCGTCCAGGCCGCTCTCTATGACGGCGATGGGCCTGGTCTGCGGATTCTCGCCATGCGCCTCGCAGACCAGGACGGCCCCATCGCCCCGATCCATGTCGCGGCGCGAACGCCCGCGGTGGACGGGATCTATCCGCTTGAGTATCTATTGACCGAGCAGGCCATCAGCGTGAACACCGCCGCGGCCGGCGGCAACGCGACGCTGATGACGATCGGCTGATGAACGCCAGTATATAATGGGAGAAACAGGAATGGTTCGAGGGTTCATGTTCGCCGCGGCCTCGACCGCGGCGATCCTTGCCGCCGGTGGCACGGCCATGGCGGCGGCACCGATCCGGATCGGCGTGCAGGCGCCCATCACCGGCACCTATGCCGATGAAGGCCAGGGCATCGCCAAAGCCGCAAAGCTCCTCGCGGACCAGCAGAATGCGAAGGGCGGCCTGTTGGGACGCAAGATCGAGGTCACGGTCTGCGACGATGAGGGCACGGCCTCGCAGGCGGCGATCTGCGCCCGACAGCTCACCAACGATCACGTGGTGGCGGTGATCGGCTCCTACACCAGCGGCGCCGCCCTCGCCGCCGAGCCGATCTACGCGCGCGCCAACGTCATCCAGAGCTCGGACGGGACCAGCAACAAGCTGCTGGAGCGCGGCTACAAGACCTGGTTGGGCAACGCCCCGCCCAATTCGGCGGAAGCGGTCTTCACCGCGCGCTATCTGGTGGCGGTGCGGCACTTCAAGCGGATCGCGGTGCTGACCGATCATTCAAGCTTCGCGACCGGGCTCGCCGATGCCGTGGTCAAGGACGTGAAGGCCGCGCACGGCAATGTCATCGACAAAGCCTATATCAATGCCGGCTCGCAGAACTTCACGCCGGTGCTCACCAAGATCAAATCGCTGCACCCGGACGCGCTGTATTTTTCGGGCTATTATTCGGATGGCGGCCTGGTCCGTTCGCAGATGCAGCAACTTGGGATAAAGGCGGTCTTCGTCGGAGGCGACGCAAACCAGAACACCGCCTTCGCCAAGATCGCGGGACCGGCCGCGGCCGGCTCGGTGATCATCAACGTGCCCGCGCCGCAGGACCTGCCGTATCCGGCGGCCAAGCAGTTCGTCGCAGCCTACAAGACCAAATACGGCGCCCTGCCGCCGTCGGTATATACGTTGACCAATGCGGACGGCATGCGCGCCGTGATGCAGGCGATCGCGGCCACCAAAGGCACCAACCCGATCAAGCTTGAAGCCTATCTCCATCATCTCCCCAGCTTCCAGGGACTGACCGGAACCTTTGCCTGGAACGCGCGCGGGGAACGGACCGGCAGCCCCTTCGTGGCTTTCGCGGTCGGGGCGGACGGCAGCTACACCATCATCTATCCGAAGACGCCGACGAAGTGATGCGGCTGCTTCACTGACAGGGGCGCCATGGGTACGTTCGTTCAGCAGGTCTTCAACGGCCTGACCGTCGGTGGCATCTATGCATTGATCGCACTCGGCTACACGATGGTCTATGGCGTGATGCGGCTGATCAACTTTGCCCATGGCGATCTCTGCATTCTGGGGGCGTTCATCGGCCTGACGCTGCTGACCGGCGCCGCCGGCGGTGGCCACCCGGGAGCGGCCCTCCTGGTGCTGGCCTTCGTGCTGGCCATCGTCGTCGTCGCCGCGGCCGGGATCGTGCTCGAACTGGTCGCCTACCGACCGCTGCGGCGCGCCGACCGGCTCTCGGCGGTGGTCTCCGCGCTGGGCGCCTCGGTCCTGATCGAAAACGGAATCATGATCGTCTGGGGCCCGGAGGTGCATGTCTTTCCGTCCGGATTGCTGCCCGCGACGGCCTGGCACGTTGTCGGTGCAACCATCACCTTCGTGCAAATCCTGATCATACTGGCCTCGGTCGTGCTGATGGCCGCGCTTTACGTCTTCGTCCACCACACGAAATTCGGTACCGCGATCCGCGCCGCCGCGATCGACCAGGACACGGCGCGGCTGATGGGGATCAATGTCAACCGCGTGATCCTGAGCGTGTTCGTGATCGGTCCCGCCCTGGGCGCCATCGGCGGATTATTCATCGGCGTCTATTACCGCGAAGCCTATTTCACCATGGGCTGGACCTACGGGCTTTACGCGTTCATCGCCGCCATCCTGGGCGGTATCGGCAATATTCCCGGCGCCATGCTCGGCGGCGTGCTGCTCGGCCTCTTCAATGCCTTCGCCGCAGGGTATGTGTCCAGTTCGTGGCAGGACGCCATCACCTTCGCGCTGCTGATCGCGATCCTGCTGGTCCGACCGACCGGATTGCTTGGCGAGCGGGTGGCGGAGAAGGTGTGATGCCCACCTCCCCAACGCCGGCGGGCCGCGCCCCGACCCATCGGTATCAGGTGATCGGGCTCGCGCTCTGGGTGCTCGGGCTTGCGCTTCCGGCCGTGCTCGACAGCAGCTGGGTCGCTGTGGCGGCGATTTTTGCAATCTATGCGATCACGGCGCTGTCCGAAGACATCATCCTTGGCCGCGGCGGCATGTTCGACATGGGACACGCGGTCTATTTCGGTGTCGGTGCCTATGTCACGGCGATACTGAACTCTGAATTCGGATGGCCGATCCTGGCCACGGTTCCGCTGGCCATTCTGCTTGCCGCGGCGGTCGGGGCGCTGCTCGCCGGACCGCTGATTCGCCTGCAGGGCGATTACCTTCTGGTGGCAACGATCGGGTTCAATGCGATCTTCGTCCTGGCGATGCAGAACGACCTGGGCGGGCTGACCGGCGGGTCGGACGGGCTGACCGGACTGGACGTTCCCACCCTGTTCGGGTTCCAGATGGTCAGCCAGCAAGCGATGTTCTGGCTCGATTGGGGTGTGCTCGGGATCGTCATCCTGCTGATGCGCAATCTGGACCGTTGTGAATTCGGCCGAACCCTGCGCTATCTGAAACAGGACGAGCTGGCCGCGACCACCCTTGGCGTCGATGCGCGCGCGGTCAAGACACTCGCGTTTGCCATCGGCGCCGGCCTCGCCGGCCTCGCCGGCACCTTGTTTGCCGTGCAACTTTCGACGGTCAGCCCTTCCTCATTCATGTTTACCGAATCGGTGACCCTGTTCGCAATCGTCATCGTCGGCGGCAAGGGCTCAGTACCCGGGATCCTCCTTGGCACCGCGCTGATGTTCGTCGTGCCGCAATTCTTCAGCGAATTCGCGCAATACCGCTACTTCGCCTTCGGCTTCGCCATGATCGCCGTGATGGTGCTGCGCCCGCAGGGACTCTGGCCGCGCCGGGGCGCACGCGGATGAGCGCGCTGCTGGAACTTCGCAACATCGGCATCAGCTTCGGCGGGCTTCGCGCGGTGGATGAGCTGAGCTTTTCGGTGAAGCAAGGCCAGATCGTCGGGCTGATCGGTCCGAATGGAGCCGGTAAGACGACCGTCTTCAATCTGATCACCGGAGTCTACCGGCCTTCCGACGGCGATATCCTGTGGCGGGGCCAGCGCATCACGGGCGCTCGTCCGTACCGCATCGCCGCACTCGGAATCCGCCGGACATTCCAGACGATCCGCCTGTTCCCGGAGATGTCGGTCTTCGAGAATGTCCGCGCTGGCTGCCATCTGCGCGCCCGCCAGCACTGGTGGCAGGGCGTGCTGGGGCTTCCCGCGCAAAGGCGGGAGGAGGCGGCACTGGCGGAACAAACGCACGCCGTGCTGCGCTGTCTGCGGCTCGACCATCTTGCGGACGAACCCGCAACCTCGCTCGCCTATGGCCTGCAACGGCGCGTGGAACTCGCCCGCACCCTGGTCGCCGATCCCACGCTGGTGATCCTGGACGAGCCGGCGGCCGGCCTGAACGACGCCGAATCGGCGGCGTTGAACGAGACCATCCTCGCGGTGCGCGGCTCCGGGATCACCGTCCTTCTGGTTGAGCACGACATGAACGTGGTGATGAAGGTCAGCGATTACATCGTCGTTCTGAATTTCGGCCGCCTGATCGCCGCCGGCGATGCCGCATCCATTCGCGGCGATCCGGCGGTCATCGAGGCGTATCTGGGGCGCGACGACGAGACGGAGGATCTCGCGTGAGCCTGCTCTCGATCGAGGATCTGCGCGTCTCCCACGGTGAAATCGAGGCGCTCAAGGGCGTCTCGCTCCAGGTCGAGATGGGTGAGGTGGTCGCGATCCTCGGCGCCAACGGGGCCGGCAAGACCACATTGATGCGCGGAATCTCCGGCCTGATCGGCAAGCGAGGTGGGCGGATCCGGTTCGAGGATCAGGATATCACCCGCCTCGCCGCGGACCGGATCGTGCGGCTCGGCATTGCCCACAGCCCCGAAGGCCGACGCGTCTTTGGTACCCTCACGGTGCTCGAAAACCTGACGCTCGGCGGCTTCACCCGTCCCGCGGCCGAAATCCGCACCAGCATCGACAAAGTGTACGGAATGTTTCCGCGCCTCGGCGAACGCGCGGCCCAGCTGGCGGGAACGCTTTCGGGGGGGGAACAGCAGATGCTCGCGATCGGGCGCGCGCTGATCGCCAGGCCGAAATTGCTGCTGCTCGACGAGCCCAGCTTGGGGCTTGCGCCGATCATCGTGCAGGGAATTTTCCGCAGCCTGCGCCAGATCGCCGATACCGGGGTGACGATCCTGCTCGTCGAGCAGAATGCACGCTCGGCGCTGCGGCTTGCGGATCGCGGCTATGTGCTGGAGGTGGGCCGGATCGTGCTCGCCGATCGGGCCGCCAGTCTGCTCGCATCCGCTGCGGTGCAGGCGGCGTATCTCGGCAGGTGAACCGTCTTCGCTCTTATGTCAACCCAACATAAGAACCAGGATTCCCGAACAAACCATCGGACACGGGGGCGGGGGATCCCTCCCTGCCAATGAAGGTGAGACACCAGCCCCCCGGGAATTTAGACCTGAGGGCACGGAAGGATCACCTCGCAGATGCCCAT
>JBMFXF010000136.1:0-8845 GCA_049964515.1 Acetobacteraceae bacterium | reverse complement strand
CGGATCAGGCCGGGCCGAGGAAGTCGCGCTTGCCCAGCATCACCCCGTTGTGGCGCAGCAGATCATAGGCGGTGGTGGCGTGAAAGAACAGGTTGGGCAGGCAGAAATACAGCAGATATGGCCGGCCCTTCATGGTGCGGCTGTTGGCGCCCTGCATCCAGGTGATGTCCTTGTCCTCGGTGCCGGCGATCGCGGCCTCCGGCACCGAGCGGACGAACTCCAGCGACTTCGTCACCCGGTCCTTGAGCTCGGCAAAGCTGGTGCCGTCGGTGGCGGGGAAATCGGGCAGCGCGACGCCGGCCAGCCGGCCCGGAGCGTAGCGGGCGAAATCGGTGGCCTGGCGGACCTGACGGGCCATGGTGAACATGTCGGGGTAGAGCCGGGCCTGCAGCAGCGCCGCTTCCTCCAGCTTGTGTTCGGCGGCGTGGGCCGCGGCCTTGTCCATCACGCCGGCCAGCGCGGTGAGCACCTGGGCGCAGACGGGAACGCAGGCGTCATACATCGAGAAGGCCATCGAATTCCTCCGGGTTGTCGTTGCCGGGCAGTCAAGCCGAAGCGGCGTCCGGGCGCAACGCCCTGGCGCGCCGACCGGGAGCAGTCCATCCTGCCCGCGTGCCAGAACGGGAGGAGCACAGCATGGCCGGCATTCTGGAAGGCAAGACCGCGCTCATCACCGGCGCCGGCGGCGGCATCGGCCGCGCCGCGTCCCTCGCTTTCGCCCGCGAGGGCGCCCGCGTCGCCTGCGCCGACGCCAACCGCGACGCCGCGAGCGACACGGTGGCCATGGTCAACGCGATCGGCGGCCAGGCGCTCTCGCTCGGCGGGGACGTGACCGACGACGCCACCGTGCAGGGGCTGATCCGCGCGACGCTGGAGGCCTACGGGCGGCTGGATTGCGCGTTCAACAACGCGGGCATCGCCGGCTACCAGGTGGATGCCGCCGGCAAGCGCACCGCGGAATGGTCGGAAGCCGCGTTCGACCGCATGATCGGCGTGAACCTGAAGGGCGTGTGGCTGTGCATGAAGCACGAGTTGCTGCACATGGCCGCGCATGGCGGCGGGGCGATCGTCAACACCGGATCGATCGCGGGGCTGGTGGGGCTGCCCACCTCCTCGGCCTATGTCGCGGCCAAGCACGGGGTGCTGGGGCTGACCAAGACCGCGGCGATCGAATATGCCGCCGACAAGATCCGGGTGAACGCGGTCTGCCCGGGCTACATCCGCACGAAAATGACCGAGGAGGTGATGAGCCGCCGGGGCGAGGCGCTGATGGCAATGATCCCGTTCCACCGGATGGGCACGCCGGAGGAAATCGCCGAGATGGTGGCCTGGCTGTGCTCGGACCGCGCGTCCTACGTCACCGGGGCCTGCTACAACGTGGACGGCGGGTATATGGCGGTCTGAGCGGGCCAGGGGGCGGGCCAGGGGATGGGTTGCCGGCGCGCGGCCACGCGCATAGCTTATGTGCGCCGATCGCAGCGAGTTTCATGCGCCCCGCCCTGTCCGCCCGCCGTGCCACCAACGTGACTCTCCCGGCCCCGCTGCTCGCCGAGGCGCGGGCGTTGCAGGTTAATCTCTCGCAGGCGGCCGAGCGTGGCCTTCGGGAAGCCGTGGCCGAGGCCCGCCGGCAGCGCTGGCAGGCGGAAAATGAAGCCGCGATCGCCGAATGGAATGCGCATGTGGAGGCGCATCAGCTGCCGCTGGCTGCGTTCCGCGGGTTCTGATGGCACGCTTCGACGTGCATCCGATGCCCGGCGGTGGCGACGGATACGTGGTCAATGTGCAGGCCGAATTGCTGTCGGCGCTTGCGACCCGCGTGGTGGTCCCGTTGTTGCCCAAGGACGCCGCGCCGCGCCCGATCGGCGAGCTCAATCCGCGCTTCGAAATCGCCGGGCGGTCTTGCGTCCTGCTGACGCAAGCGCTCGCGGCCGTGCCGGTGCGGTCCCTTGTGCGCCCGGTCGCATCGTTGGCGGCCGAGCGCGAGGCGATCACGCGGGCGCTTGATCTGCTGTTGGTGGGGTTCTGATATCCCGGGACGGTCGAGCCGGTGATCGCCCTGCCGAAACCATCCCCCCGCCGCGGCACGAAAGACGCCGCGGCGGGGAGCAAACCCGGCGACGCCCGGTTCAGGACGGGTAGGTCATGTGGCACTCGGTATCGGCCAGCGGCCAGACCTTCTCCGCCGGCACCATGTCGGCGACGGTGAACACATCGGCCTTGTTGGCGCCCTTCGGCGCCGGGTGCACGTTGCCCACGAACACATTGGGCATCAGCTGGTGGTCGCCGGCGCGATAGAACACCTTGCCCGGTTGCAGCTTGACATCGGGCGGCAGCTCCATCCCCGCCAGCGCGTGCGCCATCTTCAGCGCGTCGAGCGACTTCGCCTTCTCCGCCGCCAGCTTCACCGAATGCACCGCGACCCAGCCGAACCAGTGGCGGGCCGAGGGCGTCTTATGCAGCTCCTTGCGGAACTCCTTGACCCAGGACACCACCTCGGGAACCTTCGGCTGATTCCACCACCACTCCATGTCCCACCAGCCGGTCTGCGCCACCGGCGGCACCGCCTCGATCTCCTCGAGCTCGTAGAGCGCGCCGCCGAGGCCCATCTCCTTGTCCATGCCGAACTGGATGAACTGCTTCATGCAGTCGATCTGCGAAAGCCCGCCCATGTTGTTGAGCAGCACGTTCGGCTTGTACGCCCGCGCCTTGATGAGGGTCGCGGAATAGTCCGAGGTGTCGATCGGCAGCATCGAGCCCGCATACTCGCCGCCGGCCTTCTTCAACGCCTTGACGAACGCCGCCTGCAGGGTGTGCCCATAGGCATAGTCGGGGGTGACGAAATACCAGCGCTTGCCGAATTTCTTGATGAGGTCGGGCGTGATCGCGTTGGCGTCCATGCTGGTGGTGTTGCAGACGCGGAACACGTTCCAGTGGCAGTCCTTGCCGGTGATCTGATCGGTGTGCCCGCCCGGGACGATCTGGAACACCTTCTTCTGGTAGGTCACCTGCGCGATCGCGTAGGCGATGCCGGAGTTCACGTCGCCGAAGATCACGTTGACATGGTCGCGGTCGATCAGCTTGTGCGCCTTGGCCACCCCGGTGCCCACGTCGTTCGCTGAATCCTCCACCAGCAGCTCGATCGGACGGCCGAGAATCCCGCCCTTCGCGTTCAGCACCTTCACCGCATAGCGCGCGCCTTCCACCTCGCTCTGGGCGGGAACCGAGAGCACCCCGGTCAGCGGATCGATCATGCCGATCTTCACCGGCACCTCGGCGCGGGCCTTGATGATGGCGGGGCCGGCGAGCGAGACGGCGCCCGCGGCCACGCCGGTCTTGAGCAGGTCACGGCGGCCGACGCCGGAGATGAGTCGTTCCAAGGGTATCCTCCTGTTACTGCGTAGCCCTGTTGCTGTCACGCGCGGAAAGGCCGCAGGAAGGGCGCGCGCCGGCCGGCGGGCGTCATCCTCCGATCCGGTCGGACCCCAGGCCTGACCGAACGCCATCCTGCGCGGGCTCGTCTGTTGCCGCCGTTTTCAAAAGATTGCAATTGCGACATGACATCGGTAAAATCCGGCGGCTTGCGTCCCGCCGCCCGGCGCGGTCAAATCCACGCCGAACCGCAAGGATACGTCCATGCTCCCGATCCACGAGGCCGATCGTCTCGACGTCCAGGTGCTGGTGGACAACGCCGTCGATCCGCTGTCCTCCACCCCCCGCTTCGTCACCCGGGAGCCGGCGGTGCTGCGCCGCAACGGCATGGTCCGCACCAGCGGGGCGGCGATGTGCTGCGCCAATCACGGCCTCTCGCTGGTGGTGACCGCCTGGTCCGGCGACAGCCCGCGCAGCGTGCTGTTCGACGCCGGGCCGGCCGCCATGGCGATCGCGCATAACGCGCCCAGGCTCGGGATCGATTTCTCCGCGATCGAAGCGGTGGTGCTCTCGCATGGCCACTGGGATCACGCCGGCGGGCTGATCGAGGCGTTCGATCATATCCGGGCGGCGAATCTCGGCCGCCCGGTGCCCTGCTTCCTGCACCCCGGCATGTTCGCCGAGCGCGGCGCGCGCCAGCCCGACGGCGGCGTCTTCCCGATGGAAAACATCGCCTCGCCCGAGCTTCTCGCCGCCCACGGCGCCGCGCCGGTGGTGACGGTCGAGCCGCGGGCGCTGGCCGGCGGACAGTTCTACCTCTCCGGCGAAATCCCCCGCCGCACCGCCTATGAACGCGGCTACCCCGCGCAGGTGCGCCGCGGCGCGGATGGGCGGTGGGAGCCGGATCCGCTGCTGATGGACGAACGTTTCATGGCGGCGCGGGTGAAGGGGCGCGGGGTGGTGGTGTTCTCCGCCTGCTCGCACGCCGGAATCGTCAACGTGCTGCACGAAGCGCGGGCGGCGTTCCCGGGCGAGCGGCTGCACGCGGTGATGGGCGGATTCCATCTCTCCGGCGAGAACGAGGAGATCATCCCGCAGACCGTGGCCGATCTCGGCGGCTTCGGCCTCGATCTGATCCTGCCCGCCCATTGCACCGGCTGGCGCGCGGTACGCGCCCTGGCCGCGGCCTATGGGGAGGGGGTTGTGGTCCCCTCCGCGGTCGGCAAGCATGTGACGTTCGGGGGAGACGCAGCATGAAATTCGGCGTGATGATCCGCGGCCAGTATCCAGAGGACGACGACATGCGCGTCCGGCTGCGCGAGGACCTGGATTTCGCCCGCCGCGCCGAGGCGCTGGGCTACGATTCGATCCTCAAGGGATCGCACTACAGCGCGCACCCGTTCCAGTCGGTGCAGCAGATCCCGTTCCTGGCCCAGGTGGCGGCGCTGTGCCCGCGGCTGCGCATCGTCGCCGGGGTGGTGCTGCTGCCGCTGCACAAGCCGCTGGACCTGGCCGAGCAACTCGCCACCCTCGATATCATGAGTGACGGGAAATTCGTGTTCGGCATCGGCCTCGGCTACCGCGAGGTGGAGTTCCAGGCCTTCGGCACCACCCAGAAGGCGGCCCCGGCCCGGCTGGAGGAATGCCTGACCACCATCCGCCGGCTGTGGGCGGAGGATTTCGTCACCATGGACGGCTCGCATTTCCGGCTGGACCACGCGAACTGCACGGTCAAGCCGGTGCAGAAGCCCGGCCCGCCCGTTTGGTACGGCGCCAACGCCGACGCCGGCATCCGCCGCGCCGCGCGCATGGCCGATTGCTGGTACATCAACCCGCACAGCACCATCGCCACCATCACCCGCCAGCTGGACGTGTACAAGCGCGCGCTGGAGGCCGCCGGCAAGCCGATGCCGGCCGAACTGCCGATCATGCGCGAGGTCTATGTGGCGCCGACCCGGGAGGAGGCGATCCGCCGCGCGCGCCCCGCGATCGAGACCAAATACGCCGCCTACCGTGCCTGGGGCCAGGACAAGGTGATGCCGGCGGGCGATGATTTCGACCGTGACTTCGACAGCCTGATCCAGGACCGCTTCCTGTTCGGCTCGCCGGCCGAGGTGACCGCGCAGGTGCTGGATCTGAAGCGCCGCCTGGGCGTGAACTACATCGTGTTCGGCTCGCACTGGCCGGGCATGTCGTTCGCGCAGGCGGTGGAGCAGATCACGATGCTGGCCGAACAGGTGATCCCGGCGGTGGCGGCCGGCTGAGGCCGCTCACGCGGTGCGGATCGGATAAGACGGATCGGCCAGCTGCTCTCGGTCGCGCCAGTCGGCGCGCGCATAGTTGATCTCCATCAGCCGGCGCACGCCGCGGATCGGCCGCTTCTCGAACCCGTGCCAGGTTGCCGGCCCGGCGACGAAGATCACCGCCGAGTTGAACGTCGCCGCCGACCGCCCCACCCAGCGCCGCTCGGCGTCGTAGATGTCGGTGCCCCAGCCCGCCGCCTCCGGCCCGGTGCACAGATAGATCACCATCGAGAACAGCTTCTCCGGAATGTCCCGGTGCGGCTCCAGCCAGGCGCCGTCCAGGTCCTGGATGTATTCCATGCGCAGGAAGCTGCCGGCGACATCGATCGCGCAGGTCTCGGCCAGCGTCCGCGCCACCGCCGGGCGCTGCAACGCCTCGGTCAGCACCGCGCAGGCCGGATAGTCGCGCCGCATCGCCGGGGTGATGAAGCAGCGCGCCTGATTGTAGCTGTTGCGGGTGCCGTCGGTCTCGCCCAGCACCGGCGGGGCGATCGGCATCAGCAGGATCGCCACCGCCAGACTCTCGGGCAGCACCGCGTGCAAGGTCCAGTGCCGATACGGCGTCTCGGCGCACCGGGCGGCGCGCAGCGAGTCGATGAAATGGGCCGCGACATCGTCGGCGGCGGGAACCGGCGGAAACATCCTGCCCCCCTCAGCGCGGCGCGTATTCGATGGCCTTGCGCAGCAGCGGCACGGATTTGGCGAACGCGCTGACGCTGTGGCGCAGATATTCCTTCCGCACGTACCATTCCGAATCCACGTAGCAGAGCTGAAGGCTCATGCGCTGGCCCCGCTGCGGCAGGAAACCGTGCCAGGAGTGATCGCACACCCGGAACATCAGCATCCGGCCGAACTCGGGGGCGAACTCAAAGGCGAAATCCTCCCGGTCCTCGCTGCGCAGCACGCGCAGCCGCCCGCGCTCGTAGGGCCACTCGCGGGAGAAGCCCAGCAGCACCGTCACGATCTTGTGCCGGGAATCCGGATGCGCGTGGCCTTCGTTGTAATGCCCGGTGGTGTTGCCCATCATCACGATCGCCGGCGGGCAGGCGGAAAGATCCATGTCGAACTTGGCTTCCACCAGGCGGCGGAAGCGCGGGCTCAGCAGGTCCCGCACCACCGCGCCGAACCGCGGCCCGTAGCGCAGGTCGGGCAGCCCGTAGCTGCCGCGGTCGGGGATCGCCGGCGCATGTTCCAGCACCGGCGCCTTCAGGGTCTCGGGCAGGGCGTGCTCGACGAACGCGAAATCATACGGGTCGCGGCGCAGCGGTGCCGCCGCGATCGCCGCCTCGTCCAGCATCGCCAAGGGAACTTCGGTGGGGTGCATGGGTCCTGCCTCCGCGCGTGTGGCGCATCGCTGCCAGGGCCGGGCCGGGCACGCATTGATCGGAGTCAAACGATGCGCCAGCGTTGCGGTCGCCGGCCCCGGCCGGCTATGCTCCCGCCATGACCAGGCTCTATCTCGAAGACCTCC
Organism: Acetobacteraceae bacterium; assembly: GCA_049964515.1. Lineage (GTDB taxonomy): Bacteria > Pseudomonadota > Alphaproteobacteria > Acetobacterales > Acetobacteraceae > JAJZVS01. The sequence goes on along the minus strand of JBMFXF010000136.1, from coordinate 1,702 downwards.
GGGTCGGCCAGCGCTTCACCTCCGCCGAGGCGGCGGTCGATGCCGACGCCATCCGCGCCTTCGCCACCGCGTGGGACCCGCAGCCGTTCCATCTGGACGAGGCGGCCGCCGCCGCCACCCTGTTTGGCGGCCTCGCCGCCAGCGGCTGGCACACCGCCGCGCTGAGCATGCGCCTGCTGGTCACCTCCGGCCTGCCGCTGGCCGGCGGCATCATCGGCTCGGGCGGGGAACTGCGGTGGGAAAAGCCGGTGTGCCCCGGCGACCGGCTGCGCGTGGTCTGCGAAATCCTGGAGATCACCCCCTCCCGCTCCCGCCCCGATCGCGGGATGGTGCGGGTGCGCTGCCTGACCCTCAACCAGCACGGCGAAACGGTGCAAAGCTTCACCCCGCGCCTGGTCGTCTCCCGCCGCCCCACCGGAGGCCAAGCCGATGCCTGAGCGCCTGCTCGCCGATGACACCGCCCTGGTCACCGGTGCCGCCTCCGGCATCGGCCGCGGCCTCGCCCGGGCGCTCGCCGCCGAGGGGGCGCGGCTGGTGCTGACCGACATCGACCCCGAGCGCGGCGGCGCCATCGCGGCCGAGCTCGGCGCCGCCTTCATCCCCGCCGATCTCTCCCGCCCCGAGGCGGCGCTGCCGCTGTTCGCCGCCGCGCGGGAGGCGCTCGGCGGCCGGCTGAGCCTGTTCGTCCACAGCGCCTCCCCGCGCCGGGCCGAAACCCAGCATCTGCTGGCGGTGACGGAAGCGGAGTGGGACGCGATGCTGACCACCAACCTGCGCGCCGGGTTCGTGCTGGGGCGCGCGGCGGGGCAGCACATGATCGCCGCCGGGGTCCGCGGGCGGATGCTGTTCGTCACCTCGCTGCACGCCGAGACCCCGCGCAACCTGCCGCATTACTCGGCCGCCAAGGCCGGGGAGACGATGCTGGTGCGCGAGCTCGCCAAGGCGCTGGGGCCGCACGGCATCCGGGTGAACGCGATCGCCCCGGGCGCGATTCCGGGCGGCGGGTTCGCCGCCGACGTGACGGCGCTGGAACGGATGATCCCGCTCGGGCGCACCGGCACGCCGGAGGATGTCGCGGCGATGGCGGTGGCGCTGCTGTCGGAGCGTTTCGGGCGCTACGTGACCGGCGCGACGGTGGCGGTGGATGGCGGGCTCGCGCTCTACAACTGGATCGCCCCCCCGTCGGCATGAACGCGCCCGCGCCCGGCCCGCAGTGGCGGCGCATCGCTTCCATCCTGCGCGCCGAGATCGCCGCCGGCCAGCCCGCCCCGTCCGCCAGGCTGCCCGCCGAGGCCGCGCTGGCGGTCCGGTTCGCGGTGAACCGCCACACCGTCCGCCAGGCGCTGGGCGCGCTCGCCGCCGAGGGGCTGATCGAGATCCGCCGCGGCGCCGGCAGCTTCGTCGCCGAGGACGTGCTGGACTACGAAATCGGCCGGCGGGCCCGGTTCTCCGAATGGGTGCGCCGGCACAACCGCGAACCCTCCGGCCAAGTACTGCGGCGGGAGCTGGTCGCCGCCGAGGCCGCGGTCGCCCGCGCGCTGGGCCTGGCCGAGGGCGCGCCGGTGCTCCTGCTGGAACGGCTGGGCCTGGCCGATGGCCGCCCGGTCAGCCTGACCGCGCATCATTTCCCGCCGCTTCCCGGGCTGGCGGCGGCGCTGGGCGCGGCGGAGGGGATTTCGGCGGCGCTGGCCGCGGTCGGGGT
>JBMFXF010000135.1:0-8897 GCA_049964515.1 Acetobacteraceae bacterium | reverse complement strand
CCTGGGCGGAGGGGGTGTTGCTGCGGCTGGGGCACCAGCTGGAGCGGGCGAATGGGGGGCGGGCGCGGCGGCCGGAGCTGGGGTGAGGGGGAACCGGCTGCGGGCTGCGCGCGGTGATCGCGGACCCGCGGGCGGTCATCGCCGTTGGGCGCTCACCGCCGGCCTCCGGGCGGGGTTTTCTTCTGGCTGGAACCAGGCCATCGGATTATCGCTCCCGCTCAGTGGCTTCAGGATCGCAAGCAGCGCGCGGGCCATCGGCAGCAACGGGTCGCCATCGACATAGACCAGCCCCACGTGCCGGGTGACCTCGGGAGCAACGAGCCGCACCACGCGGGCACCGGGAAATCCGCCCGCGACGAGCTCGAAATGGTTCGGCACGATCGTGGCAAAGCCGCTGAACATGGTATGGAACGCAAGATTTACGATGGAGTCCGACTCGATCTGCGGCGTCGGCGCCTCGCCCACCGATGCGAACGCCGCATCGATCACCTGCCGCTCGTGCATGTGTGGCGGCAACAGGCACAGCTTCAGCTTCGCTGCCTCGCTCCAGCTCATCTCCGTCACACCGGACAGGCCCGCCTCCTGCGGGACCAGCAGACTGAGGTGCTCCTTGTAGAGCGGCATGCTCAACAATGGTGCGGGTTGCGGCTGGTCGATATAGGTGATGCCGGCATCGATATCGAAGCTGGTCAGCCGGATCCTGAGTTCCTCGTTGCCCAGAAAACGCACGTCGATGCGGGCTCTGGGATGCACGTCTAGGAATCTCTTGTTGATATAGGGCAACACCGGCGTGCTTGTCGGCATCACGCCAAGGCGGAGCCTGCCGGTCAGTTCCTTCTTCAGGATCGAAAGGTCCTGCCGCATGCTGTTCCGGTCGGAGAGTATCCGCTTCGACCATTCCAGAATGCGTTGCCCCTCCGGGGTCAGGCCCTGGAACCGCTGATGCCGCAGGATGATGGTGGAGCCGAGCTCGATCTCGAGCTGCCGGATGGCGTTCGACAGCGTCGGTTGCGACACATTGCAATGGAGCGCGGCCCGGCTGAAGTTCTGGTATTCGGCGAGGGCGACGAGATATTCCAGTTGTCGAAAGAACACGGCGCTTCTCCCCTGGCACGTTGGCCTGTCCGCGGCACCTTACGATCCCCGCGGGAGACCGGTTATCATCGGACCGGCGCTGGAAGTCACGAAAGCCCTGCCCCGACGCGACCGGTACATGCCCCGGGGCCAGGCCCCGATCAGAGCCAGCCCATCCCGCGGGCCAGCATGTTCAGCGCCACCAGGACAATCACCGGCACGAAGATCTTCTTGAGCCAGACATTGGACATCCGGGTAAGCATTTTGGCGCCGACGGTCGCGCCCAACAGCACGCCGAGCGCCACCGGTGCCGCGATGGCCGGATCGATATCGCCCCGCTGGAAGAAAATGCCGGCGGAGGCCGCCGCCGTCACCCCGATCATGAAATTGCTGGTGGTCGTGGAGACCTTCATCGGCAGCCGCATGGCCGTGTCCATCGCCAGCACCTTGAAGGTGCCGCTGCCGATGCCGAGCAGGCCCGAGATCAGCCCGGCCACGTACATCATGCTGAACCCCGACCTGATATGCGCCACATGATAGGACACGTCGCGTTGGGTACGCCGATCCGGGTAGGTACCCGGCAGGCGCAGCCGCGTCGCCCATTTGTGGTTCAACACCCCGGTCGGCAGTTCCTCCCCCAGCCGCATAATCAGCGGAGCGGCGGAAATCAGCAGCACCACCCCGAACACGATGAACAGCACGGAGGCATTGAGCAAGGTGGACAGCAGGGCGCCGCAGATCGCCCCGGTGGTGGTTGCCACTTCCAGGAACATGCCGACCCGGAGGTTGGTCATCCGGTCCCGGACGTAGGCGGCCGCGGCGCCGGAGGAGGTGGCGATCACCGACACGATGGAGGCGCCAATGGCGGCGGTGAAGCTGACATGGAAGACCAGGGTCAGGATCGGCACGATGAACACGCCACCCCCAAGGCCGACCAGCGCCCCCACGAAGCCGGCGAACACCGAGCAGGCCAGCATCGCCAGGAAGAACGTGATGGCATCATCCTGCACCACGGCCGGCTCCGGCCGTCCAAGCCAGGCGCCGATACCGAAAATGCTGAACAGCAGGATGGCCAGGACCAGCGCGGTGATGATCACATAGGTGCGATCGTTTTCGATCGCGAAGGCGGCGATCGAAACCGCGACCCGGATCACCGGCGTGGCAAGCAGGATGAGCAGCCCGAGAACGACGATCGCCAGGGGATCCGCGCGCAGCACCCCTGCTGCAACCGCTGGCAGCGTGTCCGGGAAGGTCGGGTGGGAGAGCATGCCGGTGTAGCGGAGCACGTAGAAATAGCCGATCCCGCCCAGGATCACCGCCACGCTGAGCAGCACCCCACCGCGCAGCACGCCGCTGATGATGAGTTCGGTCTTGCGGATGACGCTGTCGTCCGGAGCAAAGGCGGCGGCTTCCCGGCCAACGGCCTGACCCGCCGTGGCGGTCTGCTTGCGCTGGGACTGCGCGGCGCGGGACCCGCCTATCGCCCGGTCCAGGCCGAGCGCGGCGCCGGGATCGGTGGCCGGTCCGGCGGAACGCACGGAGCTTTCCATTTCAGTGTCTCGCCAATTCAGCATCCCATGCTGGTGCGCTCGATCTCCACCCCGACGCCGGCCACGTCGGTGTAGATGTCGAGCTTCTCAACCCGCACCCGGAGACTGTGGACACGCACATCCGCGAGGCAGAACTCCGCGATACGTTCGGCAAGCGTCTCCACCAGATTGACATGCCCCTCCTGGATGATCCCGCGAATTCCCTGGATGATCCGGTCGTAGCAGACCACCCGGTCCAGATCGTCGTCGATCGGCTCCGCCTCCTCGTAAACGCAGAGGATGAGGTTGATGCGGATCCTTTGCGGGGCGTTGCGCTCATGGGGATAGGCGCCGATCCGTGCGGGAAGGACGAAGTCCCGGATCAGGACCTGGCGGAGCCCCGTGGGCGTGCGCAGGGGCGATGACGGACGCACAGACGGGAAAAGATCGATGTTGTTCATTGTCATCTCCAGGACCGTGGCACCGCCCGTTGCCGCGCTGGCCGGTGGGATCAGGACAGCCCGGTGATCTGCCCGTCGGGGCTGACCGCGACACCCACCGCCGAGGGCACGCGCGGCAAGCCGGGCATCGTCATGATGTCGCCGCAGATGACGACCACGAATCCCGCGCCCGCCGACAAGCGCACCTCGCGCACGGGCAGGGTGAAGCCGCTGGGGGCGCCACGCAGCTCAGGGTCGGCCGAAAAACTGTACTGGGTCTTGGCCATGCACACCGGCAGATGCCCGAACCCCATGTCCTCGAACTCCTTGAGGCGGGTCCGCACGGATTTCGGAAGCTCGATGCCGCTCGCGCCGTAGATCCTGGTGGCGATGGTCTCGATCTTCGCTGCCAGCGGGAGATCGTCGGGATAGAGAAGGCGGAAATCCGCCGCTCCCGCTTCGACTACCTCGACCACCGCGCGGGCCAGATCCTCGGCGCCGGCGCTTCCCTTCCCCCAATGCTCGCAGACCACCGCCTGAATACCGAGGGGCTTGCAACCGTCGATAATGGCCTCCAGCTCGGCCGCGCTGTCGCCGCCGAAGCGGTTGATGCCGACCACGGCGGGAACCCCGAAGCGCGCCAGGTTTTCCAGGTGGCGCCGCAGGTTGGCGAGGCCCTTGCTCACCGCGTCCGGATTGGCCGCGCCGAGCTCGGATTTGCCGACGCCGCCGTGCATTTTCAATGCCCGCACGGTCGCCACCACCACCGCCGCATCCGGGCGCAGACCGGTCTTGCGGCACTTGATGTCGAAGAATTTCTCGGCTCCGAGATCGGCGCCGAAGCCGGCCTCGGTCACGACATAATCGGCCAGCTTCAGGGCCAGCGTGGTCGCCATTGCCGAGTTGCAGCCATGGGCGATGTTGGCGAACGGCCCGCCGTGCACGAATGCCGGGTTGTTCTCGATGGTCTGGACCAAATTGGGCTTCAGCGCATCGCGCAGCAGCGCCACCATCGCCCCTCCGGCCTTGATGTCGCGCACATGCACCGGCTTACGATCCCGGGTGACGCCGATGACGATATCGTTCAGACGGCGCTCCAGATCCTCGAACGAGGTGGCGAGGCAGAAGATCGCCATCACCTCGCTGGCCACCGTGATGTCGAATCCGTCCTCGCGCGGGAACCCGTTCGCCGTGCCGCCGAGCGAGGAGACGATCTGGCGCAGCGCGCGGTCGTTCATGTCAACACAGCGGCGCCAGGTAATGCGCCGCTGATCGATCCCGAGCGCGTTGCCCCAGTAGATGTGGTTGTCGATCATGGCGGCGAGCAGGTTGTTTGCCGCGGCGATGGCGTGGAAATCGCCGGTGAAATGCAGGTTGATGTCGTCCATCGGCACCACCTGCGACCGTCCTCCCCCGGCGGCACCGCCCTTCATCCCGAAGCAGGGCCCGAGGCTCGGTTCGCGGAGACAGATCGCGGCCTTCTTGCCGATCCGGTTGAGCGCGTCGCCGAGGCCGACCGTCGTCGTGGTCTTGCCTTCCCCGGCCGGGGTCGGAGAGATGGCGGTGACCAGGATCAGCTTGCCGTTCTCACGCTCGGCCATGGCGCGACGGACGAAATCCAGCGCGATCTTCGCCTTGTAATGACCGTAGGGTTCAACCGCGCTCGCCGGAATGCCCAGCCGCCCGGTGGCGATCTCGCCGATGGGCTTGAGGCGTGCCGCACTTGCAATCTCCCAGTCGCTCGGCATCGCGCCCGGCGAAGCATGACCCTGGCTCATCGTACGGCTCCCTCGGTGACAGATGGTTCGCGCGCGGCGGCGGCGAATCGGGGTGCATTTGCACGTTCGGCCGCGACGACGGTGTTCTCGAGCAGCATCGTCACCGTCATCGGCCCCACGCCGCCAGGCACGGGCGTGATGTAGGAGGCCTTCTCGTGCACTCCCGCGAAGTCGACATCGCCGACGAAATGCCCGTCCGGGCTGCGATTGATACCGACATCGATGACCACCGCGCCGGGACGGACCATCTCCGCGGTTATGAGATTCGGGCGCCCGGCCGCAACCACCAGGATATCGGCCAACGCGGTGTACTCGCGCAGCTCCCGGGTCTTGATATGACAGATACTGACGGTTGCCTCGCGCTCCAGGAACATCAGGGCCATCGGCTTGCCGACGATGTTGCTTGCGCCGACCACGGTGACGTTGCGGCCGACGACCGGGATATTCTCGTAGTCGAGGAGCTTCATGACCCCATAGGGGGTGCAGGGCGGGAAGACGGTAGTGCCGATGACGAGGCCACCGACATTATAGAGATTGAACCCGTCCACATCCTTCTCCGCGGCAATCGCCTCCAGGATCGGGCGGAGCTGGATCTGCGGCGGCAGCGGGAGTTGCACCAGAATACCGTGGATCGCGCGATCGGCGTTCAGCGCATGGATTTGATCGAGGATTTCGGGTTGCGTCACCGTCTCGGGAAAGCCGATGACCTGCGTACGAATCCCGACATCGGTGCAGGCACGCAGCTTGTTGCGGACATAGAGCTTGGAGGCAGGATTGTCGCCCACCAGGATGACGGCCAGGCCTGACGTGACGCCCCGCCGTGCAAGGGTCTCGACACGGGCGCGGATCGCCTCGCGAAGTTCGTGTGCAACCCCGAGGCCATCGATGATTTTCGCGGTCAAGGTGCTGTATCCCCGGAGGTGCATGCCGATAGCGGCTGCGCGATTGGCATGATGCAGCCTGCCACCGCAGATGCCTCGCGCGATTGATGTCGTGGCACGCGGATTGGCGGCGGAACAGACCCTGTTCCTGCGATGATTCCAGCGATCGAGCGACCGGAAGCCAGCAATGCCGGAGCGTTCCGGAATCGGGTAAACCGCCCGCACGCGGAATGCCCGGAGCGAATTCGGCCCCGTCCGGTCAGGACAACCGGCACCGTCGTTTCCATTCCCTCTGGCCTCATCCTTGTTGCCGGGCCGCCGAGCCACGCGCAGCGACGCGCCTCGGCTCCGGATGTCCGAGTATAATCACGAAGCCCCCAGCCGCGCTCATACTTCTTTTCTATCAGCCGATAACGGATCGCCATGGCGATGGGCGCTTGCCTCGCCGCCCTTGCGTGCAGACAGCAGGGCAAACGCGCACAGCGGGCGGGGGCCCCGTCCGCTTGCGCGGCCTGTTTCATGCCGATGGTCAGCAGGAGCGAAATGCGGCCAGCATGGTGGGGTGAACCAGGCGCCACCCAACCACGCCGCCGACCGGGGGCGCTTCCGAGCGGCGCGCGGTTGCCGCTGTTTGCGATGCGCCTGCTAAGCCTCTTCCTGCATCGAGATTTCCTCCAGCACTCGGCCACGGGTTTCGATGCCGAGCGTAAGGACCAGGGCGGCCGAGATCACGAAGCTCGCCGCGCCGAGGGAGAACACCGCACCCTGACCGATGTTGCTGATGACGAATCCAACGGCGATCGGGCCGAGAATGGCACCGACACGGCCGAAGGCGGAGGCAACGCCCGATCCTGTGGACCGCGCCCGGGTGGGGTAGAGTTCCGGTGTGTACGCATAGAGACAACACCACATGCCGAACATGAAGAACTGCATGAGGAAGCCGGCGGCGAACAGGAAACTCAGACCGGTCGCGTGGCCGTATATGTAGGCCAGTACCGCGCTCATAACCAGGAACAGCGCCGTCGTGACCTTTCGCCCCAGGCGTTCCAGAAGCACCCCGGCTGCGAAGAATCCGGGGATGCCGCCCACCGAGATCATGCTTACGAAGAAAATCGATTTGATGATCGAGAATCCATGCTGGTTCAGAATCACCGCCAGCCAGGATGTAAGGCCGAAATATCCGAGCAGTGCGAAGAACCAGAGACCCGCCAGCATGAGCGTGCTGCGCAGATAGGCGCTGGTGAACAGGATCCGGAAGGGATTTTTGTGCGACTGCGAGGTCTCCGGAACGTAGCCTCGCGGAGCGGGAAGCGGGCGGCCCCATTTCGCGGCTACCTCCCGCTCCAGGTGCGAAAGAACCGCATCGGCTTCCGGGAATCGTCCCTGATCGACGAGCCAGCGCGGGGATTCGAAGATGATCTGCCGTGCCCAGAAGATCACCAGCGAGAGGATGCCGACCGCCACGAACACGCCGCGCCAGCCGAGAACCGGCAGCACCGTGTAGGCGAGCAGGCCGGATATGACGAAGCCGACGGCCCAGAACCCTTCCATGAAGGAGATGTAGAACCCGCGCTTATCCGCGGGGATGATCTCTGACAGGATCGACTGCGCCACGGGTGCCTCACCACCCACGCCGATACCGATGATCAGACGGAACAGCATCAGGGTCACGAGGCCCGTGGCCCCGGCGGCCAGAAAGCTGCCGACGCCCCAGACCAGCATGGTCAGCTGGAAGGCAAGGCGCCGGCCGAAGCGATCCGATATATATCCGGCGATCAGGTTACCGATCAGCTGACCGAGAAATGTCATCGAGGCAAGCAGGCCGATCTGCACTTTCGTCAGATGGAAATAAGCCGCAATCGGCCCGATCAGAAACACCAGCAGGGCAACGTTCACCTGGTCGGCGAGCCATGCTGTCGCCACAGCGGCAAACACGCGGCGCTGGTAGGAGGTCATCGGCAGACGCTCCAGCCGGCCGGATACATTGACCGATTCGGCGTCAAGCCTGGCTGTTGACATGCGTGTTCTCACTTTCTCGGACTTATCAATCCACCCGTTGCCCGTGGCTTTCGTCGCCGGGTCTTTGCAGACTGTGGCGGAGGTCACTGAAGACATCAAATAGGGATGACGGATTATGTCATAGGTCTTATAAATACCCGGCTCCACCGGCTGTCCACGCATTCACCCCCAGCTCAGTACTCCACCCCATGATTGCCAGCTGCGTGCCAGGACCAGCACACCGACCGCCAACAGCACCACGGCCACCAGCCTGGTTACCCACTGAAGCGGCGCGGCATGTGCGATACGGGCACCCAGCGCGGTGCCGATCGCCACGCCGGCGCCGAGCAAAAGGCCCAGGCGCGGATCGAGTTGGCCGGCGAGCAGGTTCCCCATCGTTGCCATCAGCGCGATCGGAATCTGGATCGCCTGACCGAGGCCCACCGCGGCCCGCACCGGCATGCGCAGCCACAGCAGCAACGGTACCAGCAGCAACGGCCCGCCAGTGCCGATCATCGCCGAGAGGGTCCCGACGCCGGCGCCGACGGCGACGAGGCTCCGGCGGCGAAGCCTCGTGTGATTGGCCTCAGCGGTCCATTTCTGGCGTCGCAACGCGCGAATCCCGGTGGCGATCACCACAATGGCGATCAGCGGCAGGAGTACCTTGCCGTCGAGATGTGCGGCGAGCACCGCCCCGGCGAGGGCCCCGGGTATGGCTCCACCCCCCAGCCAGGCAGCGGAACCCCATTCAATCGATCCACTGCGCCAATACAGCGCAACCCCGACCGCACCGCTGAACACGAAACTGGCCATCGCCGCCGCAAGAGCAACGTGAACCGACATTCCGGTAAAGGTGAGCGCGGGAACGAGCACGACCCCGCCAATGCCGACGCAGCCGATCAATGTCCCGGAAACCAGCGCCAGCAGGGCGATGCCGATCACAAGTGACATGGGGCCGTTCCTTACGGTGATGGGATTGCTGCGGAACCGATCCCGGACGCCGGCGATCACCCTTGCTGGGTGGATGCCGGGGCGTGACTGACCCCATCTGCATCACCAGCCCGTCGTCGCAGCCCCGCCGCATGGGGAGCAACCGGCATCATCCTGCTCCCGCTGCGGCCGCCAATTCCACCAGGGCGGGATCGACGGCCGGGCGCGACGTCAGCCGCCCCTTCCCTACCCGCCCCCCAACCGTTC
>JBMFXF010000134.1:0-8940 GCA_049964515.1 Acetobacteraceae bacterium | reverse complement strand
GACTCGCCCCGCGCGCCGCGCAGATAGACCGCCACCAGCAGCGCCAGCGCCAGGGTGACGGGCGCGGTCAGCGGCCAGCGCGCCAGCAGCGAGGCCGGCGCCAGCCGCGACACCAGCGCGACCGCCAGGATGGTCCCGGCCAGCCCGCCGCTCCAGCACATTGTCTCGGTCCGGTTCATCGGGCGATGCGCCGGCGGCTCAGAACACGAACGCGGGCGCCGGGCGCAGCGCCGGCAGCAGCGTGGTCATGCAGTCGAACACCGGTCGGGTGCGAAGCGTGCCGCCGACCGGCTCGGCCAACACCGCCTGGCCGATCCCGTCGATGACGCGCACCGCCACCAGCCGCCCGCCGGAAGCGCGCAGCTGCCCACCGAGGGCGGGGGGGATCTCGACCACGCCGCCCTCGATCAGGATCAGGTCGTAGGGCGCCCCGGCCGGCCAGCCGGCGGCGAGCGGGCCGGCGACCAGCTCCACCCCCGGGGCGTGCTCGGCCAGCGCCGTCGCGGCGCGGGCGCGCAGCGCCGGGTCCTCCTCCAGCGCCACCACCCGGGCCCCGCAGGCGGCCAGCACCGCCGCGCCGTAGCCGGTGCCCGCCGCCACCACCAGCGCGCGCGCGCCGGCCCGCGGTTCGGCCAGCTGCACCAGCCGCGCCAGCGACATCGGCGCCAGCATGACCCGCCCGTTGCCCAGCGGCACGTCCTCGTCGGCATAGGCGCGCGCGGCCAGCGCGGGTGGCAGGAACGCCTCCCGCGGCAGCCGGCGCATCGCCGTCAGGATGCGCGGGTCGGTCACCTTGTTGGGCCGGACCTGGCTGTCCACCATGCGATTGCGGGCTTCGACGAAATCCAGCACGGCCTGGTCCATTGATGCTTCCCGGAAGACGCGGATCGGGGCGGCTTATAGGGCGGCGGGGCGGGGCGCGCCAGCGCCGGACTCCCCGAGCCCCGCCGCGCGCTTGCGCCGCAGCAGGTCGATCAGCGCGGCATCGCGCGCCGCCACCGCCGGAATCGGGCCCTGGCGCAGCGCGGCGAGGCCCCGATGCCAGGAGCGCGAGTGGTGGAACACCGCCGCCGGATCCCGCGCGCGGTGCTCGGCGAGGTCGAGCCCGGCGCAGAAGGCGGGGCCGTGGCCATGCAGCACGATGGCGCGCGCTTCCCCGTGAGCGCGGACGATGGCGGCGGCGAGGGCGGCGAACAGCGCGTCGGAGACGGCGTTGCGCTTGTCGGGCCGGTCCAGCCCGATCCAGGCCACGCGGTCGCGCAGATCGTAGGTCACCAGCCCCATGCCTGCGGTGTAGCCGCGGGCACGCGGCGCTGGCAATTCCCGCGCGCATCTGGTTTGACGGTCCGGCATCGACCGGACCCGAGTCCCATGGCGCCCGTCCTCACCATCGCACAGCAGAAAGGCGGCACCGGCAAGACCACGCTGGCCGCGCATCTGGCCGCCGCCTTCGCCGCCTCCCGTCGGGTCGCGCTGCTGGATATCGACCCGCAGCGCAGCCTCAGCCGCTGGCACGCGCTGCGTTCGGCCCGCACCCCGGCGCCGGCGGCGATCGCCTTCGCCGATACCGCCGGCTGGCGGCTTTCCGCCACCCTGGACCAGCTGCGCCGCGCCCATGATCTGGTGCTGATCGACAGCCCGCCGCAGATCGACACCGAAGCCCGGCTGGCGATCCGCGCCGCCGATCTGGTGCTGGTGCCGGTGCAGCCGAGTCCGCTCGATCTCTGGGCCGCCGAGGGCACGCTGGCGCTGGCGGCGGCCGAGCATCGCCCGGTGCGGCTGGTGCTCAACCGCGCCCCCGGCGGCGGGCGGCTGCGCGCGGCGATCGAGGCCGAGATCGGCCGGCGCGGGATGCCCCGGCTTGCCGCGGTGCTGGGCAACCGGGTGGGCTTCGCCACCGCGTTCGCGGTCGGACTCGGGGTGACGGAGGCCTCCCGCCGCGGCCCGGCGGTTGCGGAATTGCTGGCGCTCGTCGCCGAAATCGAGGAACTCCTGGCATGACCCTGTTGACCAACCCGTGGGGCTGGCTGCTCGCCCTGCATATTCTCTGCGCGGTGTTCTGGGTGGGGGGGATGTTCTTCGCCCTGCACGTGGTCCGCCCGAGCCTCGCGGTGCTGGAGCCGCCGCAGCGGGTGGCGCTGCATCACCGCATCTTCGCCCGTTTCTTCCGCGTGGTGTGGGGGGCGATGGTGCTGATCCTGGCCTCGGGCTTCGGGCTGATCGCCGGGGTGTACGGCGGGTTCCGCCACCTGCCGTGGAATATCAACGCGATGATGGGGCTGGGGCTGGCGATGGCGGCGGTGTTCGTGGTGATCGTGTTCGGCCCCTACCGGCGGTTCCGCGCCGCGGTGGGCACCGCCCGCGCGCTGGAGGCGGCCGAGCGCATTCGCCGGCTGATCGCGCTCAACCTGGTACTGGGCATGATCGTGGTGGTGCTGGCGGCGTTATAGCGCGCCGGACCGCTTGACCCGATGGGTCCGCCCGACCATTCTCCGCCGCAACCGAACCCGCCTTCCGGCTCCGCCCCGGGGCGGCGGGCCGGGCGGCTCGGACCAGGGTTTCTTCACGCACGGCGCAACAGAAGGGGGACACGATGCCTCAGGTATCCCTGACGGTGAACGGCACGCAGCATACGGTGGAGGTGGAGAACCGCACCCTGCTGGTGGAACTGTTGCGCGAGAAGATCGGGCTGACCGGAACCCATGTCGGCTGCGATACCTCGCAATGCGGCGCCTGCGTGGTGCATGTCGATGGCAGTTCCGTGAAATCCTGCACCATGCTGGCGGTCCAGGCCGATGGGGCGAAGGTCACCACGATCGAGGGGCTGGCCGCCGCCGACGGCACCCTGCACCCGATGCAGGAGATGTTCCGCGAGCACCACGCCCTGCAGTGCGGCTTCTGCACCCCGGGCATGGTGATGAGCGCGATCGACCTGGTGCAGTCGCACCCGGAGGGGCTGACCGAGCACCAGATCCGCGAAGGCCTCGAGGGCAATCTCTGCCGGTGCACCGGCTACCATAACATCGTGAAGGCGATCGCCGCGGCATGGCCGCTGATGCATGGCAAGACCATGCCGGCCGCCGCCGAATAACCAGCAACGGGAGGGTCCGAGAATGGGTCACGAGGGTATCGGCGCATCGGTGCGGCGCAAGGAAGACCTCCGGTTCCTCAACGGGCGGGGGCATTACACCGACGACGTGAACCGGCCGGGGCAGCTCTACGCCTCTATCCGCCGCTCGGACCGGCCCCATGCGCGGCTCGGCGCGATCGACACCGCGGCGGCCAAGGCCTCCCCCGGCGTGGTGGCGGTGTTCACCGGCGCCGATATGGCCGCCGACGGGGTGGGCGGGCTGCCCTGCGGCTGGCAGATCCACAACAAGGACGGCAGCCCGATGGCCGAGCCGCCGCATCCGGTGCTGGCGCTGGGCAAGGTGCGCCACGTCGGCGACCCGGTGGCGGTGGTGATCGCGCATACCCGCCAGCAGGCCAAGGACGCGGCCGAGAAACTCGCGATCGACTACCAGGATCTGCCCGGCGCGGCGGGGATGCGCGAGGCGCTGGCCCCCGGGGCGGCGCCGGTGCATGACGAGGTGCCTGGCAACGTCTGCTACGACTGGCATATCGGCGACAAGGCGGCGGTGGATGCGGCGTTCGCGGCGGCGGCGAAGGTGGTGAAGCTGGAGCTCGAGAACAACCGGCTGATCCCGAACGCGATGGAGCCGCGTGCCGCGGTGGGCGATTTCGACCCGATGTCGGGCGACTACACCCTCATCACCACCAGCCAGAACCCGCATGTGATCCGGCTGCTGATGGGCGCCTTCGTGCTGCACATCCCGGAGAACCACCTGCGCGTGATCGCCCCCGACGTGGGCGGCGGGTTCGGTTCCAAAATCTACCACTACGCCGAGGAGGCGATCGTCACCTGGGCCGCCGGCAAGCTGAAGCGGCCGGTGAAATGGACCGCCGAGCGCACCGAGAGCTTCATGTCGGACGCCCACGGGCGCGACCACATCTCCACCGCCGAGCTGGCGCTGGACAAGGACGGGCATTTCCTGGCGCTGCGCGTTGCGACCCTGGCGAACATGGGCGCCTATCTGTCCACCTTCGCCCCCTGCGTGCCCACCTATCTCTATGCCACCCTGCTGGCCGGGGTTTACAAGACCCCGGCGATCTACGCCGAGGTGAAGGCGGTGTTCACCAACTCGGTGCCGGTCGATGCCTATCGCGGCGCCGGGCGGCCGGAGGCGACGTTCCTGCTGGAACGGCTGGTGGACGTGGCGGCGCGGGAGACCGGGATCGACCGGGTCGAGCTCCGCCGCCGCAACTTCATCCCCAACGATGCGTTCCCGTACCAGACCCCGGTGGCGCTGCAATACGACAGCGGCGATTACACCGCGACCCTGAACGCGGCGCTGAAGGCGGCCGATTACGCCGGCTTCGAATCCCGCCGCGCCGCCGCGAAGGCGCGCGGCAAGCTGCGCGGCATCGGCATCTCCACCTATCTGGAAGCCTGCGGGATCGCGCCCTCGGCGGTGGTGGGATCGCTCGGCGCCCGCGCCGGGCTCTACGAATGCGCCAATATCCGGGTCCATCCCACCGGCAGCGTGACGGTGTTCACCGGCGCGCACAGCCACGGCCAGGGCCACGAGACCACCTTCGCCCAGCTGGTGCATGAACAGCTCGGCGTACCGCTCGATCAGATCGAGGTGGTCCACGGCGATACCAACCGCATCCCGTTCGGCATGGGCACCTACGGGTCGCGCTCGCTCGCGGTCGGCGGGTCGGCGATGGTCAAGGCGATGGACAAGATCATCGCCAAGGGCAAGAAGATCGCCGCCCATCTGATGGAAGCCTCGGTCGAGGACGTGGAGTTCAAGAACGGCACCTTCACCGTCGCCGGCACCGATAAGTCGAAGACGCTGACCGACATCTCGCTCACCGCCTATGTCCCGCACAACTACCCGATCGAGGAGCTGGAACCGGGCCTCGAGGAAACCGCCTTCTACGACCCGAAGAACTTCACCTACCCCGGCGGCTGCCATGTCGCGGAGGTGGAGATCGACCCCGAGACCGGCGTGACCAGCGTGGTGAATTTCACCGCCGTCGATGACGTCGGCCGGGTCATCAACCCGATGATCGTCGAAGGCCAGGTGCAGGGCGGGGTGGCCCAGGGCATCGGCCAGGCGCTGCTGGAACACGCGGTCTATGACAGCGCGGGGCAGCTGCTGTCCGGCTCGATGATGGACTACACCATGCCGCGCGCCGACAACCTGCCCAACATCACAGTGGGCACCGAATCCACCCTCTGCACCCACAACCCGCTGGGGGTGAAGGGCTGCGGGGAGGTCGGCGCCATCGGCAGCCCGCCGGCGGTGATGAACGCGGTGGTCGATGCGCTGCACGACTATAACGTGCGGCATATCGACATGCCGGCGACCGCCCCCAAAATCTGGTCCATCATCCAGGCCGGCCGGCCCCGCATGGCCGCCGAATAGCGCAAGGGACAGCACGCGATGTACGATTTCGCATACCAGAAGCCCGGCTCGGTCGCCGACGCGGTGAAGGCGCTGGGCGCCGACCCGGAGGCCAAGGCGCTGGCCGGTGGCATGACCCTGATCCCGGTGCTGAAGCAGCGGCTCAACCACCCCTCGGTGGTGGTGGATCTCGCCAAGGCGGGGCTCTCCGGCATCACCGCCGGGGCCGGATCGGTGACCATCGGGGCGATGACCACCCACGCCGCGGTGGCGGCCTCGGCGGAGGTGAAGCGGATCATCCCGGCGCTGGCGGCGCTGGCGGGCGGCATCGGCGACGAGCAGGTGCGCCATCGCGGCACCATCGGCGGCAGCCTGGCCAACAACGACCCGGCCGCCGACTACCCGGCGGCGGCGCTGGCGCTGGGCGCCACCATCACCACCAACAAGCGCGAGATCGCGGCCGACGATTTCTTCCAGGGCATGTTCACCACCGCGCTGGAAGCCGACGAGATCATCACCGCCGTGACCTTCCCCGCCCCCACCGCGGCCAACTACCAGAAGTTCCGCAATCCGGCCTCGCGCTACGCCATCGTCGGCGTGTTCGTGGCCCGGTTCCCCGCCGGGGTGCGGGTGGCCGTGACCGGCGCCGGCCAGGGCGGGGTGTTCCGCCACGCCGCGATGGAAGCCGCGCTGAGCGCGAACTTCTCCCCCGATGCCCTCGCCGGCATCACCACGCCGGCGGCGGACATGAACGCAGACATCCACGCCAGCGCCGAATACCGCGCGCATCTGGTTTGGGTGATGGCTCGGCGCGCGGTGGCCGCCGCTTCCTGATCGCCCTGCCGCCCGCAGGATGACCGGCGGCGACCCGCACGAGACCCTGCGCCGCGTGTTCGGCTACCCCGGGTTCCGCGGCTTGCAGGAACCCGCGATCGCCCATGTGCTCGCCGGCGGCGACGCGCTGGTGCTGATGCCGACCGGCGGCGGCAAGAGCCTCTGCTACCAGGTCCCGGCGCTGTGCCGGGCCGGGCTCGCGGTGGTGGTCTCCCCGCTCATCGCGCTGATGGACGACCAGGTGGCGGCGCTGCGCCAGCTCGGCGTCTCGGCCGCGGCCCTGCATTCCGAGCTGGACCCGGCGGAGGCCCGCGACACCCAGCGCAGCCTGGCGCAGGGCGGGCTCGATCTGCTCTATGTCTCGCCGGAGCGGCTGCTGGCGAACGGGATGCTGGACCGGCTGGCGCGGCTGAAACTGTCGCTGATCGCGATCGACGAGGCGCATTGCGTGTCGCAATGGGGCCACGAGTTCCGCCCCGAATACCGCGCGCTTGCGGCGCTGGGCGCCCGCTTCCCCGGCGTGCCGCGGATCGCGCTCACCGCCACCGCCGACCCGCGCACCCGCGACGACATCCTGGACGCGCTGGCGATGCCCGAGGCGCGGGTGTTCCTGGCCAGCTTCCACCGCCCCAACCTGTTCCTGGCCGCGCAGCCGAAAGCCTCGGAGATGACGCAGCTGGACGCGCTGCTGCGCCGCCATCCCGGCGCCTGCGGCATCGTCTATTGCGGCAGCCGGGCGAAGACCGAGCGGGTCGCCGCCGCGCTCGCCGCGCGCGGCCACCCGGCGGTGGCGTTCCACGCCGGCCTGGACCCGGCCCATAAGCGGGAGGCGGCGGCGCGGTTCCGCTCCGGCGAGCCGCTGGTGGTGGCGGCGACGATCGCGTTCGGCATGGGGGTGGACCGGCCGGACGTGCGGTTCGTGGCGCATCTGGACATGCCGGCCACGCCGGAAGCCTGGTACCAGCAGATCGGCCGCGCCGGGCGCGATGGCGATCCGTCCGACACGCTGCTGCTGTATGGCGGGCAGGACATCGCGCAGGCGCGGCACTGGCTCACGCAATCCAGCGCGCCCGAGACGCAGCAGCGCACCATGCGCGCCAAGCTGGAGCAGATGATCGGCCTGACCGAGACCGTCACCTGCCGCACCCGCGCGCTGCTGACCTGCTTCGGCGAGACGTTGGAGGAGGATTGCGGGCATTGCGACAATTGTCGGTCCCGTCCCACCACCTTCGACGGGCGGGTGGAGGCGCAGAAGCTGCTGTCCACGGTCTATCGCACCGGGCAGATGTTCGGCGCGGTGCATGTGGTGGCGGTGCTGCGCGGGGAAACCACCGAGGCGGTGACCCGCCACGGCCATGACCGGCTGTCGGTGTTCGGCATCGGCGCCGACCGTCCGGCCGCGTTCTGGCGCGGGCTGGCGCGGCAGCTGATCGCGCGCGGGGTGCTGGACATCGACACCGCCGGGCATGGCGGGATGTTCCTGCACGCCGAGGCGGCGCGGCCGATCCTGCGCGGGGAGGCGCCGCTGCCGGTGCGCGACGATACGCCCAGGCCGCCGCGCGTGCCGGCGCGTGCTGGCGCGCGGGCGCCGGCGGATGCTCCGCCGATCGCCGCCGAGGCGCCGGAATCGCTGTTCGCCGCGCTGCGCGCCTGGCGCGCCGGGGAGGCGAAGGCGCAGGCGGTGCCACCCTATGTCATCTTCCACGATACGGTCTTGCGCGAGATCGCCGCGGTGCGGCCGGACGGGCTCGCGACCCTGGCCGAGATCAAGGGGGTCGGCGCCTCCAAGCTGAGCCGCTACGGCCCCGCGCTGCTGGCGGTGCTGGCGCGATGGCAGGGCTGAACGCACCCTTCGACCGCGCCGCGGTGCGCCGCCACCGCGACCGCGCGGCGGGGCGGATCGGCCCGGTCACGCCGCTGCTGGCCGAGCTCGCGGAGCGGCTGGTGGAGCGGCTGGACGATACCACCCGCCGCTTCGCCAGCGCGCTCGATCTGGGTGGGCGCGGGGTGGTGGCGCCGCTGCTGGCCGCGCGCGGCATCGCCGTGGTCAGCGCCGATGTCTCGCTGCCGATGCTGCGCCGCTCGCCGCCGCTCCGGGTGGTGGCGGATGCCGAGGCGCTGCCGTTCGGCCCCGCCGCGTTCGATCTGGTGGTGGCCAGCCTGTCGCTGCACTGGGTGAACGACCTGCCGGGGGCGCTGATCCAGCTGCGCCGGGCGCTGCGCCCGGGGGGGCTGTTCCTGGCCAGCCTGCCGGTGCTGGGAACGTTGGATACTCTGCGCACGGCCCTGACCGAGGCCGAGGCGAGGCTGCGGGGCGGCGTGTCGCCGCGGGTTTCTCCGTTTCCGGAGCTGCGCGACTGCGCCGGGCTGTTGCAGCGCGCCGGCTTCGCGCTGCCGGTGGCGGATGTGGAGGAGGTGACGCTGTCCTACGCCTCCCCGCTGGCGCTGCTCGGGGAATTGCGCGCGGCGGGGGAGGCGAATGCGCTGGCTTCGCGGGATCGCCGCATCCCACCGCGGGCGCTGTTCGCCGCCGCGGCGGCGGCGCTGGCGGGGCCGGACGGGCGGGCCGCGGCGCGGCTCAGGCTGGCGGTGCTGTCCGGCGGGGCGCCCGAATAAAAAAGCAAGCTATCCA
>JBMFXF010000133.1:0-9038 GCA_049964515.1 Acetobacteraceae bacterium | reverse complement strand
ACATCGGCCGGCCGAAACCCGGCGAGACGGTGGTGGTCTCGGCCGCTTCCGGCGCGGTCGGCTCGGTCGCCGGGCAGCTCGCCAAACGCGCCGGCGCCCGGGTGGTGGGCGTCGCCGGCGGGCCGGAGAAATGCCTCTACGTGCAGGAGGAGCTGGGGTTCGACGATTGCGTCGATCACCGCGCGCTCGATCTCGCCGGCGAGCTCGCCAGCGGCTGCCCCAACGGCATCGACGTGTATTTCGAGAATGTCGGCGGCCGGGTGCAGGAAGCGGTGTTCTCCCTGCTCAACCCGTTCGCGCGGGTGGTGATGTGCGGCATGGTCTCGCAATACAACGAGGCCGAGTTCCCCCCCGGCCCCAACCTCGGCTTCGTCATCGGCAAGCGGGTGCTGATCCAGGGCATGATCGTCTCCGACAAACCGGAGCGCTTCGCCGAATGGCGGGCGCTGGCCGGCCCCTGGGTGGCGGACGCCTCGTTACGATACCGCGAGGACGTGGTGAGCGGCCTGGAACAGGCCCCGGCCGCCCTCGCCGCGCTGCTGGAAGGCGGCAATTTCGGCAAGCTGGTGGTCCGCGTCGGGGCCGACCCGGCATGAGCGCCGCCATGGACCCCACCCTGCACGCCACGCTCACGCAATGGCGCCGGCACCTGCACGCGCATCCCGAGCTGTCGTTGCAGGAGGAGAACACCGCCCGGTTTGTCTGCGAGCGCCTTGCCGAGCTCGGCATCCCGTTCACCGCCGGTGTCGGCGGGCACGGGGTGGTGGCCACCCTGCGGCGCGGCAGTTCCAACCGCAGCGTCGGGCTGCGCGCCGACATGGACGCGCTGCCGATCGCCGAGACCACCGGCTTGGCCCACGCCTCCACCGCGCCCGGGGTGATGCACGCCTGCGGGCATGATGGGCACACCACCTCCCTGCTCGGCGCGGCGGCGCTGCTGGCGCGCGATCCATCCTGGTCGGGCACCGTGCATCTCGTGTTCCAGCCGGCCGAGGAAGGCTCGGGCGGCGCGCTGGCGATGCTGGCCGACGGGCTGCTGTCGCGGTTTCCGATGGAACGCATCTATGGCTACCACAACTGGCCCGGGCTGCCCGCCGGCACCGTTGCGGTGCATGACGGGCCGGTGATGGCGGCCGGCTGCCGGTTCGAATACGTGGTGCGCGGCCGGTCCGGTCACGCCGCGCTGCCGCAGGAAACCCGCGATCCGATGGTGGCCGCGGCGTATCTGCTGCTGGCCGCGCAGGGCATCGTCTCGCGGGAGACCAGCCCGCTTGATGCGGTGGTGATCTCGTTCGCCACCATGCACGCCGGCAGCGCGCTGAACCAGATCCCCGACCAGGCGGTGCTGGCCGGCACCGCCCGCACCCTGCGCACCGAGGTGCGCGACGCCACCGAGGCCGCCATGCACCGCATCGCCGCCGGGGTCGGGGCCACTTTCGGGGTGGAGATCTCGCTCAGCATCCGCCGCGGCGTGGCGGTGACCGCCAACCGGCCGGAGGAAGCCGCCCGCGCCGCCGCCGCCGCCGCCGCCGCCGGCCTTGCGGTGCGGCGCGACCTGCCGCCGGCCATGACCGGGGAGGATTTCGGCTGGTTCCTGCATGAAATCCCCGGCGCCTTCGTCTGGATCGGCAACGGCGACACCCCGGGGCTGCACAATTCCGGCTACGACTACAACGATGCCATCCTGCCGGCGGCCGCGGGGTTCCTCGCCGCCGCCGCGCGCGGGGCGCTGGAGGGCGGATGATCGGTGTCGATTGGGGCACCAGCCGGTTCCGCGCCTTCCGCCTGACCGCGGCGGGCGCGATCCGCGACCATCGCGCCTCCGGCCGCGGGGTGCTGGCGGTGGCGGACGGGCGGTTCGCCGATACGCTGCGCGAGGAAATCGGCCCCTGGCTGGCCGCCGGGGAACGCCACGTACTGATCTGCGGCATGGCCGGTAGCCGCCAGGGCTGGCTGGAGGCGCCGTACCTGCCCTGTCCGGCCGGCCCCGCCGATCTGGTCGCGGCGCTGACCGAGGTGCCGTTCGACTGGGCCGAGGTCCGGCTGGTTCCCGGCCTGGCCGGCACCGATCCCGAGGGCGTGGCCGAGGTGATGCGCGGCGAGGAGACCCAGCTGGCCGGGGCGCTGCCCGAGATCGCCCGGCTCGGCGCCGGCGTGCGGCTGGCCTGCCTGCCCGGCACCCATTCCAAATGGGTGCGGCTGGAGCAGGAGCGCATCCTGGACTTCGCCACCCACATGACCGGCGAGGCCTTCGCCGCCCTGCGCGGCCACACCATCCTGGGCCGCACCATGAGCGATGGCGCGGCGACCGACCTGGCCGCCTTCGACCGCGGCCTGGCCCGGGCCGCGCAGCCCGGCGGGTTGCTGCACCATCTGTTCGGCGTGCGCGCCGAGGCGCTGGCCGGGCGGCTGGCCGCGGCGGCGGGCGCGTCCTACCTCTCGGGCCTGCTGATCGGCCATGAAACCCGGGCTGCGCTCAAGGACGTGGCGGCGGGCGCGGTGGTGCCGGTGATCGGCGCGCCGGAGCTGACCGCGCTTTACGCGCGCGCCATCGCCGCCGCCGGCCATCTTGCGGAACGCATCGACGGGGCGGCGGTGGCGCGCGGGCTGGCGCGGATCGGCGCGCTGGCCGGCTGGGCCTGAGAGGCCGCGGGCGGGGTCAGGCGTGCCCGGCCGGGCTTGGCACGGTCTGGGCGCGCACCACCGCGGCCAGCAGCCGCAGCGCATCCGGCCCGCCGTGATCTTCCAGCTGGCCGGTTTCCATTTCGGTGGCGAGAGTTTCCGCCTGTCCGGCGATCGCCTGGGCGGCGCGGCGCAGCGCGGCCTCGGCCAGGGCGAGTTGTTCCGGTTCCGCCAGGCGATGCCAGGGCAGGGGAGGGGCGGGGTGGTTCGGGGTCATGGGAAGGCTCCGTCGCGCCGTTCTGGCGTCGGGGCGCCGCGGAGCGGAAACGCGCGGCCGGGGTCAGGGTGGGCGGCGAGGAGTTAACGGACGGTTAGCGGGCGGTGGCTCCCGGCGGCGGAACTTGCGCTGGTCGCGGGGCGGCTTCATGCAATTCGGCGCCGAATTTGCAAATTCTTGACGAAATGTGAGTTGAATATGCGGGGTTTTGTGCATTACCCTGGCATTTGAGGAGAACAGACATGCTGCTGCGGTTCGGGGTCACGAACCTGCGATCCATCCGGGATCGGCAGGAATTGTCGCTGGTTGCCTCGCCACTCCGCGATAACCCGGAGGGGCTGATCGACACCCCGATCCCCGGTGTCCGCGCCGTGCCTGCCGTGCTGATCTACGGCGCCAACGCCTCCGGCAAAAGCAATGTGGTGCTTGCCCTGCGGTGGATGCGCGATCTCGTGCTCCTTTCGCATAGCCACGGCCGCCCGGAGGGGGGCGTGCCTCGGCAGGCGTTCCGCCTGGACGCCGGGTGTGCCGCCGCGCCGACCGCCGTCGATGTGGATTTCATCCAGGATGGGGTGCGATATCAGTATGAATTCAAGGCGGATGATCGGGAAATCGTGAGCGAATCCCTGTTTGCCTTTCCGAATAACCGCCGGCAGCTGTTGTTCGGACGCAGCGGCCAGAGCTTCGAATTCGGACGCCACCTCAAGGGGAAGGCCCGGACGATCGCGGACCTGACCCGACCGAACAGCCTTTTTCTCTCGGCGGCGATGCAGAATGCCCATGATGACCTGACCGCCATCGGTACGTTCTTCCGCGAGCTGGAGGTAAATGCCGACCCGGAAGACCCCGGCTCGCGGATCGTCCGGCTGCTCAGGCAGGTCGAAGCGCGAGGTCTGGCTAGGCAAGCCGTCGAACTGCTTGGTCATATCGGCACCGGCGTGACAGACCACCGAATCGTCGAGACCGAAGTGCCAGGCAAGGAGAGGGAGTTCCTGACCGGTCTTACGAATCTTCTGAAGAACTTAGATCCCGGAGCAAATGTTATCGTACCGGAAGGCAATGCACGACTGTTGCAGCTCGCCCATCAGGACAGCACGGGCAACCCGCAATTCTTCAATCTGGCCGACGAAAGCGAAGGCACCCGCCGCCTGCTGTTCATGCTCGCGGCCATGTTCCCCGCCCTCGAACGCGGCGCGGCCATGGTGATCGACGAGTTCGACGCCAGCCTCCACACCAAGGCCTGCGAAACCCTGCTCGCCCTGTTCGCCTCGCGCCGCACCAACCCGGGCGGCGCCCAGCTGATCGCCACCACCCACGACACCAACCTGCTGCATTCGAAACTGCTGCGGCGCGACCAGATCTGGTTCACCGAGAAGGACCCGGCGGGTGCGACCACCCTCTACCCGCTGACCGACATCCGCACCCGCCAGCACGACAACATTGCCCGGGGCTATTTGCAGGGGCGCTACGGCGCGATCCCGTTCGCCGGACCGGTGACCGATCTGCTGCCGGCCGACTGATCCGGCATGGGGCGCAAACACTCCGATCTGCGTCGGCGCCCCGCGATCCGGGAACCGAAGCCCCGTTTCACCCTGTTCTGCGAGGGGGAGCGGACCGAGCCGGACTATTTCAGGGCGCTCGCCCGCGCGCATCCGGCGATTCTGCTGGAGATCAAGCCAGCTGCCGGCGATCCCGGAACCCTCGCTCGGAGCGCGATCGCCCATCGCGCCGACGGGAAGAAAGCGGCTCGTCGCCGGGGTGGCGCCGATTCATACGAAGAACAGGACCAGACCTGGGCCGTGTTCGACCGCGACCTGCACCCATCCTACGAACAGGCGATCGATCTGTGCCGCCGCCACAACATCGGCCTCGCGCGCTCCAACCCCTGCTTCGAGCTCTGGCTGATCCTGCACGAAGCCGAGTTCGACCGCCCGGACGATCATCATCAGGTGCAGCGTCACCTGCGGACGCTGCGCCCCGAATACGACCCCAACGGCGCCAAGACAGTCGCTTGCGAAGCACTGATCGCCCGGGTGCAGACCGCCGAGCACCGCTCCGAAGCCCAGCTTGCCCGCCGGGAGCAGGAAGGCGCTCCGTTCGCCGCCCCGTCCACCACCGTCGGCGACCTGACCCGCGCGATCAGGAAGGCGGCCGGCCGCTCCGCGCCACCACCCGCCCCCGCCCGTCAGCGCGGCTGATTGCCCAGCCAGGTCCCGATCCGCTGCACCGCCTCCTGCAACGCCTCCAGGCTGGCAGCGTAGGAGAACCGCACATGCCCATCTCCCAGAGCGCCGAAGCTGGTGCCCGACACCGTCGCCACCCCCGCCTCGTCCAGCAGCCGGGTCTGGAAACTCCGCGAATCCATTCCGGTCCCGGTGATGTTCGGGAACGCATAGAACGCCCCGCCCGGCGAGGCGCAATGCACCCCCGGCAGCGCGTTCAGCGCCGGAATGATGTAGTCGCGCCGCGCCGCGAACGCCGCCATCATCTTCGCCACCGGCTCGCGCGGGCCGGTCAGCGCCGCGATCCCGGCATATTGCGCCGAGGCGTTCACGCAGGAATGCGAGTTGATCGCCAGCCGCTCGGCATGCGGAAACAGCGCCGCCGGCCACACCCCGAAGCCCAGCCGCCAGCCGGTCATGGCGTAGGTCTTCGACCAGCCGTCCAGCAGGATCAGCCGGTCCGCCAGCTCGGGGTAGGTGGTCAGGCTGACATGGCGGCCCTCATAGACCATCTCGCCATAGATTTCATCGGACATCACCGCCACGTCCGGGTGCCGCGCCAGCCCCGCCACCAGCCGGTCGATCTCGGCGCGCGGCGCCACCCCGCCGGTCGGGTTGCCCGGCGAGTTCAGGATCAGCAGCCGCGTGCGCGGGGTGATCTGGTCCAGCACCTCGGCGGCGTCGAAGGAAAACCCCTTGCTCTCATGCGCACGCATCGGCACCGGGGTGGCGCCGGAGAAGCGGATCACGCTCTCGTAGATGGGAAACCCGGGGTTCGGATAGATGATCTCCGCCCCCGGCTCGCCGAACATCATGATGGCGAAGAACATCGTGACCTTGCCGCCCGGCACCACCAGCACCCGGTCGGGCGAGATCTCCACCCCGTGGCGACGATGCAGATCGGCTGCCACCGCCTCGCGCAGGGGCAGGATGCCGTTGGCCGGGGTGTAGCCGTGGTGCCCGTCGGCCAGCGCCTTGCGCCCGGCCTCCACGATATGCGCGGGGGTGGGGAAATCGGGCTGGCCGATCCCCAGATTGATGATGCTGCGGCCCTGGCGTTGCAGGGCGGTGGCGCGGGCCAGCACCTCGAACGCGGATTCGGTGCCGAGCTGGCTCATGCGCGCGGCGAGGATAGGCATGGCACGGTCCTGCAAGCGGTGGGGCGCGTAACCTATGGGCCGGTGCGCGGTTGTCAAACCGCTCCGTTCAGGCGTGCCCGGCCGCCGCCGACAGCGCCAGCGGGTCGATCCGCAGCGCCGCCAGCGCGCGGCGCCATTTGGTGTCGTGTCCGGCGTCGAACACCAGCGCCTCCGGCGCCGGCATGGTCAGCCAGGCGTTCTGCGCGAGCTCGGTCTCCAGCTGCCCCGGTCCCCAGCCGGCATAGCCCAGCGCCAGCAGCCCCTCGCGCGGCCCGCCGCCCTCGGCGATCGCCTTCAGCACGTCCAGGCTGGCGGTCAGCGCCAGCCGGTCGTTCACCCGCAGGCTGCCCTCGCCGGTCCAGTCGGCGGTGTGCAGCACGAAGCCGCGCCCGTTATCCACCGGCCCGCCCGCCCACAGCCGGATGTGCCGCGCCGGCGGCACCGGCACGATCTCAAGCTGGCGCAGCAACTCCTCGAAGCTGGGGCGGGCCAGCGGCCGGTTGATCACCAGCCCCATCGCCCCTTCTTCCGTATGCGCGCACAAATAGATCACGCTGCCGGAAAAGCGCGGGTCTTCCATCGCCGGCATGGCGATCAGCAACTGGCCGGTCAGAAACCGGTCGGGGTCACGTGCGGCGGAGGGGCGGTTCGATGCCATGCGCCGAAAATGGGGCGGCGGCGCGCCTCGCGCAAGCGTCATCGCCCGCCATACCCGTCCGGATGCGCCGCCCGCCAGGCCGCCGCGGTGGCGACGATCTCCCGCAGCCCCGGCAGGCGCGGCGTCCAGCCGGTGGCCGCGCGCAGGCGCTCGGCCGAGGCCACCAGCACCGCCGGATCCCCCGCCCGGCGTGGCGCGATATGGTGCGGCACCGCCCGCCCGGTGACCGCCTCGACGGCGGCGATCACCTCGCGCACCGAGGCGCCGGCGCCGTTGCCCAGATTGAAGGTCACCGAACCCCGATCGAGCAGCGGCAGCACCGCGAGATGCGCCTGGGCCAGGTCCGTCACATGGATGTAGTCGCGGATGCAGGTGCCGTCCGGCGTCGGATAATCGGCGCCGAACACCGCAAGCGGGCCGCGTCGGCCAAGGGCGGCGTCGATCGCCAGCGGGATCAGATGCGTCTCGGGGTCGTGGTCCTCGCCCAGCCGCCCCGCCGGGTCGGCCCCGGCGGCGTTGAAATAGCGCAGGCAGGCGCTGCGCATCCCGTAGATGCGGTCGGCCCAGGCCAGGGCGCGTTCCAGCATGTGCTTCGATTCGCCATAGGGCGAGCCGGGGTCGATCGGCGCGTCCTCGGCGATCGGGATGCGCTGCGGCGCGCCGAACAGATTGGCGGTGGAGGACAGCACGAAGCGGCGCACCCCGCGGCGGGCGCAGGCGCCGATGAAGCCCATGCCGGCGGCGGCGTTGGCGGCGAAATAGCGGAACGGGTCGACCATGCTCTCGCCCACCAGCGACAGGGCGGCGAAATGGAACACCGCGTCCCACGGCCCGTCGGCCAGCACCGGCCCGGCGGCGGCGATGTCGGCCTCCACCAGCCTCGCTTCGGGCGGCACCGCGGCGCGATGGCCCTGGCGCAGATCGTCCAGCACCGTGACCTGGTGGCCGGCATCGACCAGCGCCGCCACCAGATGGCTGCCGACATACCCGGCCCCGCCGGTGACGAGAAAGCGCTGGCCCATGGCCCCGCATAGCACCCCGGCCGCGCGTGCTAAACAAGCCGCATGACGCACCCCCCGTGGCACCCGGACCGCCTGGCCGCCCGGCTGCCGTTCCTGCGCCGGCGGGCGCTGCTGACCGCCGCCACCCGCGCCTTCTTCGCCGCCCGCGGTTATACCGAGGTGGAAACCCCCTGCGCGGTCCCGGTTCCCGGCGAGGAGGTCCATCTCCGCCCGGTGCGCGCCGACCGCACCGCCGCCGACGGCACGCCGATCCCGCTGTGGCTGCACACCAGCCCCGAATTCGCCATGAAGCGCCTGCTGGCCGGCGGTGCCGGCAAGATCTTCCAGCTGGCCCGGGTCTGGCGCGACGGCGAGGCCTCGGCGCTGCACGCGCCCGAGTTCACCATGCTGGAATGGTACCGCCCCGGCGCCGACCTCGCCGCGCTGCTGGTGGAGACCGCGGCCTTCCTGCGTGCCGTGCTGCCCCCGGTGGTGACCTGGGGTGGCATCGCCTGCGATCTGGCGCGCTGCGAGACCCTCACCATGGCCGAGGCGTTCGCGCGCTACGCCGGGGCGGATCTGCTCGGCACCGCCGGCGACGCGGCGGCGCTGGCCGCCTCGGCCGGGGCCCGGCGGCGCGACGGGGAGGGGTGGGAGGATCTGTTCTTCCGGCTGCTGCTGGAACGGGTCGAACCCCGGCTCGGCCGGGCCCACCCGACGTTCCTGACCCATTGGCCGGCGGCGCAGGCGGCGCTGGCCCGGCGCGACCCGGCCGATCCGCGGGTGGCGCTGCGCTTCGAGCTGTTCGTCTGCGGGATCGAGCTCGCCAATGCCTTCGAGGAGCTGACCGATCCGGCCGAGCAGCGCGCCCGCTTCGCCGCCGACCGCGCCGCGCGCGCCGCGCTGGGCGGACCGGACTGGCCGGAGGATACCGATTTCCTGGCCGCGCTGGAGCACGGGCTGCCGCCCTCGGCGGGCATCGCGCTGGGGTTCGACCGGCTGGCGATGCTGGCCGCCGGGGCGCCGCGGATCGCCGACGTGCTGTGGCTGCCGCCGGCGGGGGTGGATTAACCCTCCGTCAACGCCAACGCCCTAGCACCGGCCGAAACCACCCGGAGC
>JBMFXF010000132.1:0-9151 GCA_049964515.1 Acetobacteraceae bacterium | reverse complement strand
CCCCAGCAAGCGCGGGCACCGACCAGGAGCCCCCCCATGACCCCCGACCCGCTCGTGCTCGACATGGGCCGCCAGTTCGCCAGCGAGCGCCTCGCCCCGCTCGCCGCCAGCCGCGAGAAGCAGGCCCGCATCGAACCCGAAATCATCGCCGAACTCGGCGCGCTCGGCATCCTCGGCGCCACCACCGCGGCCGAATGGGGCGGCTCGGATCTCGACCCCGTGACCTACGCCGCGCTGCTCGAGGAAATCGCCGCCGGCGACGGCGCCGTCTCCACCCTGGTCTCGGTCCACAACTCGCCCACCTGCGTCGTGCTCGGCGCCTTCGGCACCGACGCCCAGAAAGACCGCTGGCTGCGCAAGCTCGCCAGCGGCGAGCATGTCGGCAGCTTCGGCCTGACCGAGCCGCAGGCGGGTTCCGACGCCTCCAATCTCCGCACCCGCGCCGTCCGCAAGGGCGACCGCTGGATCGTGAACGGCGCCAAGCAGTTCATCTCCAACGCGACCCATCCCGGCAGCATCGTGTTCTTCGCCGTCACCGATCCGGCGGCGGGCAAGAAGGGGATTTCCTGCTTCGTCGCCGACAAGGCGACGCCCGGCCTCAAGGTGCTGCGGGTCGAGGAGAAGCTCGGCCAGAAAGCCTCCGACACCTGCGCCCTGGCGTTCGAGGACATGGAACTCGCCGCCGACCAGCTGGTGGGCGCGGAAGGCCAGGGCTACCGGATCGCCCTCTCCACCCTGGAATCCGGGCGCATCGGCATCGCCGCGCAGAGCGTCGGCATGGCCCGCGCGGCGCTGGAGCACGCCACCGCCTATGCCCGCGACCGCAGCGCCTTCGGCCGGCCGATCATCGAGCACCAGGCGGTCGCGTTCCGGCTGGTGGAGGCGAAGACGCGGCTCGAGGCCGCGCGGCAGATGACGCTGCACGCCGCGCGGCTGAAGGCCCAGGGCGCCCCGGCGCTGGAGGCCGCCTGCATGGCCAAGCTGTTCGCCTCGGAAGCGGCCGAGGCGGTCTGCACCGCCGCCATCCAGACCTTCGGCGGCTACGGGTTCCTCGCCGACTATCCGGTGGAGCGCATCTACCGCGACGTCCGCGTCTGCCAGATCTACGAAGGCACCTCCGACGTGCAGAAGCTGATCCTGCAACGGATGCTGTAGGCCGCCGCGGTGGACCTGCCGCCCGTCGCCGCGCGCTACCAGGCCGTGCGCGCGCATACCGAACGCCTGTCCGGCGCGCTGAGCGCCGAGGACCAGGGATTGCAATCCATGCCGGACGCGAGCCCCGTGAAATGGCACCGCGCCCATACCACTTGGTTCTTCGAGGAGTTCGCCCTCACCCCGCACCTGCCGGGCTACCAGCCGTTCTCGCCCGCGTTCCGCTACTTGTTCAACTCCTATTACGACCACGTCGGCCCGCGGCATCCGCGCCCGGCGCGCGGGATGCTGACCCGCCCCGCCGCCACCGAGATCACCGCCTACCGGGAGCATGTGGACGCGGCGATGGCATCCCTGCTCGCCGCCGCCCCGGCGCCCGAGATCGCCGCGCTGGTCGAACTCGGCCTGCAACACGAACAGCAGCACCAGGAGCTGCTGCTGACCGACATGCTGCACGGCTTCGCCCAGAACCCGCTGGCGCCGGCCGTGCTGCCGGGCTGGGCGGAGCCGGCCGGCGATCCCGCCCCGCCCCGATTCCTGCCCCACCCCGGCGGGATGACCGAGATCGGCCATGACGGGGCGGGCTTTCATTTCGACAACGAAGCCCCCCGCCACCGCTGCCACCTCGCCCCGTTCCGGATCGCCGACCGGCTGGTGCGCAACGCCGATTTCGCCGCCTTCATCGCCGACGACGGCTATGCCACCGCCACGCTCTGGATGTCGGACGGCTGGGCGGCGGTGCGCGAGCGCGGCTGGACCGCCCCGCTCTACTGGCAACAGCGCGACGGCGAATGGTGGCAGATGGGGCTCGGCGGCCTCGCCCCGCTGGATCCCGCCGCGCCGGTGCGCCAGCTCAGCTGGTACGAGGCCGACGCCTTCGCCCGCTGGGCCGGCGCCCGGCTGCCGACCGAGGCGGAATGGGAGACCGCCGCCGCCATGCCCGGCTTCGCCGAGGCCACCGGCCATGTCTGGCAATGGACCGCCAGTGCCTACCTGCCCTATCCCGGCTATCGCCCCGCGCCGGGCGCGGTCGGCGAATACAACGGCAAGTTCATGATCGGGCAGATGGTGCTGCGCGGCGGGTCGCTGGCCACCCCGCCGGGCCACGCCCGCCCGACCTATCGGAACTTCTTCCACCCCGACAAGCGATGGCAGTTCTCCGGGCTGCGGCTGGCGCGCGATGCCTGAGCCGGACATCGCCGCCCTCGCCCTGGCCGGCCTGTCGGCGCGGCCGAAGACCCTGCCGCCCATGCTGTTCTACGACCACGCGGGCTGCGCGCTGTTTTATCGCATCACCGGGTTACCCGAGTACTACCTGACCCGCACCGAACTCGCCCTGCTGCCGGTCATCGCGCGGGAAATTGCCCCGCTGCTCGCGCGCCCGGCGGCGCTGGTGGAATACGGCGCCTCCGACGAGGCCAAGGCGGCGTTCCTGCTCGACTGCCCCGGCGCCCCGTTCGCCGCCTATGTCCCGATCGACATCGCCGCCACCGCGCTGGAGGCGATGGCGCACCGCGCCCGCGACCGCTGGCCATCGCTGACCCTGCTGCCGATCGCGGCCGATTTCCTCGCCCCGCCCCGCCTGCCGCCGGCGCTCGACGGCATGGCCCGGCTCGGCTTCTTCCCCGGCTCCACCATCGGCAATCTGGACCCGCCTGCCGCCCGCCGCTTCCTCGCCGGGGCCCGCGCCGCGCTGGGCCGGGGGGCGCGGCTGCTGGTGGGGGTGGACCTCGCCAAGGACCCGTCGCTGCTGCTGCCCGCCTATGACGATGCCGCCGGCGTCACCGCGGCGTTCAACCGCAACCTGCTGGTCCGGCTCAACCGCGAGGCCGGGGCGGATTTCGACCCGGCCGGCTTCGACCACCGCGCGCTGTGGAACGCCGCCGAGAGCCGCATCGAGATGCATCTCGTCTCCCGCCGGGCGCAGCGGGTGCGCCTGGCTGGCACGGCGATCGATTTCGCCGCCGGCGAGACCATCCACACCGAGAACAGCTACAAGCACAGCCTGCCCGGCTTCGCCGCCCTGGCCCGCGCCGGCGGCTGGACCCCGGAGCGGGTATGGACCGATCCGGGGCGCTTGTTCTCGGTGCACCTGCTCGCCGGCTGAGCGCCGCGATGGCGGTCAGGATCCCGCCGGCGGGTCCGCGACCGTGATCGCCGGACGGGTCTCCGGCATCAGCAGGCGGACCACCGCGAACCCGGCGGCCCCGGCCGCGGCCAGGGCCAGGAAGGCGACACGCGCCCCGGCGGCGTCGAACACCAGCCCGGCCAGCACGGTGCTGATCGTGGCGCCGACGCTGACCGCCAGCCCCAGCGCGCCGATCGCCAGGTTGAAACACCCGGTGTCGCGGGTCAGGTCGGCCGCGACCAGCGGCAGCATCAGCCCGAACACCGCCCCGCTCGCGCCATCCAACAACTCGATCCCGACCAGCGCCGCCGGCCCCGGCCGCAGCATCAGCAGCAGGCCCCGCAGCGCCAGCGCGGCGAAGGCGGCCAGCAGCAGCCCCCGCCGGCCGATCCGCTGCGCCCGCCGCCCCACCCACGGCGAGGCAAGGGCCACCACCGCGGAGGGCACCATGATGGTGGCCGAGACCAGGAACCCGCTGGCCTGCCCGCGCAGCGCCAGCTCGTTCAAAGCCAGCGGCAGCATCGCCGCGTTGCCCAGCTGGAACAGCATCACCGCCACCGCGAACACATGCAGGTGCAGCGACAGAAAGATCCGCCAGGCACCGGCCCCCCGCGCCGGGCGCGGGCGCAGCGCCGGATGGTCGATCCGGCGGGGGCGCAGCGGCTGCAACGGGGTCTCCAGCAGGCAGAGCGCGCCGATCGCCGGGATCACCAGCAGCGCCGTCACCAGGAACACCGCGCGTTCCGATTCCCAGGTGGCGAACGCCCCCAGCAGCGCCGCCGCCGCCGTCGCGCCCACCGAGGCATAGCGGGCGTTCGACCCCAGCTGGGCGCCGAACCCCTCGTGGCCGCTCACCATCAGGGTCAGCGCGGCGACCGCCGGCGTCAGCACGCTGGCCGCGGCAGCATGCAGCGCCTGCGCCACCCAGACCTGGG
Source organism: Acetobacteraceae bacterium (assembly GCA_049964515.1). Taxonomy (GTDB): domain Bacteria; phylum Pseudomonadota; class Alphaproteobacteria; order Acetobacterales; family Acetobacteraceae; genus JAJZVS01. The sequence goes on along the minus strand of JBMFXF010000132.1, from coordinate 4,936 downwards.
CCACGAACCCGTCACCGGGGCGGGGGAACAGCGCGAAGCCCAGCGCCGACAGCCCGGTGGCGGCCAGCGCGAGCGTCACCACCGCGCGCTTGCCCTCCACCCGGTCCACCAGCGCCCCGCCCGGCAGCTGGGTGGCGATCGCGGCCACCGTGCCCAGGCTCAGCGCGAAGCCGATATCCGCCTGGGTCCAGTGAAGCTGGGTCAGGAACACCGGCAGGAACGGCCCGAATCCGGTCTGCGCCGCCGCCAGGAAGAAATTGAGCGCGCACAGCCCGATCAGCGCCCGCCGCGCCGTTACCCAGGTTGCCGTTGCCGTGGTGACCGACATGACCCATCCGGCACAGATTCGCCCCTCGGCGGCAAGGGTGCTCGACAGCCCCGCCCGGGCGCGCCACGCTGGGTTCGCAACCGGGGGAGGCAGGGATGCGGATCGCGCTGATCGGCCAGCAGGATTTCGGCAAGGCGGTGCTGGAGGCGTTCCGCGCCCGCGGCGATGACGTCGCGGCGGTGTTCTGCGCCCCGGAATCCGGCCGCCCCGACCCGCTGCGGCTCGCCGCCCAGGAGGCGGGCGTGGCGACCCACCAGTTCCCGCGCCTGACCGCGCCGGAGGCGGCCGAGGCGCTGCGCGCGTCCGGCGCCGAGCTGGCGGTGATGGCCTATGTCACCCAGTTCGTCCCGCAGGCGCTGTGCGCGGTGCCACGCTTCGGCACCCTCCAGTTCCACCCTTCGCTGCTGCCCGCGCATCGCGGCGCCAGCGCCATGAGCTGGGCGATCATCGCCGGGCGCCGTTACACGGGGCTTTCCATCTTCCGACCGACCGACGGGCTCGACGAGGGTCCGGTAATCCTGCAACGCAAGGTGCGGATCGAGCCGGACGACACGCTGGGCTCGCTCTATTTCGGCAAGATCTTTCCGCTCGGCGTGGCGGCGCTGATCGAGGCGGCGGAGGCGGTGGTGTCCGGCCGCGGCGCCGCCCTCGCCCAGCACGAGGCCGAGGCGGGCTACGAGGGCATCATCGGCGAGGCGGAATCGCGCATCCAATGGGCGAACCATATCAACCTCACCTACAACCTGGTGCGCGGCTGCAACCCGGCCCCGGGCGCCTGGACCAGCCTCGACGGGCGCAAGCTGTTCGTGTTCGACTGCGCCAAGCGCATCGCGCGGCGCTTCGCCGAGGTGAAGGGCCACCGTCCAGGCGAGGTGGTGGCGGCGGGCCCGGACGGGATCTCGGTGCTCGGCCAGGGCGGGTTCCTCGACATCACCCGGCTGCGCTGGGCGGACGGGCGGAAGATTCCGGCCGCCGAGGCGGGGCTCCCCGCCGGGGCGGTGCTGGGGACGTAGCCTGCCCAGACCGGGGGGAATGTCCTGGGCAATGACGTCGATCACCGCGCGCACCCGCGGCGGCAGGTGGCGCCGGGACGGACAGACCAGGGTGACCGGCACCGGCTCCGGAGCCGCCCGATCCGGCCCGGAGGGCGGGGGTTGCGCACGCTGGGGGGTTCGTCTAACTGCGCGCCTTGGATGGGTGCGTAGCTCAGCGGGAGAGCATCGCCTTCACACGGCGAGGGTCACAGGTTCAATCCCTGTCGCACCCACCATCCTTGCAGGTGGTCACAGGTCGCTTCCGGGTTGGCTGCCAGCAGGGCAAGGCGGCTTCCGCGTTCCGTCACTCGAACAGCCGTTCGAGGTCCGCCATCGGTCGGAACAGCTGCATCGGCTGGTCGGGAAACGGCAGCAAGCTCTCGCGTTCATAGAACCGGCGGGCGCGCTCGTCCTTGGCATCGACGATCACGGCATAGGACGCGATCTCGCTGCGCAGCGATCGGAACAGCGCGTCGGCCAGCAAGAAGCACCCATACCCCTTGCCCCGATGCCGCCGATCGACGGCGAGGCGACCGAGCAGGCTCGCGGGCACGAGCGGATATCGCGGCAGCCTCCGAGCGACCGGCGCCGGCCACTCCGCCAGCTGCACGCTCGTCGCCGAGAGGGCGTAGAACCCCGCAATCCCGCCGTCCGGCAGGATCAGCACGAACCGGGCCGCCATGTTCTTCCGGGCATCCTGCTCGGCCTGGACCGGGAAATATCGGTCGAGCGGAGCTACGCCGCTCGCAAACGCGGACCGATCATGCTGGGCCCCGAGTGCCTCGACCCGCGGGGCTTCCACGCCATCCCGCGTCACCCGTCAGACGCCGGTCGCCTGGCGACAGCGGCGCACCGTCCCGCGCAGCCGATCGTTCGGCGGCTGTGGGTTCGGCAGCGCCGCTGGCCGGGAACAGCAACGGGCACGTGGCCTCTGTGGTCGGCCGCTCTCGCCGCAGGGTCCGCGCCCTTCACCATAGCAGCGGGGATGTGGTGGCCTTCCTCGCGGTTGTTGGGGCGTCCATGACGCACCGGGCCCCTGGGTCGAGTCCCGTCGCTGACGCCGCCTCCGGCGGGTGACTTCACGCTGGCGCGCGCGCTGGCGGAGGCGGATCGCTCGCATCCCCGCCGCGCCGGGGAACCCATGGGGGGAGGCCGCCGCGGCCTCCGCTCAGGATGCCGCCCCGCCATCGCCGAGCACCGCCCGGCGCAGCGCGTCAAGCCGCGCCGCCGCATCGGCGAGGCCAAAGCCGCCGGCGCGGGCAACCCCCGCGGCACCCAGCGCCGCGCGTTGCCCGACATCATCGCCCAGCGCAGCCATCGCATCGGCCAGCGCCGCCACGTCGTCGGGATCGACCAGCAGCGCCGCCCCCTTCGTCAGCGCGCGCAGATTGCCGCGCGGCGAGCAGATCAACGCCGCGCCGCAGGCCATCGCCTCGAGCGCGGTCAAGCCGAACGGTTCCTCCCACAGGCTCGGGACAACCACGATCGCCGCGCGCGCCATCTGTGCCAGCACCTCGCCATGCGGGCGGTATCCCTCGATCGTCACCCCAGCCGCCGCCGCGGCGTGCCGCACCGATCGCTCGAACGCGCTGGTGTGGCGGTCCTCCCGCAGGTGGGGCGCGCCCAGGATCGCCGCCCGCCAGCCCGGCAGACGCGCCGTGGCCGCGGAAAATCCCTCGATGAACCGATGGACGCCCTTCTCCGGAACGATCCGGCCGACAAAAAGGATCAATCGATCCCGCGCCGCCGCCGGCGCCGGCGGCGGGACCGCGGCGAGGTCGATGTAATTCGGCATCGTAACCGGAAGCGGCGTGTCAACTTCGGGGCAGCCTTCCGTCATTTGGCGACCTACCCGATCCGAGACCACCGCCACCGCCCCCAGACGCCGCAGCAGATCCCGACGCTGCGCGGGGCTGCGTGCTCCGCGCATGGTCCGCGGGTCGTTGTGCAGGAACAGGATCACCGGCGTGGTGGGGAAACCCGCGGCGAGGGCGCGGGCGATCGCCGGGCGGTTGTGGACTTCGATCAACGCCGGGTCATACGCGCGAAGCGCCCGCCGCAGCCCTATGGTGTAGCGAACCGTGCGCCCCAGCAGCGGCAGGCCTGGCAGCCGGACCGATCGAAATCGCGGTGCGGCGAACGGGTCCCCGGTGAGCGGGGAGCCGAACACCGACGGCGCCCAGCGCGGCGCCGGCACAGCGTTCAGACATTGCACCAGCAAGCCGACCGCGCCGACCGCGGCGGGGCCGAATCCCTCGCCCGGCGGCAGCACGATCCCGATCCGGCGCGGCGGCTGCGCGATCCTGCCGCCGTCTCGCCGGCCGTCACTCGACAAACCGGCCGGCTCGTGGCTCTCTGGGTCGCGTGCCGCCTCCACCTGCCATGCTCCCTCGGCATCGTGCCCCCGACGGTCAGGATGCATGAGAAGGTCCTTGTCATCAAACACGGCGCCCTGGGCGATCTCGTGCAGAGCTTCGATGCGCTGGCGGCGGTGCGATGCCACCACCGCGAAAGCGAGCTCGTGCTGATGACCGCAACCGAGCACGCGAAATTGGCCCGTCTCCTGCCATGGCCGGACCGGTTGTGGCTCGACGACCGCCCCCCCGTCTGGAAGCCGATGAGTTGGTGGGCAATAAGGCGGCGCTTTGTCGAGGAGGGATTTCGGATCGTCTATGATTTGCAGTGTTCGCGCCGGACCGGGCGCTATTTCCGCCTGATCCCTCGAGCGCGGCGACCGCTTTGGGTCGGGGCCGCACGAGGCTGCTCGCATCCGAACCCCGATTTCTCGGCGGGCGGCTTCTCCAACCGCCAGAAGATGGCCGCGCAACTCGCCACCGCCGGGGTACCGACACCGGCGCCGGCCGATCTGTCGTGGTTCGACGCGGATGTCCGGGGCTTCGATCTGCCGCCGCGAATTCTGCTGCTCATTCCCGGGTGTTCGCCCCATCTTCCCGGCAAGCGTTGGCCGACGGCGCATTACGCCGCGCTGGCCAGGCGCTGCGCCAGCCTCGGTCTCACCCCGGTGCTGGTGGGCACCGCCATGGACCGCGACGCGATCGATGCCATTCGCGGGGCGGTCCCGGATGCGATCGACCTCGGCGGACGCACCACCCTGGCCGAGCTGGCCGGGGTTGCCCGCCGCGCCGAGATCGTCGTGGGCAACGACACCGGGCCGACCTTTCTCTCGGCCGCCGTCGGCGCGCCGACGCTCATGCTGATGTCGGCGCACACCGACCCAAGCACCTCCGCGCCGGCCGGACCCTGCGCGCGCTGGCTGAAATGCGACGACCTGGCAGGGCTGACGGTCGAGACCGTGCTCGCCGCCCTGCCCGTGCGCCACCCCAGCACGGAACCGCCGGCTCAGATCCACCGCCGCGGGATGGCGCGACCCGCGGACCGATGCCAGCCCTGAGGCGATGTTTTTTCCCGACCGCGCCGACAAGCCGGGGTCCCTGGTAGCCGCCCGCCGCCGCGCCGGCTAGCAGCCTGTCGGACTTAGCTCGACTTTGCGCAATTCAGGCAGCGAGGCAGAGAGTCTGGACGAGTCGGTTCAGCAGTTCGGCGGGAATTTCCA
>JBMFXF010000131.1:0-9215 GCA_049964515.1 Acetobacteraceae bacterium | reverse complement strand
CCCTTTGTTTTCAGTGGCCTGCCGATCCCTGACATTCGCTGCGAAGGGCAGCGAATGTCAGGGGCAGGACACTAGCCGGCCCGGCCCGGCCCGGCTACCCGCCGTCACCGCCTCATCGGATGCGCCCGATCGCCCGCAGCTGCCGCTCCACATTGCCCATCAGCCCGGTATAGGGCTGCGCGGTCGAAAGATCGCCGATCTGGTCGAACCGATCGGCGAACATCTCCGGCGTGACCGGCTCGGCGGGATCGAACTGCACCCCCTCGGTGACGAAATACTGCACCCGCGCATAGCCGCCGGCGGTGGCGGCGATGATCTGGCCCGAAACCTTGCAGTCCTCGCTGGCCAGATAGGCCACCGCCGGGGACACCAGCTCGGGCTTCATCCACGGGATCATGTCCGGCGGCAGCAGCCCCTCGGTCATCCGCGTCGCCGCCGAGGGCGAGATCGCATTGGTCAGGATGTTGTATTTCGCCCCCTCGAAGCGCAGGCAGTTGATGAGGCCGACCACGCCGGTCTTGGCCGCGCCGTAGTTGCTCTGCCCGAAATTGCCGACCGTGCCGGAACCGGAGGTGGTGACCACGATCCGCCCGTATTTCTGCCCCCGCATCACCGGCCAGGCGGCCTTGGTGCAATAGACCGTGCCCATCAGATGCACGTCCACCACCGCGCGGAAATCCTCCATGGTCAGGTTGTTGAACGCCTTGTCGCGCAGGATGCCGGCGTTGTTGACCAGGATATCGAGCCGGCCCCAGGTCTCGGTGGCGGTGGCGACGATGCGCAGGGCGGCCTGCTCGTCGGCGACGCTGTCGTAGTTGGCGACCGCTTGGCCGCCGGCGGCGCGGATCTCCTCCACCACACGGTCGGCCGCGGCATGGGCGCCGCCGCGCCCGTCCACCGCCCCGCCCGGATCGTTGACCACCACCCGGGCACCGCGGGCGGCCAGCAGCAGGGCGTGGCAGCGGCCGAGCCCGGCGCCGGCGCCGGTCACGATCGCCACGCGGTCGTCGAAGCGGATGCTCATGCGGGTTCCCTCCCCTCGGTGGTGGTTGACCTGGCACAGCGTGGCACGGCGCGCGGGGGCTGCAAACCGGGTGCATCGCCGCCCCGCGCTTGACCCGCCCGCCGCTTTCCGCCAATCACCCGCGACCCTTGATCCCAGACCCGGGCTCCGCCTGGGACCCTCCCGCCACGCTCGATTCCAGGACCAGGCCATGCGCGATTCCGGCGATTACCTGTTCACCTCCGAATCCGTCTCCGAAGGCCATCCCGACAAGGTCGCGGACCGGCTCAGCGATACGGTGCTGGACGCGTTCCTCGCCGCCGACCCCTACGCGCGCGTTGCCTGCGAGACCCTGGTCACCACCAACCGCGTGGTCCTGGCCGGCGAAACCCGCGGCCCCGACACCGTGACGGCGGAATACCTCGCCCATCTCTGCCGGCTGGCGATCCACGACATCGGCTACGACCAGGAGGGATTCTCCTGGAAGAATGCCGACATCGCCTGCCACCTGCACGCCCAGTCGGCCGACATCGCCCAGGGCGTGGACGCCGCCGGCAACAAGGACGAGGGCGCGGGCGACCAGGGCCTGATGTTCGGCTACGCCTGCCGAGAAACCCCGGCGCTGATGCCGGCCCCGCTCTACTACGCGCATCTGATCCTGCGCCGGATCAGCGAACTCCGCCGCGCCCGCGACCCCAAGGTGGCCGGGCTGCTGCCGGACGCGAAAAGCCAGGTCACCCTGCGCTACGTGAACGGCAAGCCGGTCGGCGCCACCTCGGTGGTGGTCTCCACCCAGCATGTCGAACGCCTCGATCAGGCCGAGATCAGGCAGATGCTCTGGCCGCTGGTGGAGGACACCTTGCCGCGCGGCTGGATGCCGGCCGAGCGCGAGTTCTACGTCAACCCCACCGGCAAATTCGTGATCGGCGGCCCGGACGGCGATTGCGGCCTGACCGGGCGCAAGATCATCGTCGATACCTATGGCGGCGCCGCCCCGCACGGCGGCGGCGCGTTCTCCGGCAAGGACCCGACCAAGGTCGATCGCTCCGCCGCCTATGCCTGCCGCTACCTCGCCAAGAACGTGGTCGCCGCCGGGCTGGCCGATAGCTGCACGCTGCAGATCGCCTATGCCATCGGCGTCGCCCACCCGCTTTCGGTCTATGTCGATCTGCACGGAACCGGGCACGACATCGACGAATCGCGGCTCGAGAAGGTGCTGCGCGAGGTGATGGACCTCAAGCCGCGCGGCATCCGCGAGCATCTGCAGATGAACCGCCCGATCTACGCCGCCACCTCGGCCTACGGACATTTCGGGCGCGACCCGGACCCCGATCTCGGCACCTTCACCTGGGAAAAGACCGACCTGGTCCCGGCGCTGCGGGCGGCGTTCGGGCGCTGAAGCCGCCGGCCGAGCGCCTCTATGGCCGCGCCCGCGGCCACACGCTACGCCCGCGCCAGCAGCGGCTGCAGGCAGAGGCGCTGCCGCGCGTCGCCTTCCCCGCCGCGGCCGCGGCCGACCCCGGCCGCGCCTTCGCCACCCCCCCCGCCGCGCTATGGCTGGAAGTGGGCTTCGGCGGCGGTGAGCACGCCGCCGCCATGGCCGCCACCCATCCGGATATCGGGCTGATCGCCGCCGAGGTGTTCGAGAACGGCATCTGCGCCCTGCTCTCCCGCCTCTGCCCGGACCCGGCCGATCCGGCCTCCGCCCCCTTGCCCGGCAATCTCCGGCTCTGGACCCAGGACGCGCGCCTGCTGCTGCGCGCCCTGCCGGACGCGGCGCTGGACCTTCTGTTCCTGCTGTTCCCGGACCCCTGGCCGAAATCCCGCCACGCGCGCCGCCGCTTCGTCCACCCCGCCGCCCTGGAGGGCATCGCGCGGGTGCTGCGCCCGGGCGCGGAATGGCGCATCGCCAGCGACGACCCGACCTATCAAGCCTGGGTCGCCGCCACCCTGGCCGACCAACCCTGGTTCGCGGTCCCGCCGCCGGCGATGGAACGCCCCGCCCTCTGGCCGCCGACGCGCTACGAGGCCAAAGCGCGCGCCGCCGGCCGCCAGCCCCTCTACTGGAGCCTGCGCCGCCTTCCCGCTGTCCCGATCAGCGGCTGAGCCGCCCCCGCCCGATCCGCCGCAGCTTTCCCAGCGCGATCACCGGCTGCCCGGCCGCGTTCCTGGCCACCCGGATCGGGGCCCGCTTGCCCACTCGTCCCTCCTCGTGCAGCTCGGCCAGGATCCGCAGCAGCCCGGCCTTGTCGCGCGCCGCCACGGCCGCGCCGAGTTCGCCATCCACCCGCGCCGAGCCGGAGGTATAGCCCGGCGGGCCGGGGATGGTCAGGAACACCGGCACCCCGGAATGCACCGCCGCGGCGATGGATTCGGCCAGCCCCTCCGCCTTCAGCGCGGATTTGCTGAGCAGCATGAAATCCACCCCCAGCACCGCCTCCGCCCCCTTCCCGACCGGACGCAGCTTCACCAGCACCTGCGAGCGGTCCGGGCGCAACGCCTCCCGCACCCATTTCAGCCGCCGCCAGCCGCAGTGGAACAGCCGGCAGGTGTTCGGGCGGGACGGATAGATGCCGCAGCCGCCGGCCTCCGCCAGATGCGGGCAGCGGTAGCCCTGCGGCTTCATCAGCTCCGGCTCCTCGATCGTCAGATCGACGCAGCAGACCGTGCAGCCGCCGCAGGCGCGGTCCGCCAGCAGGGGAAAATCGGCTTCGCGGAACATCAGTGCCGGCCGCCGAACCGCCAGGGCCGGATCTCGAACCCGGCGTAGAGACCGGCGGCATGACAGGGCTCGCCGTCGAACAGCGCGCGCGCCGCCGCCGCGTCGGGCTGTTGCAGCAGCATCGCGCTGCCCAGCCACTCGGCGCCGTCATCGGACAGCAGCGGTCCGCGCAGGATGATGCCGCCGGCACGCGCCGGGTCGTTCAGCCAGGCCTGGTGCGCCGCCAGCAGCTCCGACCGGCGCGCGGTCATGCCCGGATGGGCGGTGCCGATCACCAGGAAGCGCCGGTCCGCGCCGGGATCGGCCGGCCAGTCCCACATCGTCCGCCCCAGCGCGTTGGCCCAGCGGCGGACCAGCACCTCGGCGAACACGCCGGCGCTGGCATAGGGTTCCTCGAAGGCGAAGGCGCGGGCCGCGGCGGGGTCGGGCAGATCGAGGATATGCATCGAGCCGATCGGCGCCCCGTCCGCGCCCAGCGCCGGGCCACGCGCGATCATGCGGTCGGCGAAACGGTCCAGGTAGGACCAATGGGTCTCGGTCAGGCCCCGCCGCAGCGCCGCCGTGCCCGGGCGGTCGCGGCACCAGACGAAAAACTCCATCGCGCTCTCCCCGCCGGTCCCGCTCGCGCCGCCGCCCGCTGGACCTGGCGCGGCGACGTGGCACAATATCGCGCCAGCCGGGGAAATGTCATGTCCGCCTTCGCCTTCCCTGCCCCGCCCGCCTCGCCCGCGGCCGAGGCGTTGCGTTCGGAGATCCGCGCCTTCCTCGCCACCGCGCTCGCCACCCGCCCGCCCCGGCTGCGCGCGGAAAGCTGGACCGGCGTCGATCCCGATTTCTCGCGCGCCCTCGGCGCCCGCGGCTGGATCGGCCTGACCTGGCCGCGGCGCTACGGCGGCGCGGACCGCAGCCAGCTGGAACGCTACGTGCTGACCGAGGAGATGCTGGCCGCCGGCGCCCCGGTGGGCGCGCACTGGATCGCCGACCGCCAATCCGGCCCCGCCATCCTGCGCTACGGCACCGAGGCGCAGAAACAGGACATCCTGCCCCGCATCGCCGCCGGCGAATGCTATTTCTGTATCGGCATGAGCGAGCCCGACACCGGCTCCGACCTCGCCTCGGTGCGCACCCGCGCGGTGCGCCAGGGCGATCGCTACATCGTCAACGGCACCAAGGTCTGGACCTCGCACGCGCAGTTTTCGCACTACATGATCCTGTTCTGCCGCACCGGCGCGGCGGAGGACCGCCACGGCGGCTTCAGCCAGTTCATCGTCGATCTGAAAACCACCCCCGGCATCACCATCCGCCCGATCCTCGCCCTGACCGGGGAGCATCATTTCAACGAGGTCGCGTTCCAGGACGCGCCGCTCCCCGCCACCTCACTGCTCGGCCGGGAGGGCGACGGCTGGGCACAGGTGACCGGCGAGCTCGCCTTCGAGCGCAGCGGGCCGGAACGTTTCCTCTCCTCCTTCACCCTGCTGGTGGAGCTGGTGCGCGCGCTGGGGCCGGCCCCCTCGCCGGCGGCGCGGATCGCCCTCGGCCGGCTCGGCGCGCGGATCGTGGTCCTGCGGCGGATGTCGCGCGCCATCGCCGGGCTGCTGCAGGCGGGCGAGAACCCGGCGCTGCCGGCGGCGATGGTGAAGGACCTCGGCGCGCTGGTGGAGCAGGAAATCCCCGAGATCGCGCGCGGGCTGATCGAGGCCGAGCCCGACCTCGCCTCCACCCAGGATTTCGCCGCGGTGCTGGGCTACACCATCCTGCACGCGCCCTCGTTCAGCCTGCGCGGCGGCACGCGCGAGATCCTGCGCGGCATCGTCGCCCGCGGGCTGGGGCTGCGCTGATCAGCCCGGGCCGGGGTGGAACTGCGGCGCCTCCGCCCGTTCCCTCATGCCGTAATCGCGCAGGATCAGCGCCAGCCGCCGGCGCGGCGCCGGCGGGTCCGGCGCGTCGGCGGGATCGGCATAGAAGCCCAGCACCAGCCCCTGCGCGGGATCGGCGATGCCGTCGAACCGGTCCTGTTCCACCGCCGGACCGAGCGCGGGCATCGGCGCCGTGGCCGGCACATCCAGCAGCAGCGCCGCGCGCGGCCCGCCGGCTTCAGTGGCATCGCGGCGGAACGGGGCGGGGACATGGCCCGCGGGCGGAGCGCTGTCGGTGAGCACTTCGGCCACCCGCAACCGATAATCGGCGAACACCCGCGCCCGCCCGTCCGCCTGCACCACGTGATGGGCGGGATGCGCGCGCCAGCGCACCAACGCGCGCTCGTCGGCCCAGGCGGACAGGGAGACCAGCCAGCCCGGCCGGGCGCGGCTGCGATAGCGGAGGTTGTCGATGAAACCCGGCATCGCCAGCAATTCCGGACGCAGCGCCGCGGCATGGGCGAGATAGGCGTCCCACCACGCGGGCTTCGGGCGGACCTCGAAGATCACGACGAACATGCGGTTTCCTTTCAGCCGCCGGCGAGGAAGGCGCTGGTGGCACGGAACAGGGCGCCGCGCGCGGTCTCGAGATGCATCAGATGCCCGGCCCGCGGCACCACCACCTCCCGCCGTTCCGCCGCGCCCGACAGCGCCCCCAGCAGCCAGCCCGCATCGGCATCGGTGCACATCGAAGCCCACGCGCCGCGGATCAGCGCCACCGGCGCCCGCACCCGCCCCGGATCATAGGCCAGCCGGCCCGCCCAGGCATCGAAGATGTCCTGGAACGGCCCGCAGGGCGTGGCGACCGCGGGCGGGGTACGGGTGCGGCTGGCCGGATCGCCATCCAGATACGCCTCGGCCCAGGCGGCGAACCAGGCCTCCGGCATCACCGGCGCCTCTCCGGGCGGGGTGTCGGCGGTGAAGCGGCGCCATTGATCCTGTGGCGTAATCAGCCGCCAGGCCGGCAGCGGCGCCGCGGCCGGGCCGTCGCGGCGGGCGATCGGAGCGAACAGCGCCAGCCGCTCGATCAGCTCCGGACAGCGCCCGGCGAGATCGCCCGCCACCATGCTGCCCCAGGAATGCGCGATCAGCGACAGCCGCGGCTGGCCGGTTTCGGCCAGGATCGCCCGCACCGCGGCTTCCAGCTGCGCCGAGGCGGCGGCGCAACCCCCAAGCGGCGGCTGTGCCGGCGAAGTCTCCGGCCACGGGTCGGAGAACGGCCCGAAGCCGTGGAAATCGAGCCCCCACACATCGAACCCGGCGGTTGCCAGCGCATCGCGCCACGACCAGCCCTCGATCCGATGCGCGATCGAAGTCGCGGAGGGAAACGTGCCGCCATGCACATAGAGCACGATTCCGACCCGGGGCGCACCGGCGGGCAAGCCGCGCAGGAACAGCCGCCGCCCGGGTTCCGGGCTCGGGATCAGGCGGTGGATTTCGTTGGGATCGAGCTTGGGTACGATCGGCATCATGGCCTCCGGTTGCGGTCGGCACCGCCATAGAACCGCTGCGACCGGCGCGTCCCGGGCGATCGGTTCGGTCACGACGGAACCGATCGGACGCGACTTTTCCCCCGCCGGCGCGTATGGCCCGCGGAGTCCGCCGCCGGGAGCGCCGCCGATGACCCGTTCCTCCCCCGCCAGCATGGCCGAGATCGCCGCCGCCATCGGCGTGCCGGCGCGCGCCGCGATCCTGACCGCGCTGTTCGGCGGCGGGGCGATGATGGCCAAGGAACTCGCCGCCGAGGCCGGCGTCGCCGCCCCCACCGCCAGCCTGCACCTGGCCCGGCTGGTCGATGCCGGGCTGCTCGCGGTCGATCGCCGCGGGCGCATCGCCCGCTTCCGCCTCGCCTCGCCCGCGGTCGCGCAGCTGCTGGAGGCGATGCTGGCGGTGGCCACCGAGCGCGCTCCGCCGCGCTGGCGCGGCGACCCGGCGCTGCGGCTGGCCCGCACCTGCTACGACCACCTGGCCGGGCAGCTCGGGGTGGCGCTGACCGAGACCCTGCAAGCAAGCGGCAGCCTGGTGCTGGGCGCCGACGGCGGCGAGGTCACGCCCGACGGCGCCCGCTTCCTCACCGGCTTCGGGATCGACATGGCGACCTTGGCCGCGGGACGGCGCCGGTTCTGCCGCGCCTGCATGGATTGGTCCGAACGCCGCCCGCATCTGGCAGGCAGCCTGGGCGCGGCGCTGGCGGCACGGTGTTTCGCCTGCGGCTGGCTGGAACGCCGGCATGGCAGCCGGGCGGTGGCGATCTCGCCCGAAGGCGAGCGCGGCCTCGCGGCGGTGTTCGGGGTGGAGGTTTCGGCCCTGCGCGCGGCCGAGCCCGCTACCCCCCGTTCCGCCCCACCCCCAGCCGCCGCGCCGCGTTGATCAGCGCCAGATGCGAGAACGCCTGCGGGAAATTGCCCAGCTGCATCCCCGTCCCCGGATCGTACTCCTCCGCCAGCAGCCCCACGTCGTTGGCCAGCCCCACCAGCCGCGCGAACAACGCCTCCGCCTCCGCCCGCCGCCCCTGCAGCGAAAGCACCTCCACCAGCCAGAAGCTGCACGCCAGAAACACCCCTTCCTCGCCGGCAAGCCCGTCGGTGCCGTCCTCGGTGCGGTAGCGCCGCACCAGCCCATCGGCCAGCAGGTCCCGCTCGATCGCCGCCACCGTGCCCAGCATCCGCGGGTCGGTGGCCGGCAGGAACCCCACCAGCGGGAACATCAGCGCCGAGGCATCCAGCGCCCCACCGCCATAATACTGCACGAAACTCTTGCGCGCGGCATCGAAGCCGCGGGCGCAGATTTCGGCGTGCAGCCGGGTGCGCAACGGCCGCCAGCGGGCAAGCTCGGCGGTGGCACCCCGGCGCGCCGCCTCGCGCGCCGCGCGGTCGAAGGCGACCCAGGCCATCACCTTGGAAAAGGTGAAATGCCGCCGCCCGCCGCGCACCTCCCAGATGCTCTCATCCGGCTGATCCCATACCTTGGCCAGGTGATTGACCAGCACCCGCATCACCCCCCAGGTCTCGCCCGGCGCCGCCAGCGAGGCGGCGCGCGCATGCGCCAGCGCATCGACCACCTCGCCATAGGTGTCCAGCTGAAGCTGGTCGCCGGCGGCGTTGCCCACCCGCACCGGGCGCGCCCCGCCATGGCCGGACAGCCAGGGCACCTCCCATTCCGGAATCCGCCGCTCGCCGCCGATGCCATAGAGGGTGCGCAGCATTTCCGGGCTGCCCGCCACCGCCCGGCGCAGCCAGGCCGCCCAGGCGCGCGCTTCCTCGCGGTAGCCCACGTCCAGCAGCGCGCGCAGGGTGAAGGCGGCATCGCGCAGCCAGCAATAGCGATAGTCCCAGTTGCGCGCCCCGCCCGGCTGTTCGGGCAGCGACGTGGTCGGCGCCGCGACGATGCCGCCGGTCTCAGCCGAGGTGAGCGCCTTGAGGGTGATGAGCGAGCGTTCCACCACCCCGCGCCAAGCCCCGCGGTAGCGCGCGCGCCCGATCCAGTCGGTCCAGAACGCCGCGGTCGCGTGCAGCGCCAGATGTGGCTCCGGGGCGGCGGCGGGCGGACGGTGGGAGGGGCCGTGGATCAGCAC
>JBMFXF010000130.1:0-9219 GCA_049964515.1 Acetobacteraceae bacterium | reverse complement strand
GGGCTCGGCCGGGCGGGCAAAGCGGGAGCGGGGCATCAGCGCCTGTTGCAGCGCGGCAAGCAGCATGGCCTGGCTCGACGCATACCAGTGCGGGGCGAGGCCCAGCGCCCGATGCGCGGCGCCGGCGCGCAGGGCGCCGTCCCGCCAGTCGGCATCGAATCGCGCCGCGAACAGGCGGGTCAGCTGCGCCGACCGCTCACGTCTTGCGGCGGCATCGGGCGGCGGGGCCCCCGGCGCGGCATAGGCCGCACCGAGCGCGGCGGGCAGGGCCTGGGCAAGGCGGGGGGCTGCGGCCCGCAGCGCCGCGGCCGCCGGCGGGTCGATGCCGAGCCCGTCGGGCCCGGCGGCATGCGTCTCGGTCTCCGCCACCGGCGGCCCTCCAATCCCTGTTCGGGCGGCAGGCTGGGCGGAGATCGTTGACATCCGATGAATGCGCCCGGGCCGGGCCGACGTGACATGCCAGGGTCAGAGGTATCCCGTTCCCATCTCGGCCGCGAAGCGGGTCGGGCTGCCTTCCCACACCACCGCCGCGTGCTCCAGCACATAGACCCGGTCGGCGTGCGGCAGGGCGAAGGTCACGTTCTGCTCGCCCAGCAGCACGGTGATCGGCGTGGTCTCGCGCAGCCGGCCGAGCGCCTTCGACAGCTGTTCCAGGATCACCGGAGCCAGGCCCAGCGTCGGCTCGTCCAGGATGAGCAGTTTCGGCTGCATCATCAGCGCCCGCGCGATCGCCAGCATCTGCTGTTCCCCGCCCGACAGGGTGGCGGCGTGCTGGCGCTGGCGCTCGCGCAGGATGGGAAACAACTCGAGCAGCCAGTCGAGCTGCCGGACCCGTTCCGACGGGGCCAGATGCTGCCCGCCCAGGTCCAGATTCTCCCGCACCGACATCGCGCCGAACAACTCGCGCGTCTCCGGGCATTGCACGATCCCGCCGCGGGCGATCGCCGCGGGGCTGCGTCCGGCCAGGGTCGCGCCCTGCCAGCCGATCGCGCCGCTGTAGGGGACCAGCCCCGAGATGGCGTTGAACAGCGTGGTCTTGCCGGCCCCGTTCAGCCCGACCACGGAGACGAACTCGCCCTCGCGGACATGGATGGAAACGTCGCGCAGCGCCTGCGCCTTGCCGTAGAAAACGTTGAGCCCGCGCACATCGAGCAGCGGCGCGCCGGGTGCCGCGTCCAGCTCGGGGCGGGGATGGGTCTCGATCGCGCCGCCCAGATAGACCCGCCGCACGGTCGGATCGGCCATCACCGAGTCGGCGCTGCCCTCGGCGATGCGCTCGCCCAGGTACATGGCCAGCACCCGATCGACCAGCTTCGCCACCGATTTCACGTTGTGATCGACCAGCAGCACCGCCCTTCCCTCCTGGCGGAAGCCATCGATCAGGGCGGAGAAAATCTCCACCTCGGCGAGAGTCAGCCCGGCGAAGGGTTCATCGACCAGCACCACCCGCGGGTCGCGCGCCAGCGCCTTCGCCATCTCCAGCCGGCGCAGATCGGCAAAGGGCAAGGTGGGCGGGCGGCGGTCCAGCACATCGCCGAGCCCCACCCGCTCGGCGATGGCGCGGGCCCGGTCGGCCACATGCGGCTCGGCGACCAGCTTCAGCAGCTTGTCGGGCAGCAGCGCGAGCTTGATGTTCTCGAGCACCGTCTGCCGGTTCAGCGGGCGGGAGTGCTGGAACACGATGCCCACGCCGGCGCGCGCGATGCGATGCGTGGGCCAGCCGGCGATCTCGGTGCCGGCGAGTTTCACGCTGCCGGCATTGGGCCGCTCGATGCCCATCACCAGCTTCATCACGGTGGATTTGCCCGACCCGTTGGGGCCGATCAGGCCCAGGATCTCGCCCGGGGCGATGGAGAAGCCGATCTCCTTCACCGCGACCAGCCCGCCGAAGCGCTTGGTCAGGCGGGTGACTTCCAGCAGCGGCGCGCTCATTCGCCGGACCGCCGCGGATGCAGCAGCAGCCCCAGCACGCCGTCGGGCAGGAACAGGATCGCCGCCAGCGCCACCGCGGACACGACGAAGGTGTTGAGCTGGCCGAGCGGACGCAACAGCTCGTCGGCCATCAGCAGCGCGATCGCCCCGAGCGCGCCGCCCAGGATGGTGCGCCGCCCGCCCAGCACCACCGCGATGATGATCTGCACCGCGATCGAGAGGTCCACCACCGTATCGACCGAGGCGGTGCCCTCGTAGAAGGTGAGCATCCCGCCGGCGAGGCCGGAGAACAGTGCCGAGATGGAGAACGCGGCCAGCTTGTGCTTGGTGACGTTGAAGCCGAGCGCCTGCGCCTCGATCCGGTCCTGCCCGGTGGCCTGCAGGATCAGGCCCAGCGGGGAACGCGACAGGCCGAACAGGATCGCCCCGGAGATCACCATGAAGCCGAACGCATACCAGTAGTTGATGCGCGGGCTGATCGAGAGCACGTCGGGCACCATCATGCCGATCTCGCCGCCGGTCACGCCGGCGAAGATGACGATCAGATCGATCAGCAGCAGCACCGCGACCAGGGTGACCAGGCCGAAATACGGCCCCCGCAGGCGCAGCGCCGGCAGCGCCAGCGCGAGCCCGCCCAGCACCGCGGCGACGGCGCCGCCGAGCAGGCAAAGCGGGATCGGCCAGCCCGCGGTGTTGAGCAGCCCCGCGCCATAGGCGCCGAGACCGATCAGGAAGGTGGGACCGAAATTGACTTCGCCGGCGAAGCCGAACAGCAGGTCCCACGACATCGCGAACACGCCGAAATAATAAGCGGTGGTGAGAACGCCGAGGAAATACGCCCCGAGCCACAGCGGCGCCGCCCCGCCCGCGACCAGTGCCACCGCCAGCAGCGCGAAGGCCAGCGAGCCCCGCTTCATCGCCGCCCCAGCAGCCCTTGCGGGCGAATATAGAGCACCACGATCAGGATCAGCAGCGCCGGGATCGGCCGCAAGGTGGGGTTCACCAGATAGGCGGTGATGGTCTCGGCATAGCCCACCACATAGGCCGCGATCAGCGAGCCGGGCACCGAGCCGAGGCCGCCCAGGATGACGATGGTGAAGGCGCTGGCGGTGAGCGCGCCCGAGTTGATCGCCGACGCGCCGAGAAACGTGCCCAGCAGCACCCCGGCGATCCCGGCCAGCAGCCCGTAGAGGGTCCAGACCACAATGTAGATGCGCGAGAGTTCGAAGCCCAGCAGAGTAAGCCCGCGCGGGTTGATGGAGGCCGCCAGCAGTTGCTTGCCGATGCGGGTGCGATTGACCAGCAGGGTCACCGCCCCGATCGCCAGCCAGCAGAGCAGCGCGATCAGCAGCTCGTTCCAGGGCGTGCGCACGCCGCCGATGCTGGCCACGCCCGGGATCAGCGCGCGCATGGTCACCGGGTTGTTGCTGAACAGGTAGTCCAGCCCCACTTGCAGCATGATCCCCCACAGCAGCGTGGCGGTGAGCACGAAAATCTCCTCCTCCGCGCGCGGGATCACGCGGGAACGCTGGATCGGCCGGATCACCACGAAATAGGTGATATAGGAGGCGACCATGCCGGCCAGCACGCCGACGAGCGCCGCGCCCCAGGGGCTGACCCCGTAGGTGACGCTGACCCACCAGCCGATCAGCGCGGCGATCACCATGATGCCGCCATGGGCGAGGTTGAGCACCCCGCACACGCCGAACAGCAGGGTGAATCCGACCGCGCCCAGCCCGTAGAGCGCGCTGATCACGAAGCCGTCGATCAGGATCTGAAGAAACAGCACCGGCGGTCCGTCAGGTCTGGCGGCGTGACAACAGGCGCGGCCGGGGCAGCACCCCGGCCGCGCGGCGGAAGACGAAGCCTATTTCGACGCCAGCTTCGGCAGCTTCACGAAGCTCGGGAACTCCAGCTTGCCATGGCAGATGGTGGTCGGCCACACGCAGACCTGCTTGCCGTTCTGCCACTGCATGAAGGTGGACTGGATCCAGTGCTTGCCATAACGGGCGGCATGGGTATAAATGCTCTTGCGCCCATAGAAGGCCAACCGGCCCAAGGTGCCGACCATGTTGGTCTTTTCCATCCCGATCACGATCTTGTTCGGGTTGGTCGAATGTTCGCGGTTCATCGCCGCCGCCAGCGCCTGCACCGCGTCATAGGCGGTGAACCCGGTGAAAGCCGGGAAATGGCCGTATTTCTTGATGAACTCGTTGGCCACCGGAATGGTGCGCGGGGTGATCGCCAGCCCCTGCACGGTGCCGGTCTGGGTGATGACGCCGTTGGCGGCGCCGTTGGTGTCCTTCCAGAAGGTCGGGTTGGTGGCCTGGGCGCTGATCCCGCCCAACGGGAACGGCACGTGCTGGGCCGCCCATTGCACGGTGGGCTGCACGCCGACATGGGCGATGCCGGTCACCACCAGGTCCGGGTGCTTCGCTTCCAGGGTGTTGTAGATCGGGGTGAAATCGGTGGTATCCGGATTGAACCGGATCTCATCGACCACCTTGAGCCCGACCTTGGGCAGGCAGGCCTTGTAGCCGGCGTCGAGCGGCTGGGTCCAGTCCGCGTCCTCGCTCATGATGGCCACGGTCTTGAGGTGCAACGGCTTGACCAGCAGCTCGTCGGCGGAATCGCACACCGCGCGGGCCAGCAGCGGGGCCGGCAGCCACGCCTCGAACATGTATTTGAACCGGGCGTAGTTGTCGTGGACCTGCTTGCTGATGAGATTGGACGCCGCCGCCGGGGTGACGGTGGGCATATGCAGCCGCGCCGCCCAGGGCTCGATCGCCAGCGCGACCTCGCTGATGAAGGTGGCGACCACCGCCTTCACGTGGTCCTGCTCGGCCGCGCGCTGGAACGCGCGCACCGCGTCGGCCGCCGAGGAATGATCGTCATAGGTGATGATCTCGAGCTTGCGGCCCATCACCCCGCCATGGGCGTTGATGTCGGCGGCGGCGAGTTGCGCGCCCTGGCTGATGGCCTGGCCGACGATCGCCGATTCCTCGGAGATCACGCCGATCTTGATCGGCCCCTTGCCGGCCGCGCGCGCCGGGGCGGCGATCAGCAGCGCCCCCAGCGCCGCGGCGCACAGCCCGGCCGCGCCGGCGGCCAGACGATGTCGAAACCGTTGAGGCATCCTGGTCTCTCCCGTGTTCGGTGTCGTTCTGTTTCCGCTCCATCCGGTGTATGGAGGAAGCGGCGGCATTCCGATGGACCCATTTGACAGGCTGGGTCACAATCCTGTCAAGGCCCCCTGTTTTAGCCGGTTCGGCAACAAATAACGCTACTGTAATCGTCCGATCAGTCGGCCGATCTCGGCCCGCAACGCCGCCGCCGCCGCCCCCGCCGGGGTCAGCGCCAGCGCCCGGCGGTAGCAATGCAGCGCCGCGGCGACCTGTTCGGCCCGCTCGTGCAGCGCCGCGGTCTCGGCCCACAGCGGCGCCGCGTCGGGGGCGATGCGCAGCATGTCCGCCGATGCGACCAGCGCCCCGCGCAGGTCGCCGGCGGCCAGCCGGCGGGTGCGCAGATTGTTGGTCAGGCGTAGCAGAATGGCGCGGTTGCCGGCCGGGCGCAGATGCTGCGCGCGCAGCACCGCGCCGGGGCCGGCGACCCGGGTCAGCATCTCGCCCAGCACGGCGGCATCCAGCCGTGCCCCGCCGTCGAACGGGTCCAGCACCAGGGGCCCCGCCGGATCGTCCAGCGCAATCAGGAAATGCGATGGGAAATCCACCCCATGCCCGCTCCAGCCGGCGGCGCGCAGGGCGTGCAACCAGACGATCCCGAGCGAGACCGGCAGCCCGCGCCGGCGTGCCAGCACCGCGATCAGATTGGCGTTGGCGGGGTTGTCGTAATCGGCCAGATCGCCGCCGAAGCCCCATTCCCCGGCCAGCAGCCTGGCCAGCGCCAGCACGCGCGCGCCCGGCGCGGCCCGGGCCGGCAGCGCGGCGACGGCGGCGCGAGCGAGCTCGGACAGGCTGGCCGCCGCCGCCCGCCAGTCGGCCTCCGGCGCATCGATGCGCGCCAACTGCAACGCGGCGCCGGCGAGGTCGATCTCGGCGTCGGGCAGCCGGCCGATCGCTTCCAGCGCCGCGCGGGGGTCGGGATCGGGCATGGGCAAGGCGTAGGCCGGATCGCGCCCGGGAGGCAAATGTCACCCTCCCGCCCCTGGACGCGGCGGCTTGCCTGCCGCAGCCTCGGGCCGCCCCGCGATGGAGCCGGATCATGCTGATCGCACAACTGACCGACCTGCATCTTCGCCCGCGCGGCCTGCCCGCCAACAGGGTGGTGGAAACCAACATGCTGGCCGCCCGCGCGCTGCGCGCCGCCGCCCGGCACCGCCCGGACGTGATCCTGCTCACCGGGGATCTCGCCGACCGCGGTGAGCCGGGGGCCTATCGCGAGCTCGGACGGATGCTGGCGGCCGAACCCGAGCTGCCGCCGGTGTTCGCGATCCCCGGCAACCATGATGACCGCGCGGCGATGAGCGAGGCGCTGCCGGCACTCGCTCCGCTCGCCGACGGGTTCATCCAGCGCGCGGTGGAGGGCTTCGCGGTGCGGCTGGTGCTTGCCGACACGCTGCTGCCGGGCAGCAGCGCGGGCGCGCTGTGCGCGGCGCGGCTGGCCTGGCTGGAGGCGACCCTGGCCGCCGCCCCCGAGCGGCCGACCCTGCTGGCGATGCACCACCCGCCGTTTGCCACCGGAATCGGGCATATGGACCGCATCGCGCTGGAAGACCCGGCGGGATTCGCCGCCCTGCTCGCCCGCCATCCGCAGGTGCGACTGGTCGCCTGCGGGCATGTCCACCGCCCGGTGGTGACCCGCATCGCCGAGGCGGTGGTGATGATCGCGCCCTCGGTGGCGCACCAGGTGGCGCTCGACCTTCGCGCCGACGCGCCGTCGGCCTTCGTGCTGGAGCCGGGCGCGTTCCTGCTGCACCGCTGGACCGGAGCGGCGTTCGTGACCCACACCGCGCTGGTGGAGGCGTTCCCCGGCCCGTTCCCGTTCCTCGGCGCGGCGGAGGGGGAGAAAATGGCAGTTACGTGACCGCCCGATCTCGGAGCCGGGATTGCCGCCGCGCCGATGACTGCTTAGCTTGCCATCAAATACATGAACCGTGACGGCCTTGGCGGCGCAAGATCGGGAGGCAGCATATGAGCGATCGAGACTCGACGATTTCGGACGGCGGCCCAGGCGACAAGGCAGGGGACCGCAACGCTTGGGTTGCCCGCGTGTTGGGAGTGACCGTCGGCGAGAGGCCGGAGCCCAAACAGGACTACGGGCCGGGGGAGACGCGGCCGCCGCCGAACAGACCACCGCCCGACCCACCGCGCCAGGCGACGGGCAGCCAGCCGCCGAACAAGCCCCTGCCGCCGGTGCCGCCGAAAGATCCGAACCGCGAGTTGTTCGGTAAGGAGTTGCTCGCCGTCGAAGGCAGGCTCGAATATCTGAGCGAGGCTGAATGCAATGACGAAAAGGTAAAGACGGCCCAGGCCGATCTTGCCGACGCCATGACCGAAATGCGCAAGGCGGCCGACGAGAAGCGCTACGGCGACGCGCGCGAGCACCTGAAGACCGCCAGGAGCCGTGCCGACACGGTGGAGAAGGCGCTGGAGGAGGCCAACAAGTCCGAGCGCGATTTCTACATCAACTACCAGAAGATCGCGCATCGGCGGCAGTCGGCGCTCGACTCGCAGCCGCCCACCGAATGGACCAGGAAGGCTAAGGCCGACTTCACCAAGGCCGATGACGATCTGCAGAAGCAGATCGAAAGCAAGGACTGGACCAAGGCGGGCACCGCGCTGCTCACCGTGATCGGCAAGCTCGATGCCTTTGACGGCGCCGCCAAGCTCGAGCTGGAGAGCAGGCTCGACTTGCTCGACAAATGGCCCGAGGCGCAGGGCGAGTCCGCCACGCTCCGTGGCGAGCTGAATAAGTTGACGCCGCCGATCCTTGGCAACCAGGCCTATCCGGCGCTGTCCAACGCGATCCGCGCGGCCTCGGCCGGCTGGCGCGACGTGCGTACGCACAAGGTGGAGATGGACAAGCTCGCCGCTGAGTTCGCGGTCATCGCGCAAATTCCGAACGCGACCGCCAAGCCTGTGCTGAAGCCGCAATGGGACGCCTACAGCAAGGCGAAGGCCGAGACGCCGGACCCGGCCGGCATCACCGACACGAACAACCACGGCAAGCTCGCCCGGTTGCGCGAGGTCTATGCGAAGGCCGGGCGGGCGCTGATCGGGGCGTGGGAGTCAGGCGTGGCCGGCGTGCCGGAAGATGAGGCGTACTGGAAGCCAGTAGCCCAGGAGCTGGTCAAGCGCAACGTGATCCCGCTGCGCCTGGCGTTCAAAGTGCCTCCCGCCACCCCGGAGATCGTCAAATTACAGAACGAGCTGCGGACATTGTCCGAAAAACGCCACCCGACCTGGAAAAAGATTGCCGAGGCGCAGCGGGAGATCAACGAGAGATGCGAGAAGCTGATCGCGTTGCGCACCACCGAAAAGGACCCCGCGCTGGTCGAGCTGTTCGCGCAATTCCGCAAGGTGGAAAAGAACCTGAAGGCGGCGGCCGATACCGTACCTTCGAGCGGCGCCTCGCCCGAGCAGCAGGAATACAAGCGCCGCTACGACGCCTTCATGCTGAAACTGAACGGCAAGGATGACGACATCGTTGCGGTCTGCGGACCGGAACTGCAATGGCTGATCCCCAAGGCCGAGGCGGCGCTGACCACCGCCACCAACGCGCTCAAGAACAAAGGTGGCACCATCAAGGCGATGCCGCAGGGCGGCGGCGGGCAGAAGCGGGCGAAGGCGCTTGCCGCGGTGGACGCGATCACCTCCGCCGATCCGATGATCCTGGCGCGGCTGAGCGCCGAGGAGAAGCTCGACCTGCTGGAGAGCCTGCGCACGGACGGCATGCCGCGTTTCGACAAAGATGTACCCGCGACCAAGGACGACCCGAAGCGCGTGGCGATGCGCAAGCTCTATCATGCGATGGCGCTGGAGGAAGAGTTCGCCAAGGAGGACGAAAAGAATCGCAAGAAGGTGATCGAGGCACTGAAGGGCAAGAAGCAGGAGCTCAAGGACGCCAAGGAAAACTGGCCGATCATGACCGACGAGCAGAAGGTGGCGCTGCTGAAGATGGTCGCCGAGGAACAGTGCAAGCAGTTCGGCTTCACCCTGCCGAGCAATGGCATCGTCGTCGCCAACGAGCCGGACAGCAACGACAACGGCAGCTACTCGCCGAGCGATCTGACCCGAAACCCGCCGCTCGACGGGCCGGAGAGCGACC
>JBMFXF010000129.1:0-9418 GCA_049964515.1 Acetobacteraceae bacterium | reverse complement strand
GCAGCGCGGTGAGGAACGCGAGCAGCATGGGTGGGGGCGGGTCCTTTCGGGGTTGGGGTTACGGAGCCGCGAACATAGGGGGAACGACCACCGGTTGTCAAGGGGAAAAATGCGGGTGGGAGGAAAAATGTTTGGCGCCGTCCCGCCCGCCCGCCGATTCCCTTTCCTGCCGCGGTGCGCCCGGGCGCCGGCTGTGGCAGACCGGCGCCACACGGGGGCAGCGAATCGCGGCATGATCCAGGGCAGCCTGTTCACCATCTTCTTCCTCGAAGAGGGCATCCGCGCCACCGCGGAATATCGCGCGCTGGACCCGGAGCGGATCGCCGGCTTCGCCGACGCCGCCCGCGCCGGTCTCGGCCGCCTCGCCGCCCTGCCGCACCCGACGGAGGCGGAGACCGAACAGGAGCTGATCGCCCCGCTGCTCGCCGCGCTGGGGTGGGAGTGGCTGGTCCAGCAGGAACCCGGCGCCGGCCGGCGCGACATCGCCGATGCGCTGCTGTTCGCCGATCCCGCCGCCAAGGCGTGCGCCCTCGCCGCGCCGGCCTCGGCCGAGCGCTTCCGCCACGGGCTGGTGGTGGCGGAGTTCGAGGCGCGCGAGACCCGACTCGACCGCGCCGGCGGGTCCGGCGAGACGCCGTCCACCCAGATCCTGCGCTATCTCGGCCGCGCCGAGGCGCAATCGGGCGGGGCGGTGCGCTGGGGGCTGCTGACCAACGGCCGCCGCTGGCGGCTCTACTGGTCGCAGGCGCGGGCGCGCGCCGACGGGTTCGTGGAGCTCGATCTGCCGGACGTGCTGGCGGGTCTGCCGGCGCCGGCGGACGCGCCCGAAGACCATTGGCTGCGCGTGTTCCTGCTGCTGTTCCGGCGCGACGCGCTGGCGCTGACCGACCCCGCCGGGCTGCATTTCCTGGACCGCGCGCTGGACGAGGGGCGGCGCTACGAGGAGCGGCTGACCGCCGCGCTGTCGCGCGCGGTGTTCGACCAGGTATTCCCCGAGCTGATCGCGGGGCTGGCCGCGGCCAGCCCGGAGGCGCCGCTGGCGGCGATCCGCGAGGCCGGGCTGCGCTTCCTGTTCCGCCTGCTGTTCCTGCTGTACGCCGAGGACCGCGCGCTGCTGCCGGTGGCGCGGCCGGCCTATCGCGCCTACAGCCTGCGTGGCCTGCGCGAGGCGGTGGCGGCGGCGCGCGATGACTTGCGGCCGGTGTCCGCGCGCGGGCGGGTGTGGTGGCAGCGCCTGGCGACCTTGTTCGCCGCGGTGGGAGAGGGCGATCCGGCGCTGGAACTGCCGGCCTATAACGGCGGCCTGTTCGAGAACCCGCCGGGCGACCCGCTGGCCGGCCCCGGCCTGCCGGACGCCGCGCTGGCCCCGCTGATCGATGCGCTGTCGCGGGAGCGGACCGGCGATCGGCCGCGCTGGATCAACTACCGCGATCTTTCGGTCCAGCATCTCGGCGCGATCTACGAGCAGCTGCTGGAACGCGAGCCGGTGCGCGAGGCGGACGGGCGGGTGCGGCTGCGGCCCACGCTGTATGTTCGCCGGGTCACCGGTTCCTACTACACGCCCGACGAGCTGGTGGGGCTGGTGCTGCGCCACACCCTGGCCCCGCTGCTGGAGGATGCGCGGGCGGCCTTCGCCGCCGCCGCCGCGGCGCTGGCCACCGACCCGCGCCCGCTGGCCGAGCGGCTGGCGGCGCTGGCGGCGGCTGATCCGGCGGCGGCCTTCCTGCGGCTGCGGGTGTGCGACCCGGCCATGGGGTCGGGGCATTTCCTGGTGGCGCTGGTCGATCTTCTGGCCGCCGAGGTTCTGGGCGCGATCGCCGAGGCGCCGGGGCAGGTGGCCTGGGCCGGCGGCGCCTATCGCTCGCCGCTGGTGGGCGAGCTGGCCCGGCTGCGCGCGCGCCTGCGCGCCGAGGCCGAGGCTGGCGGGTTCAGCGTGGCCGAGGATCAGCTGGACGACCGCCACCTGATCCGGCGGATGGTGCTGAAGCGGGTGGTGCACGGGGTCGATCGCAACCCGATGGCGGTGGAACTGGCCAAGCTGGCGCTGTGGCTGCACAGTTTCACCGTCGGCGCGCCGCTGTCGTTCCTCGACCATCATCTGCGCTGCGGGGATTCGCTGTTCGGCGAGTTCGTGCATCCGGTGGAGGCGGATCTGCGCCGGCGCTTCGGCCTGGCGATGAACCAGGCGGTGGTGCGGGCGCGGCTGTCGGCGGCCGGCATGGCCGAGATCGAGGCGCTGGCGGATGCCGATCTGGCCGAGGTTCATGCCTCCGCCGCCGCCTTTGCCGGGGTGGAGGAAGCGACCGCGGAGCTGCGCGGGCTGCTCGACCTCTATCACGCCGCGCGCTGGCTGCCCCCCGCCGATCCGGTGGCGCGCAAGGCGCGGGAGGCGCTGTTCGCCGGGTTCTATGGCGATCCGGCCCGGCTGGGCACCGGCGCCGCCGCACCGCGCGCGCCCGATACCGGGGCGCTGATGACGCTGCCGCGCGCGGCCGGCGCGGCGGCGCCGCGCAACGGCAACGGCATCGATCCCGCCGCCGCCTTCGCCGCCGCGCAGGATTTTCTGGCGCAGGCGCGCGCGCTCGCCGCCGACCGCCGGTTCCTGCACTGGGAGGCGGCGTTTCCCGGGGTGTGGGAGGAGTGGGAGCGCGCCACCCCTGCCGGCGGGTTCGACGCCGTGATCGGCAACCCACCCTGGGACCGGATGAAGATGCAGGAGGTGGAATGGTTCGCCGCCCATGTGCCCGAGGTGGCCCATGCCCAGCGCGCGGCCGATCGCAAGCGGCTGGTGGCGGAGCTGCGGGCGGCGGGCGCGCCGGCGGCGGCGGCCTATGACGCGGCAGCGGCGGCGGCCGAGACGGCGGCGCGGGTGGCCGCCGGCGGCTCGCCCTTCGCCGCCACCCGCGAGGGGGCGCGGGATTATCCGCTGCTGTCGGGGGGCGATACCAATCTCTATGCGCTGTTCGTGGAGCGGGCGATGCGGCTGGCGCGGCGCGAGGGGGTGGTGGGGCTGGTGGTGCCGTCCGGGATCGCGGCGGATCTGGGCGCCGCGCCGTTCTTCCGCGAAATCAGCGGGTCCGGGCGGCTTTCGGTGCTGTTCGATTTCGAGAACCGCCACGGCGGGCGCGGCAACGAGGCGTTCTTTCCCGACGTGGACAGCCGGTTCAAGTTCTGCACGCTGATCTTCGGGGGGGCGGAGCGGCGGTTCGCCGAGGCGCGGCTGGCGTTCTTCCAGCCGGACGCGGCGGCGGCGGAGGCGGCGGCGTTCGCGCTGACGCCGGAGGATTTTTCGGCGGTGAACCCGAATACCGGCACCGCGCCGGTGTTTCGCAGCCGGCGCGACGCGGCGCTGACGCGGGCGATCTACGCGCGGCTGCCGGTGCTGGTGGACCGGCGGGAGAGTCCGGCGCGGGTGGTGTGGCCGGTGCGGTATCTGCGGATGCTGGACATGACGAACGATTCCGGATCGTTCCGTACCGCGGCGGAGCTGACGGCGGACGGGGCGTATGCGGTGGTGGGGAACCGCTGGGAGAAGGGGCGCGCGCGGTGGCTGGCGCTGATGACCGGACGGTCGATCCATCAGTTCGATCACCGCGCTGCCTCGGTCGCCGCGAATCCGGCCAGTCTGCACAACCCGTTCGTCAGCGTTCCGACCACCCTGGATCAGCATCGTGATCCGGGCTTCTTTGCCCGGCCTGAGTTCTGGGTTGCGGAGAGCGATATCGCCTGGCCGGAAGAGGTGGAGTGGGCGATCGGATTCCGCGATATCGCCCGTCCGACCGACGCGCGAACGATGATCGCCGCGGCGGTCCCCCGCGCGGGATATGCCAACACGCTGCCGCTGCTGCTGCCCGACCCGGCGGCGGAGGCGGCGGGCGGCGCTTGGCCCTATCGCCGCTTCGCGCCGCTGCTGCTGGCCAATCTCAACGCGCTGGTGCTGGACTATGTGGCGCGGCAGAAGGTCCAGGGCACCCATCTGAATTACTACATCGTGGAACAGCTGCCGCTGGTGCCGCCCGAGGGCTACGCCCGGCGCTTCGGCACCGGCACCGCCGAGGCGCTGATCCGCGCCGACGTGCTGGCGCTCAGCTTCACCGCCCATGACCTGACCGGCTTCGCCCGCGAGCAGGGTCACGCCGGCCCGCCTTTCGCCTGGGACGAGGAGCTGCGCCTGCGCCGGCGGGCCCGGCTGGATGCGGTGTTCTTCCACCTCTACGGGCTGGACCGCGAGGCGGCGGACTACGTGCTGTCCAGCTTCCCGATCGTGCGACGGGAGGAGGAGGCGCGCTGGGGCGGGCGGTTCCGCTCCCGCGATCTGATCCTGGGGTATATGGCGGCGCTGGCGGCCGGGGCGCCGGAGGCGGAGGTGGCGGGGTAGCGGGTGCTTCCTTCAGCGGTGGCGCGGCACTACATTGCACCATTATCAGCATCACCGGACCGAGCGAGGAGCCATCGATGTCGCAGAGCAGCACCGATTTGATCGCCTCCCGCCCCACGTCTCCGGACGAGGGCGGAGCCGCCATCGGGCCGCGGCACTATCGCGACGGGTTGGCGCAGTTGCTGGACCTGACGGCACCCCCGCAGGTCCTGCGCCGACCGTCGGCGGTCGGCCCGACCCAGCGCGGGTTCGAGCAGGTCGGCGTGGCGCTGCGGACCGCCCTGGCGGGCGCGTGAGCGGTTCGGGGAATAACCGTCCCGGCGAGCCGGCGACGCCTGCTCCGCTCGCACCGCCCCATCGTCCGGGTTGATCTTCCCCCGCGCCCGGGGAATGGTACCCCGATGCGCCCCCTCACCGCCCAGGCCCGAGTCGCCGGCATCGCCGGCTGGCCGGTCCGCCACTCGCGCTCGCCCCGCATCCACGGCTACTGGCTGGAGCGCTACGGCATCGACGGCGCGTATATCCCGCTGCCGATCGCCCCCGATGCCTTCGTCCCCGCCATGCGCGGCCTGCTCGCCGCCGGGTTCGCCGGCGCCAACGTCACCGTCCCGCACAAGCAGGCCGCCTTCGCGCTGGCCGACCGGGTGGACCTCACCGCGCGCCGGGCGGGGGCGGTGAACACGCTAGTGTTTCGCCACGGCCATATCGAGGGCAGCAATACCGACGTGTTCGGCTTCCTCGCCGGCCTCGCCGACGCGGGCGCCGACCCCGCCGCCGGGCCGGCGCTGATCCTGGGCGCCGGCGGGGCGGCGCGGGCGGCTGCGGTGGCGCTGCTGGACCAGGGGGTGCCGGTCAGCGTCGCCAACCGCACCCCGGCGCGCGCCGCGGCGCTGGCCGCCGACCTGCCCGGGCTGCGTGTGCTGGACTGGGCGCAGCGGTCGGCGGCGCTGGCCGATGTCGCGCTGGTGGTCAACGCCACCACCCTGGGCATGAGCGGGCATGGCGATCCGGGGCTGGATTTCTCGCGCGCCGCGGCTGGCCTCGCGGTGGCGGACCTGGTCTATGTGCCGCTCGAGACCCCCATGCTGGCGGCGGCGCGCGCGCACGGGCTGCGCTGCATCGACGGGCTCGGGATGCTGCTGCACCAGGCGCGCCCCGGGTTCCACGCCTGGTTCGGTACCGATCCCGAGGTGGACGCGGCGCTGCGCGCGTTCGTGCTGGCGGATCTGGCGGGCGCATGATCGTGATCGGCCTCACCGGCGGGATCGGGATGGGCAAATCCACCGCAGCAGGGGTGTTCCGCGCCCGCGGCGTGCCGGTGTTCGACGCCGATGCGGAAGTGCACCGGATGCAGCGTCGCGGCGGGGCGGCGGTGGGGCCGATCGCCGCCGCGTTTCCGGGCGCGGTGCAGGATGGCGCGGTGGACCGGGCCCGGCTGCGCGCGGCGGTGCTGGGCAACCCGGAGGCGCTGCGGCGGCTGGAGGCGCTGATCCACCCGCGGGTGCGCGCGGCCGAGCGGCGCTTCCTGGCGCGCGCCCGCCGCGCCGGGCATAAGGTCGCGGTGCTGGATATTCCGCTGCTGTTCGAGACCGGCGGCGCGGCGCGGGTGGACCATGTGGTGGTGGTCTCGGCGCCGGCCGATGTGCAGCGCCACCGGGTGCGGCTGCGCGGGCGGATGGATGCGGCGCAGGCGGCGGCGGTGATCGCGCGGCAGATGCCGGACGCGGCCAAGCGGCGGCGGGCCGACACGGTGATCCGCACCGGGCTTTCGCGCTTCCACGCGCGGCGGCAGATCCTGCGCCTGCTGGAGCGGCTGCGCCGATGACCCGCGCCGTGCTGTTCGATACCGAAACCACCGGGCTCGATCCGCTAGCCGGCGACCGGGTGATCGAGATCGCCGCCATCGAGCTGGTGAACGACCTGCCCACCGAGCGCTGGTTTCACACGCTGCTGGACCCCGAGCGCGACATTCCCGAGGAGGTGGTGCGGGTGCACGGCATCACCAACGCCGCGGTGGCCGGCAAGCCGCGCTTCGCCGCGGTGGCCGACGCGCTGCTGGAGTTCCTCGGCGACGGCAAGCTGATCGCGCATAACGCGCCGTTCGATTTCGGGTTCGTCAACGCCGAGCTGGCGCGCATCGGCCGCCCGTCGCTGGAGGCGGCGCGCATGATCGACAGCCTGGCGCTGGCGCGGGCGCGGTTTCCCGGGATGCCGAATTCGCTGGATGCGCTGTGCCGGCGCTACGGGATCGACCTCTCGGCGCGGACCACCCACAACGCGCTGCTGGACTGCAAGCTGCTGGCGCAGGTCTATGTGGAGCTGACCGGTGGGCGCCAGCGCGGCCTGACCCTGGGGGCGGAGACGCGGGGACGGCCGGCGGTGTCCTACGCGCCGGCGGCGGCGCGGACGCCGCGGGTGATGGTGCCCTCGGCGGCGGAGCTGGCGGCGCATGAGGGGTTTCTGGATCGGCTGAAGGGGGCGATCTGGCGGGAGGGGGGGTAGGCGCCGGGTTCCGGCGGCGGCTCAGAAATCCCGCCCCCAGACGTCGGGGCGGGCCTGGTCCGCCGCCTCGTAGAGCCGGTCCATTTCCAGCCCGAAATCCCGGCGCAGGGCGCGCGCCTCCTCCGCCGGCAGCCAGCGCGACATCGAATAGACCCGCATCTCGATCAGGTAGTCCTCGGTCAGGTTGCGCCACGGCAGGGTGCTGGCGGCGCGGGCCTTGGCGAGATAGCCGAGCAGCTCGTCGCGCACCCGATTGATGAACTCCGGCTCCGGCGGCTCGGCGACGATGCCGTGGCTTGCGCCGGCGTCGGCGGCGGCGTCGGCGAAGAGATCGGGCTGGTTTGCGACTCGGGCGGCCATGGAGGCAGCGTAGCGCCCGCCGCGCCCGGCGCAAGCGGTCCGGTGTTGTCGCGGCGCGGGGCGATGCCGCATGGTGCGGGACATGGAGTCCTGGCGCCACGAAGACCTGCCCGCGCTGGCCGCCGCACTGGCCACGCGCCCGGGGCATGAAGCCGTTCGCACCCAGATCACGCACGTCCTCCACCACCTGTTCCGGGCGGAGTATCTCGCCTTCGACCACGAGGTGCGGATGCCGGAGATCCGCGGGCGGGCGGACATGCTGTTCGGCGCCACGGTGTTCGAGTTCAAGTCCGACCTGCGGCGGGAGACGGCGGATGTGCTGGCCCGCCTGCCCGACTATCTTCGCGAGCGGGAGCGGCAGACCGGGCGGCGCTACCTCGGCATCGCCACCGACGGGGCGAGCTTCGTCGCCTACGAGCTGCGCGGCGCGGAGATGGTCGAGATCAGCCGCCATCAGACGCAGCCGGAGCAGCCGGACGCGCTGCTGGCGTGGCTGGAGCCGGCGCTGTCCGACCGCGACGCGCTCGACCCCGCGCCGCTTGCGGTGCAGCGCATCCTGGGGCGCGACAGCCTGACCTTCCGCCGCGCCCAGGGGATGCTCGAAGCCCTCTGGGCAGGTCTCGCGGCCGACCCCGAGACGCGGCTGAAGCGGGAACTGTGGGACCGGCTGCTGGCGGTGGTCTATGGGACCGCGGTCGGCGACGACCGGCTGTTTCTGCAGCACACCTATCTGACGATCGTCGCCAAGACGATCGCGGCGCGCGTGCTCGACCTGCCGCTCGGGGACGCCGAGGCCATCATGTCCGGCCGGGCGCTGGCCGAGGCCGGCATCGTGGGCGCGGTCGAGAGCGATTTCTTCGACTGGGTCCTGCGCGCGCCGGAAGGGCACGACCTGATCCTGCGCGTCGCGCGCCAGGCCGGCCGGTTCCGGCTGCGCGAGGTGCAGGCGGATGTGCTCAAGGCGCTCTACGAGAGCCTGATCGACCCCGCGCAACGGCACGACCTCGGCGAGTACTACACGCCGGACTGGCTGGCCGCGAAGCTGGTCAACCGGGTGGTGACGGCGCCGCTGACGCAGCGCGTGCTCGACCCGGCCTGCGGGTCGGGCACGTTCCTGTTCCATGCCCTGCGCCGGCTGCTGGCGGCGGCGCGCGAGGCGGGCTGGCCGGCGGCGCAGGCGCTCGCCGCCTGCGCGGCGCAGGTGCGCGGCATCGACGTGCATCCGGTCGCCATCATCATCGCCCGGGTCACCTGGCTGCTCGCCCTCGGCGAGACGATCGGCGCGCGGAGCGGGGTTCTGCATGTGCCGGTGTTCCTTGGCGACGCGCTACAATGGAACATCCGCCCGCTGGGCGATGCGCAGGACATGGAACTTCCGGTGCCCGGCGAGCCGCCGTTGCGGGTGCCCACCGGCTTCGCCGAGGATCAGGCGAAATACGATGCCGGCCTGCGGGTGCTCGCCGAGGGGCTGGACGATCAGGCCGCGCCCGAGGACGTGCGCCGCGCGCTGTCGCGGATTCCGGGCGTCGGCGCGGCCGACGCGGCGGCGATGACCGCCACCTACGAGCGGGTATTGTCGCTTTATCACGCCGGCCGGAACCACATCTGGCCCTACGTGCTTCGCAACCTGGTCAGCCCGCTCTGGTTTTCGCGGGCCGATCAGCGCGCCGACGTGCTGATCGGCAACCCGCCCTGGGTCGCCTATCGTCACCTCAGCGCGGAGATGAAGGTCAATCTGCGCGACGCCTCCATGGCGATGAATCTGTGGATCGGCGGCCGGCTGGCGACCCAGCAGGACATCGCCGCGCTGTTCTGGGCGCGCGGCGCGGAGCGCTATCTGAAACCGGGCGGGACGATCGGTTTCGTGCTTCCCTACGCGGCGTTGAACCGGCCGGCCTTCGGCGGGATGCGGGCGGGCGATTTCCGGGTGGCGCAAGTCCAGATCGAGGAAGCGTGGAGCTTCGATGAGACCGTGCAGCCGCTGTTCCCGGTCCCGGCCGCGGTGCTGATCGGCACGCGCCGCACCGGAACCGGCAGTTTGCCCGCCACCGTCACGCGCTACAGCGGCAGCCTGCCGCGCCGCGACGCCTCCGAAGCCGAGGCCGACCGGGCCCTGCGCCACGCCGCCGCGCCCTGGCCGCCGATCCCGACGCTGGCCGCGGCGTCGCCGTACCGGGC
>JBMFXF010000128.1:0-9518 GCA_049964515.1 Acetobacteraceae bacterium | reverse complement strand
ATCGCCGCCGCCAGGTCCACCCGCCCGGCCGGCCCGGCGTAGAGCGCCAGTTTTTCCAGCTCGGCCCGGGTCAGCGCCCGATCGACGCCCAGATGCTGGACCAGCCAGGCGCTCGCCTCGGCGTCCGCCTGCACCCCGGCGGCGGCGAGCGTTGCGCGGATCGTCTCGGCCAGATTGCGGCCGTCATCGGCGTAGCAGCCGATCGCCACCGCGTCGGGGGCGGCTTCGAGCATCGTCCGCAGGGTGGAGCGTGCCGCCAGCCCGGCGCCTTCCAGCACCACCAGCGCCGGCGCTGCCGAGCGCAACACGGCGGCGACCGCGGCCTGGGCCTCGCGGGTGTCGGCGATCTCGCGCACCCGCACCGCCCGCCGCCCGCCGGTCAGCGCGAAGGTGGCGGCCTCGTCGGGAAGGGTGCCGATCCGGTCGGCGTCGAGCTCGGCCACCCGGAACGGATCGTCGGTGTTGCCCACCACCGCGGTCACCAGCGCGCGCGCGCGCTCGCGGATCTGGCCCTGGTCCTCGCCATACAGCAGCACCACCCGGCAGGCGCCGGGATCGCGCAGGAACCCGGCGACGGCACGGGCCTCCAGCTTCATCGCGCCGCCTGGTCGGCGCGTTGGCGGAAGAAGATCGCCAGCCGGGTGGCGATCTGTCCGGCGATGGCGTCGGCGAGGTGCCGGTCGGCGGCGTTGTTGTCGAGCTGGGAAGCGAAATACTGCTCGTCGAACTGATCGACCCCGTCCATCGCCTGGGCCGACCCGCTGGTCACCAGGCTGTGCGCCGGGTCGTGCCGGGTCAGGGTCCAGGTCGCGCCGGCGATCAGCTGCACCCGGGTGGCGACGGAGGAGGGGAGGATGCCCTCGTTCTGGCCGGTGATCCAATACGAAACGTGCAGCGTGTAGCGCCGGGGGGTGGTGTCGTCGGCGCCGTGGAACCGCTGCTGCAACGCCTGGCGCAGCAGCTGGCCCGGTCGGTCCGGGATCAGCGCCACGTGGATGCGGGCCAGGTTGCGCGCGGCCGGCCCCGCCGCGCCGCCGGGGGAGGCCATATAGACCGGACGGAACCCGCAGCCGGCCAGCGCCAGCGGCAGCAGCGTCGCCAGGGCGCGCGCGCGCGTCATCCCGCGACCACGAAATTCACGATCCGGTCCGGTACATGGATTTCCTTCACCACCCGGCCGGCCTCCAGCGCGCGGGCGACGTTGGGTTCGCGCCGCGCCGCCACCAGCGCCGCGGCCCGGTCGGCTCCGGGCGGCAGCGCGATCGAGCCGCGCAGCTTGCCGTTCACCTGCACCGCGACGGTCACCGTCTCGGCGACCAGCAGCGCGGGATCGGCCTCGGGCCAGGGGCGTTCGGCCACCAGCGGGCCATCGGGGTGCAGCCGGGCGCCGAGCTCCTCGGCCAGATGCGGCATCATCGGCGCGGCGAGCCGGACCAGGATGTCGGCCGCCTCCCGCCGCGCCGCCGCCAGGCCGGGCTGGTCCGGCGCCCGCTCGGCCTCGGCCAGCGCGTTGGCGGCCTCGTGGATGCGGGCGACGGCGACGTTGAAGGCGAAGCTCTCCAGCGCCTCGGTCACCGCCGCGATGGCGCGATGGGCGGCCCGGCGCAGCGCCAGCGCGGCCGGCCCCGGGTCCGCGGCGGGGAGGGTGGCGGGCAGCGCGGCGATCGGCGCGACCAGCCGGAACAGGCGCTGGGTGAAGCGGAACGCGCCGGTGACGCCGGCCTCGGTCCACTCCATGTCCCGCTCGGGCGGGTTGTCGGCCAGGATGAACCAGCGCGCGGTATCGGCCCCGTAGCGGTCGATGATGGCGCCGGGATCGACGGTGTTGCGGCGCGACTTGCTCATCGCCTCGACCCGACCGACGCTGACCGGGGCCGCGTCGGAGCGCCGGCGGGCGGAGCCGTCGGGCAGCTTCTCCACTTCCTCCGGGTAGAGCCAGGCGCCGTCGGCGGCGCGGTAGCTCTCATGCGTGACCATGCCCTGGGTGAACAGCCCGGCGAAGGGTTCGGCGATCGCCAGATGGCCGGTGTCGCGCATGGCGCGGGTGAAGAAGCGCGAATAGAGCAGATGCAGGATCGCGTGCTCGATGCCGCCGATATACTGATCGACCGGCAGCCAATGATCCGCCGCCGCGCGGTCCACCGGCACCGTCGCGCCGGGGCTGCAATAGCGGGCGAAATACCAGGAGCTGTCCACGAAGGTATCGAACGTGTCGGTCTCGCGCTGGGCGGCGCGGCCGCAGGCGGGGCAGGGGACGTGCTTCCAGCTCGGGTGGTGGTCGAGCGGATTGCCCGGGCGATCGAAGCTGACGTCCTCGGGGAGGGTGACGGGCAGCTGGTCGTCCGGCACCGGGACCACGCCGCAGGCCTCGCAATGGATCACCGGGATCGGGCAGCCCCAGTAGCGCTGGCGGGAGACGCCCCAGTCGCGCAGCCGCCAGTTCACCTCGCCCTTGCCCAGGCCGGCACGTTCCAGCGCGGCGATGGCTGCGCGCTTGGCTGCGTCCACCGCCAGCCCGTCGAGGAAGCCCGAGTTGAACGCGACCCCGGGGCCGGTATAGGCGGTCTCACCGATGGCGAACCCGTCCGCCGATTCCCCTTGCGGCAGCACCACCGGCGTCACCGCCAGCCCGTATTTGCGGGCGAAATCGAGGTCGCGCTGGTCATGGGCGGGGCAGCCGAAGATCGCCCCGGTGCCGTATTCCATCAGCACGAAATTGGCGATCCAGACCGGGAAGCTGGCGTCCTTCAGGAACGGGTGTCCCACCCGCAGCCCGGTGTCGTAGCCTTGCTTCTCGGCGGTCTCAATCGCCGCCTCGCTGGTGCCCAGCCGGCGGCAGTCGGCGATGAACGCCGCCGCCGCGGGATCCCGCGCCGCCACCGCGGCGGCCAGCGGATGGTCGGGGGCCAGGGCGAGGAACGACATGCCGAACAGCGTGTCGGGGCGGGTGGTATACACCTCGACCGCGTCGATGCCGGCTTCCGGGGCGAGCAGCGGGAAAGCGAGACGCGCGCCCTCGCTGCGGCCGATCCATTTCGCCTGCATGACGCGTACCCGCTCCGGCCAGCGCGCCATGCCCTCCAGCGCGTCCAGCAGTTCCGGCGCATACTGCGTGATCCGCAGGTTCCATTGCGCCAGCTGCTTCTTCTCCACCAGCGCGCCGGAGCGCCAGCCGCGGCCGTCGATCACCTGCTCGTTGGCCAGCACGGTGCCGTCCACCGGGTCCCAGTTGACCGCGCTTTCCCGCCGGTAGGCGAGGCCGGCGCGCAGGAAATCGAGGAACAGCTTCTGCTGGTGCCCGTAATAGGCGGGATCGCAGGTGGCGAACTCACGCGCCCAGTCGAGCGAGAGGCCCATGCGGCGCAGCTCGGCGCGCATGGCAGCGATATTGTCGTGGGTCCAGCGCGCCGGGTGGATGCCGCGCTCGCGGGCGGCGTTCTCGGCCGGCAGGCCGAACGCATCCCAGCCCATCGGGTGCAGCACCGCGAACCCGCGCGCCCGCTTGTAGCGGGCCACCACGTCGCCCAGGGTGTAGTTGCGGACGTGGCCCATGTGGATCTTGCCCGAGGGGTAGGGGAACATCTCGAGCACGTAGTATTTCGGCCGGGCGTCGGCCGGCACATCCGGCACGGCGAAGCAGGCGCGGCGGTCCCACGCGGCCCGCCAGCGCGGCTCGGCGGCGCGGAAATCATAGGCGAGGTCGGTCGTATCGTTCATGGGGCCTGTATCGGGCGGCCCCGGTTGCGACGCAAGACGGGCGCGGGGCCCGCCGGGCGATCAAAGCACCCGATAGACCCCATGATGCCGGTTGGTGGTGTGCGGGCGCACCTCGGTCGGCCACCGGCCGCGCTCCACCGCCGCCTGCCACTGCGGGCTGGTCAGCACCGCCGGATCATCGATCTCGTAGAGGGCGACATAGGCGGGCACGGGCGCCGGCAGCACCCGCACCTGCCCGGCCATGGCAAACGAGGCGGCTTGCCCGTGCAGGCGGGTGACCGCGCGCACGCCCGGGACCTCCAGCAGGAGCGGGACATGCTCGGTGTCATACACCTCGTTGAACAGCGCCTCCGCCTCCGGGGCGACATCCATGGCGACCATCAGCACGTAGCGGGTTTGCACGCTCATCGGGGGGGCCTTTCGCTTGCGGGCGCAGCATCGCTTAGCCGGGCCGGCGCGTCGAGCGCCCGCTCCCACTCCTCCCCCACCTGCGGCACGCCGAACATGTCGTGCGGCCGGCGCGAGACCAGGTGGAATCCCTCGGCGGCATAAATCCCGCGTGCGGCGATAAGCGACTCCTGGGTCCAGAGCGTGATCCGCTGATATCCCGCGGCGCGGGCGAAGCGTAGGCATTCGCGGACCAGCTGCCTGCCCAGCCCCTCGCCGCGCGCGATCGGTTCCACCAGCAGCAGCCGCAGCTTCGCCAGCGTGTCATCGGCGCGGACCAGGAACACCGAGCCGAGGTTGACCCCGTCGCGGCTGGCGATCCAGCACGCTTCGCGCAGCGGGTCGTGGCTGGTCAGAAAATCGCCGGCGACGCGGGCCACCAGCGCCTCGAACCGTGCATCGAACCCGTATTCGGCCGCATACAGCGCGCCATGGCGGGCGATCACCCAGCCGATATCGCCCGGTTCCGGCGGGTGCAGGACCACCGGCGCGCTGGGCGCGGGCGCCAGCAGCGTGGCGATCCGATCCATCGCGGCGATCAGATCGGCCTGGGCCTGTTCGGGCAGGCGGCCGAGCAGCGTTTGCGCCAGGGCCGAGGCGTTCGCATCCAGCGGTGCCAGTACGGTGCGGCCGGCCGCGGTCAGGTGCAGCAACATGCGCCTGCGATCCCCGGGGTCCGGGATGCTGACCACCAGGCTGTGGCGGCGCAGACGGGCCAGGACGCGGCTGAGAAAGCCCTGGTCCAGCCCGAGCGAGGTGGCGATCTGGCTTGCGGAGGTGCCCTCGACCCGGGCCAGTTCGAACAGCACCTGCACCTCGGTCGGGCCCAGGCCGCCGCTACGCACCCCGGGACGCAACAGGCCGATGCGGGCGGTGTAGAACTGGTTGAAGCGGCGCAGGGCCGCGATGCGGTCGGGATGGATCATGGGCGACAGGGTCAAGAACAGAATTGACGGAGTCAAGCAAGCGCCCGCCATGCGGATCCGCGCCCGCGCCGCCGCGCTGGGGTTCGACGCGGTGGGCTTCACCCGCGCCGCGCTGGATGCGCGCGCCCGCGCCGGCCTGGCCGCCTTCCTGGCCGCCGGCGCTGAGGGCGAGATGGGCTGGATGGCGAGCCGCGCCGAGCAGCGCGCCGATCCCCGCGCCTTGTGGCCGGAGGCGGTCAGCGTGATCGCGCTCGGGCTCTCCTACGCCCCGGACGAGGATCCGCTGGCCACGCTGGCCCGCCCCGATCGCGGCAATCTCTCGGTCTATGCCCGCAACCGCGACTATCACGACCTGCTGAAGGGCCGCGCCAAGCATCTGGCGCAGTTCATCGCCAGCCGGTTCGGCGCGGGGGTGAAAGTGTTCGTCGATACCGCCCCGGTGATGGAGAAGCCGCTGGCCGCCGCCGCCGGGCTCGGCTGGCAGGGCAAGCACACCAACCTGGTCTCCCGCCGCCATGGCTCCTGGCTGTTCCTGGCCGAGATCTACACCACGCTGGCGCTGCCGCCGGACCCGCCGCACCCGGATCGCTGCGGGAGCTGCTCCCGCTGCCTGACCGCCTGCCCCACCGATGCCTTTCCCGCCCCGTACCGGCTGGATGCGCGGCGCTGCATCTCCTACCTGACCATCGAGCATCGCGGCCCGATCCCGCCCGAGTTCCGCCCCGCGATCGGCAACCGCATCTACGGCTGCGACGATTGCCTGGCGGTGTGCCCGTGGAACCGCTTCGCCGCCGCCGGGCGGGAGGCGAAGCTCGCCGCCCGCGACGATCTGCGCGCGCCGCCGCTGGCCGAGCTGGCGGCGCTGGACGAGGCCGGGTTCCGGGCCCGCTTCGCCGGCTCGCCGGTGAAGCGGATCGGCCGCGCGCGGTTTCTGCGCAACGTAGCGATCGCCATCGGCAACAGCGGCCAGCCCGCGCTGGCCCCCGTGGCGGCGCGTCTGCGCGCCGACCCCGACCCGGTGCTGGCCGAGGCGGCAAGCTGGGCGATGACGCGGCTCGCCGCCCCGCCGCTCCGGAAGGATACGCCCGAGGGATTGACGTAAGGTAACAGACCCCTTACTTCGGAGTGGTCTCGTCAGGTCCAACCTCATGTCCATGTCCAGCGCGCTCACCGTCACCGCCAAGGGCCAGATCACCCTGCGGCGGGGTGTTCTCTCCCATCTCGGTGCCGCCCCGGGCTGCAAGGTGGACGTGGCGCTGCTGCCGGATGGGCGGGTGGAACTGCGTGCCTCCGATACCGCCCCGCCGCTTTCCCGGCTGCGCGGTGCGCTGCGCAGGCCCGGTCAGCCGGTGCTCACGCTCGGGGCGATGCAGGACGCGATCGAGGGCGGCGATCCGGCGTGAGGATCGCCGTCGATACCAATGTCCTGGTCCGCTTCCTGACCTGGGAAGACCCGGTTCAGGCCGGCCCCGCGGCCGCCGCGATCGAGGCGGCCGAGACGGTGGTGATCCCGATCCTGGTCCTGTGCGAGACCGTATGGATCCTGCGCCGCGCCTGCCGCCTGCCGGCGCGCGAGATCGCCGGCACCTTGCGCGACCTGATCGCGAGCCGCCCGGTCGAGGTCGATCGCCCGGCCGCCGAGGCGGGGCTGGCGATGCTCGAGGCGGGCGGGGATTTCGCCGACGGCGTCGTGCTGCACCAGGCTGGGCAGGCCCGCGCGGCGCCGGTGCTGACGTTCGACCGTGCCTTCGCCGCCGCGGCCGGCCCCGATCGGGTGCGCCTGCTGGCGCCGGGCTGACCCCGCGCCTCACCCTTGCCCGCACCCGCCGCGCGCGACAGGATCGCGCCAACCCAGGGGAACGCCATGCAGCTCCAGGACCTCGCCCAGGTCATCCGCAGCAAGAACGCCGGCCCGCGCCGGCTGACCTTCGACATCATCCTCGGCTCCGACGCCGACTATCAGCGCCTCGCCCAATCCCCCGCCCTCACCCCGGCCGCCATCGCCGCCCGCTACGGCGTGCCGGAGCAGGACGTCGCCATCATCCCCTATCCGCCCGGCCGCGCCATCAAGATCACCCTGGCCCGCAAGCTGATGGCCGGCGACCCCGGCGACCGGGACGTGTACGGCGCGCAACAGCACGCCCCGCTGCTGGGGCTCGAGATATGACCGCCTCGCTGCGCGTGCTCGACGCGCTGCGCACCGCGCGCCGGCCGATGCGCCTGGTCGGCGCCTCCGGTCAGCTCGGCTACGGCGTGCCCACCCCGGCGCTCGAAGCCGCCATCGCACGCCGCCCTGACATGATCGGCGCCGACATGGGCTCGATCGATATCGGCCCCACGTATCTCGGCAAGGGCGAGCTGGCGACCGCGCCCGCCGCCACCAGGCGCGATCTGCGCAAGCTGCTGCATGCCGCCCGCGGCCTCGATATCCCGCTGGTGATCGGTTCGGCCGGCTCGGCCGGCGCGGCGCCGCATCTCGACGCGACGCTGGCGATCATCCGCGAGATCGCCCGCGCCGATGGGCTGCATTTCCGTCTCGGCGTGCTGCGCGCCGACATGCCGCGGCCGATGCTGCACGCCGCCCTCGCCGAGGGCCGCATCCGCGCGTTCGACGACATGCCCGCCCTGACCGGCGAGGAGATCGACGCCGCCGCCCATATCGTCGGCCAGATGGGCACCGGCCCGTTCCGCCGCGCGCTGGCCGCCGGGGTCGATGTGCTGATCGCCGGCCGGTCCTGCGATACCTCGATCTTCGCCGCCCTGCCGGACCTGCTCGGCTACCCGATGGGGCTGGTCATGCACATGGCCAAGATCATCGAGTGCGCCTCGCTCTGCTGCGTCCCCGGCGGGCGGGACTGCATCCTGGCCACGCTGGACGACGAGGGGTTCACCCTGGAAAGCATGAACCCGGCCCGCCGCGCCACCCCGGTCTCGGTCGCCGCCCATTCGCTCTACGAGCAATCCGACCCCTGGGGCCTGACCGAGCCGGACGGCAGCCTCGATCTCACCGCCGCGCGCTACGACGCGCTCGACGAACGGCGCACGCGGGTCGCCGGCGCCGCCTGGCGGCCGAGCGCCGACCCCACCATCAAGCTGGAAGGCGCCCGCAAGCTGGGCGAGCGGGCCATCCTGATCGCCGGTGCCGCCGATCCCCGCTTCATCGCCCGCCACCGCGAGATCCTGCCCGAGGCCGCAAGGGTGGTGCGCGATCTGGTCTGCGAGGACCAGCCGGAGGACTACACGCTCACCTTCCGCGTCTATGGCATCGACGGCGTGCGCATGGCCCCGCCGGCGGGCGAGCCGCTGCCGGGGGAGGTGTTCGTCCTGGGCGAAGTGATCGCCCCCACCGCCGAGCGGGCCGCCGAGGTGATGCGCACCACCAAGCAATATCTGCTGCATCACGGCTACCCGGGCCGGCTGTCCACCGCCGGCAACCTGGCCTTTCCGTTCACCCCGCCGGAGATCTCGGTCGGGCCGGCGTTCCGTTTCAATATCTACCACCTGCTGCACCTGCCCGACCCCGACGCGCCGTTCCCGCTCGAGATCGAGACCCTCTGAGGGCCGATGCCGCCCGATCCCATGCAGCGCGCGCTGGCCGAGGCCGAGGCCGCCGCCGCCCGCGGCGAGGTGCCGGTGGGCGCGGTGGTGCTGGCCCCGGACGGGACCGAGCTGGCCGCCGCGGGCAATCTTGTGGAGGCGGGCGACGCCGCCGGCCACGCCGAGCTGCTGGCCCTGCGCGCCGCCGCCGCCCGGGCCGGCACGCCGCGCCTGCCGGGGTGCGACCTTTATGTGACCCTGGAACCCTGCCCGATGTGCGCCCAGGCGATCGCGCTGTTTCGCATCCGCAAGCTGGTGTTCGCCGCCTACGACCCGAAGGGCGGCGGGGTGGAGCACGGGGCGCGGGTGTTCGCCGCCGCCTCCTGCCACCATCGCCCGGAGATCGTGGGCGGCGTGCGGGAGGCGGCGGCGGCGGCGCTGCTGCGCGATTTCTTCGCCGCCCTGCGCGCCTGAGCGGCTACCCGCCGCCTTGCCGCACCCCGCCCGGCCGCGATATACGGACCGCGGGGAACCGGCCGCGGACGGGCGCCTTGCCAACCCGGTCAGGTCCGGAAGGAAGCAGCCGCAGCGAGTTTCCGCTCGGGTCGTCGGTCCGGTTCCCCACCCTGCAACAGGAGGCCGCCACGGCGGTCGGCACCCATGTCCGGCCAGACCGAGGATCCCGCCCCGCTCCCGCCAGAAGGCCCCGGCCTGTTCGGCGAGGCGCTGCCCACTTCGCCCCGGCCCGCCGATCCCGCCCCCGCGTATCGCGTCCTCGCCCGCAAATACCGCCCGCAGACCTTCGATGACCTGATCGGCCAGGATGCGATGGTGCGCACCCTGCGCAACGCCTTCGCCACCGGCCGGGTCGCCCACGCCTTCATGCTCACC
>JBMFXF010000127.1:0-9620 GCA_049964515.1 Acetobacteraceae bacterium | reverse complement strand
GCCGAAACGGGCCGTCGATCTCATCACTTCCGGCCGCCATGTGCCGGCCCCTGAGGCGGGCGCCCTCGGCATTCTCGATCGCGTTCTCGCGCCTGGCGAGAACCTGCGGGACGCCGCCATCGCCTTCGCGCGCGCGGTCGCGGCAACGCGGCCCCTGCCGCGCGTGCGCGACCGCGGCGACCGGCTCGCCGAGGGCACTCCCGAGATGTTCGCCGAGGCACGGGCCACCATCGCCCGGCGCGCGCGCAACCAGATCGCGCCGCGCAACTGCGTGGCCGCGGTGGAGGCCGCATGCCGCCTGCCCTTCGATGAGGGCATCCGGCGCGAACAGGAGCTGTTCGCCGAACTCGAAAACTCCGACCAGGCCCGCGCCCTCCGCTACGCCTTCTTCGCCGAGCGCGAGGCGGCCAAGCTGCCCGATCTGCCCGGCGATCTCCGTCCGCGCGAAATCCGCACAGCGGCGGTGGTCGGTGCCGGCACGATGGGCGGTGGCATCGCCATGAGTTTCGCCGATTACGCCATCCCGGTGCGCATCATCGATTCCACGCCCGAAGCACTGGCGCGCGGGATGGAGCGGATCCGTGCCAACTACGCAACCTCCGTCAAGCGCGGCAGCCTGACCCAGGAGGAAATGGAGCAGCGGCTGGCACGGATCCATCCGGTCGCAGGCTATGCCGACATCGCCGATGCCGATGTCGTGATCGAGGCCGTGTTCGAGGAGATGGACGTCAAGAAACCGGTATTCCGCGCGCTCGACCAGACCATGAAATCGGGCGCCCTCATCTTCTCGAACACATCGGCCCTCGACATCGACGAGCTGGCTGCCGTCACGAACCGCCCGGGCGATGCGGCCGGCACGCATTTCTTCTCGCCTGCCAATGTGATGAAGCTGTTCGAAGTGGTGCGCGGGACGAAATCCTCCCCGGAAACCCTCATCAGCGCGATGGCGCTGGGGCGCAGGATCGGCAAGGTGCCGGCCATGGCCGGGAACACGGATGGCTTCGTCGCCAACCGCTCCCGCGCCCCCTTCAACTCCGAAATGGTGATCCTGCTGGAAGAGGGCTGTCTGCCCGAACAGGTCGACAAGGTGATGGTCGATTTCGGCTATCCGATGGGACCGTTCGCGGTGGGCGATCTCGCCGGTCTCGATATCGGCGCCGCCGGGCGCCGCCGGCGGGCCGCCGCGGACCCGAATTACCGCAAGCTGCCGATCGCCGACCGGCTGGTCGAGCTGGGCCGGTTCGGACAAAAGACCGGCGCCGGATGGTATCGCTACGAGAAAGGCGACCGCACCCCCCACCCCGACCCCGAAGTGGCCCGGATCATCCGTGAAACCGCCGCCAGCCTCGGGATCGCGCCGCGGCAATTCTCCGACCAGGAGATCCTGCACCGGC
Source organism: Acetobacteraceae bacterium (assembly GCA_049964515.1). Classification (GTDB taxonomy): domain Bacteria; phylum Pseudomonadota; class Alphaproteobacteria; order Acetobacterales; family Acetobacteraceae; genus JAJZVS01. The sequence continues at coordinate 8,226 of JBMFXF010000127.1, read as the reverse complement.
TGTTGTTTTCCTCGGTCAACGAGGCCTGCCGCATCCTCGAGGAAGGCAAGGCCTATCGCGCCTCCGATATCGACGTGATGTGGCTCTACGGGTTCGGCTTTCCGCGCTATCGCGGCGGCCTGATGTACTGGGCCGACCAGATCGGACCGCGCGCGGTCTACGAGCAAATCCTGGCCTGGGAACGCGAATTCGGGCGTCGTTGGACGCCCTCGGCGCTGCTGCGAGAACTCGCCGAAAGCGGCACCCCGTTCCGGGAGGCTCCTGCCGCGCCGATGCGCTGATCCTTTGAGCAAGCGAGGGAACACCCTGTTCCCTTGCCCCTCCCCGCTCCGCTTCGCAGGCCCCCGCATCGTCGGAGGCCTGCGTTGTCCCGCCCCACCAAGTTCTTCCCCGCCCCATTTCGCCGCCCCCTTCGCCGCGGCATCCCTCGCCACGACACGCTGTGCGAGGTGATCGCCACTCTCGCCCCCTCCCCTGTTCAAGACCTCATCCCGCCCCGATCAGGAAAGATTACGGTCCGTTGACCCGAATCCCCGGTCGCCACCGTTCCGCCCGCTTGAGCCGGCGCCCCGGCCGCGCCACATTACGCTCCTGTCCGCGGAGCCACCCGATGCGCCTGCCTGCCTTCCCCCTGCTGGTTCTGCTGGCGCTGACCGGCTGCACCCAGGTCCATTTCCCCTTCATGGCCGGACGCGATCCCTACGCCCCCAACGGCGGCGGAGAGACCATGCGCCGGGTCAACGGCCAGCCCCCCGCCGTCCCGCCGCTCGCCACCGCCTCCGGCAACGTCTGGCCGAAGCCGATCAAGGCGGTGCCGACGCTCGAAACGCTGGAACAGCAGCAGCTGAGCCTGCCCAACCAGCCCGCCCCGCCGGCGATCCCGGGCAACAACGGCGCCACCCCCGCCGCCCGCCTGCCGGGGATTCCGGCGCTCCCGCAGGTCGCCCCCACGCCGCCCTTCAACACCCCGGGCGGCGCCGGCTTCCCCACCACCGGCACCAACGCCTACCGCACCATCCATCTGCCCAACGGCACATCGGCCATCGTGGTGCCCAACGGCAACGGCACCAGCACCATCATCCGCGCCGACGGCAGCGTCGAAACCGTGCCCACGCCCAAATAGCCAATGACCGAACCCGCCCCCCTCACCATCCGCTACTTCGCCTGGCTGCGCGAACTCGTGGGCTTGGCCGAGGAACAGCTCCACCCGCCGCCCGAGATCACCACCGTCGCCGCGCTGATCCCCTGGCTCGCCGGGCGCGACGCCGCCCACGCCCACGCCTTCGCCGCCCGCGCCAGCATCCGCTGCGCGGTCAACCAGGAATTCGCCACCCCGGAGGCCAGGCTGGCCCCAGGCGACGAGATCGCCTTCTTCCCCCCCGTCACCGGCGGCTGAGCATGGCACGGGTCGCAGTGCAGGCCGCCCCCTTCGATCCCGGCGCCGAGCTGGCGCGGCTGTTGGCCGGACGCACCGATATCGGCGGCATCGGCTGCTTCGTCGGCACCGTGCGCGACAGCGAGGGCGGGCGCCGCCTCGCCGCCCTCACCCTGGAACGTTACCCGGGCATGACCGAACGCGCGATCGCCGCCATCGCCGCCGAGGCCGAGCGCCGCTGGGGCCTCGCCGGCTGCACCGTGATCCACCGCTTCGGCCGCCTCACCCCGGGCGCGCCGATCGTGCTGGTGCTGGCCGCCGCCGCCCACCGCGCCCCCGCGCTCGCCGCCACCGGCTTCCTGATCGACTGGCTCAAGACCCGCGCCCCGTTCTGGAAGCAGGAGGAATGGGCCGACGGCGCCACCAGCTGGGTGGCGGCGAAGGAGGCCGACGATGCCGCCGCCGCCCGCTGGGATCAGGCCTCCTCGTCCTGATCGCCGGCCGGGTCGGGGGCGGGATCGCGCGCCCAGTCCGGCACCACCCGGCGGAAGCGCGGCGCGCCGTGGCGTACCACCGGCCCCGCCGCCGCCGCGGGCGCCCCGCCCGCGGCCACCGGGCGGTCCGCGAACCGCCCGTGCTGCAGCAGCCGATCGTACAGCACCAGCGCCCCGGCCACCGCCAGATTGAGCGAGAACCGGGTCGGGATCCGCACCACATGCCGGCAGCGCGCCAGCAGCGCGGGGGAAAGCCCGGCCCGCTCCGGTCCCAGCACATAGGCCGCCGACAGCGGATGGCGGAACGAGGGCAGCTCCGGCGCGTCCTCCAGCCGCTCCACCCCCACCAGCACGCATCCCGCCGGCAGGCTGAACGCGGCGAGATCGGGAAAGCGCCACAGCGGCACATGGGAAGGTGTATCGGCGGTATCCGCCTGCCGCGCCGATCGCGCGTCCCACCCGGCGCCGATGGTGAAGCAGAACGCGGCGCCGAAGGCATGGGCGGTGCGCAAGAGTGCGCCCACATTGGCGGGCTTCGACACCCCCTCCACGCCGATGCCGAAATAACCCCGCCCGCTGGTGCCCTGCATGGGCGCGGTCTATGCCGCGGGCATGACCGACGCAACCGATGCCGCCCTGGCCGCCCAGTACGAAGCCTACCCCTACCCGCGCCGCGACCCGCGCGAGGAATCCAAGCGCCTCATCATCGGCAGCCCCGGCCATCTGCGCGAGATCGATCACTGGGTCTTCGGCGCTTCCCGCCCCACCACCCAGCCGCTGCGGGCCCTGTTCGCCGGCGGCGGCACCGGCGACGGCACTATCATGCTGGCCCAACAACTGGCCCGCGCCGGCCGGCCCGGCAGCGTTACCTGGCTCGACCGGTCGGCCGCCGCGCGGCGCATCGCCGAGGCCCGCGCCGCCGCCCGCGGCCTCGCCAACATCGTCTGGGAAAGCCGCTCGCTGCTCGACCTGCCCGGCTCCGGCCTTGGTCCGTTCGACTATATCGACTGCTGCGGCGTGCTGCACCACCTGCCCGACCCGGCGGCGGGGCTGCGCGCGCTCACCGCCGTGCTCGCCCCGGGCGGCGGGATGGGTTTGATGGTCTATGCCCCACACGGCCGCACCGGGGTTTACATGGTGCAGGACGCGCTGCGCGCCCTCGCCCCGCCGGACCAGCCGCCGGCGGCGCGCATCGAGACCGCCCGCCGCCTGCTGCGCGGCCTGCCGGAGACCAACTGGTTCCGCGCCAACCGCAATTTCCAGGACCACATCACCGGCGGCGACGCCGGGGTCTTCGACCTGCTGCTGAACCCGCGCGACCGCGCCTATACCGTGCCCGCGCTCACCACGCTGCTCGCCGAAGCCGGTCTCTCCGTCACCGCCTGGATGGAGCCGTTGCGCTACGACCCCACCCATCTGCTGACCGACCCGAAGCTGCGCGCCCGCGCCGCCGCGCTGGCGCCCGCCGAGCGCGCCGCGCTGGCCGAAGCGCTGGCCGGCAACATCTCGATGCACGTCCTCTACTGCCGCCGCGCCGACGAGCCGGTCGTCAGGGCCGATCCGCTGGCCCCCGACGCGGTGCCGGTCGGCCGCGAAATCCCCGGCCCCGAACAGGCCCGCCAGCTGCAACCGGACGGCGGGCTCACCCTGGTGATGGACGGGCTGCGGGTGCGGGTGGGGCTGCCGACCCTGGCGCCCTCCATCCTGGCGCTGATCGACGGGGTGCGCAGCGTGCGTCAGATCGGCGTCGCGCTGGAAGCCCGTGGCGTGGCACCGGAAGCCTTCGCCCGCGCCTGGGCCGCCCTGTTCCCCGCGCTGGAAGCGGCCAACCGGCTGCTGCTGGCCGCCCCCGCTCAGCCCGACAGCGCCGCCAGCACCAGCCCAGCCGCGGCCTGACAGGGTTCGATCACCGGCACCCCCACGGCGTCCGCCACCGCCGCCCGGTGATGCGCCATGCCGGTGCAGCCCAGGATCACCGCCCCCGCCCCGGCGGCCACGCAGGCGCGCCCCGCCGCGATCAGCCGCTCCCGCGCCGCCCCCTTGTCCAGCAGGGTCTCCATCGACACATCGAGCGCCACTTCCGCCGCCAGCCGGTCCTCGAGCCCCATCGCCCGCAGCGCGGCCAGATGCCGCGCGCGGGAGGCCTCGACGATCGCCACCACCCCGAACCGCTCGGCCCGCGCCACCGCCGCGCCCACCGCGGCCCGGAAAATCCCCCACACCGGCGCCGGCGTCACCGCGCGCGCCGCCTCGATCCCGGGATCGGAGGCGCAGGCGATCACATAGCCCGCCGCCGCCTCCCGCCCGATGCAGGCCAGCACCGGCGGCACCGCGGCGTGCCAGTCCGCCCAGCTCAGCACCGCCTCGGGGCCCTCCGGCAGCGAGACCACGTCGAACCGCACCGCTCCGCCGGCGGCAACCGGAGCGATCGCCGCGGCGATCCCGGCCCCGCATGATGCCGAGCGATTGGGGTTGATGACCAGCACCCGCTTCATCGGGCGCGCGCGATCCGCTCCACCGCGGAAAGCCAGGCCGCACCGTCGCGTTCCTGCGGCTCGACCAGCAGATGGTCGATCCCGGCCGCCGCATAGGCGGCGAAGGCGGCCCGCATCGCCCCCTCGTCCGCGCCGTCCCAGCGCACCCGCAGCGACAGGGTGAAATCCGGCCCCGGCCGCAGCCCGCGCAGCCGCCCGGCCAGCTTCGGCGCCGCCTCGGGGGTGATGCGGCTGCCGTGCCAGCCGTCATGCCGCGCCGCCCGCGCGATCGCCGCGTCGGAGGCGCCGCCGATCCACACCGGGATCGGCGCCACCGGCAGCGGCTGCATCCGCATGTCCTCCACCCGCGCCTCGATCACCGCGGTGGGAAAGCTCACCGGGTCCTCGGTCCAGACCGCGCGCATCAGCGCCAGCCCTTCGTCCATGCGCTTGCCGCGTTCGTGGAACCGCGCGCCGAGGGCAGCGAACTCGGCCTCCATCCAGCCCACGCCGGCGCCCAGGATCAGCCGCCCGCCGGACAGGTTCTGCAGGGTCGCCAGCTCCTTGGCCAGCGGCAGCGGGTGGCGCATCGGCAGCACCAGCACGGACGTGCCGAGCCGCACCCGCTCGGTCGCGGCCGCCGCCCAGGTCAGGGTCAGCACCGGCTCGTAGAACGCCGGCGAGGGCGGGTAGGCGGCATCGCGCGGGACGATGATGTGCTCGCTCACCCAGACATCGTCGAACCCCAGGCGTTCGGCCTGCACCGCCGCCTCGCGGATCAGCGCCGGTCCGGCCTTGCGGCCGATATGCGGCAGATGGACCCCGTAGCGCATCGCGAATACCTCCCTTGCCCGGCCGATCCTGGCGCAACCAGGGAGGCTCGGCTATAGCCAGGGGGTCGAACGACGGGGGATACGATGCGGCAGATGACCCTGGTGGGCTTCCTCCAGGCCCAGAACTGCTCCAACTTCGTCGGTTCCTGGCGCCACCCCGAAGCGGCACCCGATTTCACCTCGGCCGCCTATTACCAGCGCATCGCCCGCATCCTGGAAGACGGGCGCTTCCATCTCGGCTTCTTCGACGACCGGCTGGCGATGCCCGACCGCTACGGCGGCGAGCACGCGCATACGGTGGAGAACGGCATCCGCTGCGTGAAGCTGGACCCGGTGACGGTGCTGACGGTGATGGGCATGGCCACCTCCCGCCTCGGCCTCGGGTCCACTTATTCCACCACCTATTACGAGCCGTTCCATGTCGCGCGCGTGTTCGCCACGCTGGACCTGATGTCGGGCGGGCGGGCCGCCTGGAACGTCGTCACCTCGGTCAACGACGGCGAGGCGCTCAACATGGGCCTCGCGCAGCACATGGCCCATGACGAGCGCTACGACCGCGCCGACGAGTTCATGGAAGTGGTGCTCGGCCATTGGGACACGTGGGAGGACGACGCGCTGGTGGTGGACAAGACCACCGGCCTGTTCGCGCATCCCGAGAAAGTGCATCGGCTGGACCACCAGGGAAAATTCTTCCGCTCGCGCGGCCCGTTCACCGTGCCGCGCTCCGTACAGGGCCATCCGGTGCTGATCCAGGCCGGCCAGTCGGGCCGGGGGCTGCGCTTCGCCGCCCGCTGGGGCGAGCTGATGTTCGTCGCCTATCACGAGCTCGACCGCGCCCGGGCCGACTACGCCGCCTTCAAAGCCGCCGTCGCCGCCGCCGGGCGGGATCCCGACCATACCCGCCTCGCCATGGCGGTCTATCCGGTGGTGGCGGAAACCCGCGACGAGGCCGAGGACAAGCTCGCCCTGATCGAGCGCCTGCCGCGCGAGATGGACCGGCTGTCGCTGCTCTCGGAAGTGCTCAATTTCGACTTCGCCACCAAGGGCATGGACGAGGCCTTCACCGACGAGGAGCTGGCCGGCATCACCGGCATCCAGGGCATGCGCGACCGGGTGGTCCGGCGCAGCGGCAAGCGCAATCCGACGGTGCGCGATTTCATGGAGGCCTCCGGCCGCGGCACCATCCACGACCACCCGGTGCTGTGCGGCAGCCCCGGGGACGTGGCCGATCAGATGGAATCCTGGTTCTCGGCCCCCGCCTGCGACGGGTTCGTCATCGCCGCCTCGCATATCCCCGGCGCCTACCTGGATTTCGTCCGCCTGGTGGTGCCCGAGCTGCAACGCCGCGGCCTGCACATGAAAGACTATCGCGGCGCCACCCTGCGCGAAAACCTCGGCCTGCCGCGCCCCGCGCCCGGGGCGATGCGCCACCTGGCCCAATCCCACCAAGGAGGACAAACGCAATGAAACTGCTGATGGCACCCGGCGCCTGCTCGCTCGGCATCCATATCCTGCTCGAGGAGATCGGCACGCCCTACCAGACGGAGAACGTGAACCTGCGGGAGGGCGCGCAGTTCCAGCCCGCCTTCACCCAAATCAATCCGAAATCCAAGGTTCCCACCCTGATCCGCGACGACGGTTCGGTGCTGACCGAGTTCCCCGCCATCGCCTTCTGGCTGGCGCGGACCCACCCGGGCGCCCGGCTGCTGCCCGACGACGCCGATGGCCAGGCGCGCGCGCTGGAGGCAATGGACTACGTGGTTTCCACCATGCACATGCGCGGCTTCACCCTGATCTTTCGCCCCGACATTCTCAGCCCTGCCGCGGAGGGCGCGGAAGCGGCGAAGGCGCGCGGGCGGGAGATTTTCTCGCGCGGCTTCGAGGTGATGGACACGGCGCTGGCCGGCAAGGATTATCTGCTCGGCGGCTTTTCCATCGCCGACGCGGCGCTGTTCTACACCGAGTTCTGGGCCAAGGCCCGCGCCGGGATGACCCTGCCGGCGCATTGCGCCGCCCATTACGCGCGGATGCTGGCCCGCCCCGCGGTGGCCCGGGTGATGGCCGCCGAAGGCCTCGCCGGGTGAGCGAACCTGCCCTGTCCCCCGTGGCGTTCTGGTACCTGCGCCACGGGGAGACCGACTGGAACGCGCGCAACCTGTCGCAGGGCAACGTGGACATCCCGCTCAACCCGGCCGGGATGGCGCAGGCCCGCGCCGCCGCCGCCGCGCTTCGCGGGCGGGGCATCGCCGCCGTGCTGAGCTCGCCGCTGGCGCGGGCGCGGGTGACCGCCGAGATCGTGGCCGAGGCGATCGGGCGGCCCGTGACCATCCTGCCCGGGCTGCGCGAAGTGGCGTTCGGGGTGCAGGAGGGCCAGAGCATGGGGGACTGGTTCTCCGCCTGGATGGACGGACGCTTCACGCCCGAGGGCGCGGAGAGCTTTGCCGCGCTGCGCGCCCGCGCGGTGACGGCGGTGAACGCGGCCACCGCCCACCCTCCGCCGGTGCTGGTGGTGGCGCACGGGGCGCTGTTCCGCGCCCTGCGCACCGCCATGGGGCTGGAAGCGCAGGCGCGCACCCGCAACGCGGTGCCGTTCTTCTGCGCCCCGCCCACCGCCCCCGGCGGCGCCTGGACGCTGACCCCGGCCGAGCCGGGGGCCAGCCTTACGATGTAGCCGGCCGCAGCGCCTCCCCGACCATCGCCCCCAGCCGTGCAGGCGGCGGCGGATGGCGGCGGTAGCTGCGGGATTCGTCGTGGCTCAGCACCGCCTCCCCCGCCACCACCACCCGCAGGCCGAGATCCCGGACGCGGCAACAATAATCCACGTCGTTGCCGGCGGCGGGAAAGGCCGGATCGAGCCCGCCGAGCTGGTGCCACAGCGCGCGCCGGGTCAGCAGGCAGGCGCCGGTGACGGCATCGGCTTCCCGGGTCGGCCAGAGGCCGGCCTCGGTGGCGAAGCGATGCGGATGGCGGCAGACGCCATCCGTCCCCAGCGCGATGCCGACATGCTGCACCCCGCCTTCCGGATACATCAGCCGCGCCCCCACCACCCC
>JBMFXF010000126.1:0-9684 GCA_049964515.1 Acetobacteraceae bacterium | reverse complement strand
CCGGGCAGGTAGAGATCGACCGGCAGCACGCCGTCGAGCCCGTTGCCGCAAGCATAGCCCCCCGCTGCGATCCCGCCGGAGACGGCGCAAGTGCCGATCGCCATCACCCAGCGCGGCGCCGGCATCGCCTCCCACGTCGCGCGCAGCGGGCCCAGCATGGCGTGCGTGACCGGGCCGGTGACCAGCAGCAGATCGGCGAAGCGCGGCGAAGGGGTGAAGAAGATGCCGAGCCGGTGCAGGTTGTAAAATGGGTTGTTCAGCGCCTGCAGTTCCGACTCGCAGCCGTTGCAGGACCCGGTATCGACATGGCGGATGTGCAGGCTGCGACGGAAGGCGCGCTGGCCGGGCACGGGGGCGGCTGCGGGCGCCGGTGTTTCCACCCACACCAGATCTTCCCGCCGGCGCACGCCGAAGGCCCAGTCGTGCGAGGGGCTGAGCGCGCCGGTCGGGCAGGCCTCGGTGCACAACTGGCAGACCACGCAGCTTCCGTAATCCACCGTGATGCCGCCCGGCGCATCCGCGCGCGGCACGATTGCGCCAGTGGGGCAGGTTTCGGTGCAGGCAGCGCAGCCATCCTGGCACTGTTCGGGGGCGAAGCGCGGCATGCCCAGCACGCCCTCCTGCCCGTCGGCCTCGCCGAGCCGCGGCCAGGGGGTGGTCGCCTTGCCCTGCGTCAGCCCGAAGAAGGTCCACAGCGCCATGACCCGCCCCCTACCGCGCGCAGCCGGCGATGGTGAGGCCGAAGCTCGCCTCGTTGATCGCGTAGTCCATCATGTTCGTCTCGTGCACGGTAAACGGGAACACGCGCCAGTTGGAATAGGACGGCGACTTGATCTTCACCCGCGCGAGCCGCCCATCGGCGCCGATGTGCACAGCATAGAACAGCGTGCCGCGCGGCGATTCCGCCCAGCCGAGACCTTCGGCGCCGGGGGCAGGCGTGCAGTCCGCGCGCACCGGACCGTCTTCCAGCAGCAACAGCACGCGCTGCATCGTCGCGATCGCCGCGTCGATCTCGGCCGCGCGTACCGCCGAGCGGGCGTAAGCATCGCCCTCGGTGCGGACCGGCACGACCAGCGGCAGCTCGGCATAGGCCGCGTACGGATGATCGCGGCGCAGGTCGCGATCGATACCCGAGGCGCGCTGCACCGGTCCGGTGGCGCCCTGATCGAGCGCGACGTTGCGGCGCAGCACCCCGGTGGTGATCAGTCGGTCCAGATGGCTGTCGGAACGTTCCAGCAGATCGACATAGCGCGCGGTCTCCGCTCGCAGGTCTTCCAGCGCGGGGCTAAGCCAATCGCCTGGCGCGAGGTCGCGCCGCAACCCGCCAGGCACCAGCAGGCCGCGCAGGAAGCGGCTGCCGGTCAGGCGCGCGTTGATCTGCTTCGCGCGCTCTTCCAGCAACTTGCCCTGGGCCTCGCCCACCTTGAGCGTGGTGGTGTTGGCCAGATGCCCGAGATAGTGGAGATGGTTATAGACCCGTTCCAGTTCCGCGAGCAGCACGCGCATGGCCAGTGCCCGCTTCGGCACCGTGCAGGACGCGGCCGCCTCGATCGCCTGGCAATAGGCCAGCGCGTGCGCCACGCTGCCGACACCCGAGACCCGCTCCGCCAGCACCGTGCCGAGTAGCGGCGTAAGCCCGGCGAAGCGGGCTTCCATGCCGCGGTGCTTGAAGAACAGATGCGGATGATAGTAGATGATCTGCTCGCCGATGTAGAAGAAGGTGAACTCGGCGGATTCCAGCACGTCCGCACGCACCGGGCCGAACGGCAAAGTCTGCACTTCCGGTGCTTCGAGCGTGGGCAGCGAGCGGGGGATGTCGGCCGCGCGCGGGGCGCGGGCGGGGTCATGGCCGTCGAAGGGCGGCGGAATGTCGTCGGCCAGCACCAGCCGATTCGGTTCCGGATGGTCGCGGAACGTGACGCCGAACAGGTCCATGATCTCGCGTTCGTACCAGCCGAGCGATGGCCAGATGCGCGCCAGACTCGGCGGATCGCCCTCCGGCCGGCAACGCCACAGCAGGAAGCGGCCGGCTTCCGGCGGGGACGCGAGGTAGCGCAGCTCGATGGTCCCGGGTTCGGGATGCCACGCATAGGCCATCTGCATCCGCCCGCCGTCGGCGAACAGTCCGCGCGCGATCGCGGTCATCCGCTCGCAGGACACAGTGGCGGGTTCGGCCCCGTTCATCGTCCAGCCACCATCGTGCCGGCGCCGGTCGCGAGCCCGTGCGCGATCACACCGAAATAGTGCCAGATCGCCTCAGGCCACCACAGGCCGAGCACCAGCAGCGGCACGAAGGCGAGCCACATCGGCACCGCGCACCAGGCGCTGATCGGGCGCACCGGCGCCGGTTCGCCTGCCGCCGGGGTGAAATACATCACGCGGAAATGGTTCAGGAAGCCGATGAAGATCACGATCAGCAGCAAGGCCATAACCATCGCCGCCCACACATGCGGGCCGCGCAGCCCGGCGCGCAGGATGGTGAACTCGCTCGCGAACAACCCGAACGGCGGCGCGCCGGTAATCGCCACCGCGCCGGCGAGCCACAGCGCGCCCACCACCGGGAAGCGTCGGCCGACGTCGCGGATGGCGCCGATGTCCTTGGTCTCATAGCTCCGCATCATGCTGCCGGCGCCGAAGAACATCAGCGACTTGTTCAGCGTGTGGTTCAGCATGTGATAGAGCGCGCCGGCCACGCCGAGCACGCCGCCGAAGCCGAAGCCGAGCGCCATAATCCCCATGTGCTCGACGCTGGAATAGGCCATCAGCCGCTTGATGCCGCGCTGGCGGACGATGAACATCGCCGCCACGAACAGCGAGAAGGCACCCAGCACGACCAGCACCGCGCGCGGCAATGGCCCCGGATGCGCCGCCTCGATGATCGCCAGATAGCGGACGATCCCGACCATCGCCGTGTTGAGCAGCGCCCCCGACAGCAGCGCCGAGACCGGCGCGGGACCTTCACTATGCGCGTCCGGCAGCCAGGTGTGCATCGGCGCCAGCCCCACCTTGGTCCCGTAGCCCACCAGCACCAGCAGGAACGCGAGCAGCAACAGCGCCGGGTTCATCTGCGGCGCCGCCCCGCGCAGCACCGCCCAGGTCATGTCGTAGCGCGGCCCCAGCACGAAGCTCCCGGCCCAGTAGAACAGCACGGTGCCGAGCAGGGCGAGGCTGATCCCGCCGGAGACCACGATGATGTATTTCCACGCCGCCTCGATGCTTTCGGGAGCGCGTTCGAAGGCCACCAGGAAGGTGCTGACCAGCGTGGTAAGCTCGATCGCGATCCAATAGAGACCGGCACTGTTCATCATCGGCCCGAGCAGGGTGGTCAGGCCGAATCCGGCAAACAGAGCATAGAAGCGCGGCAGTCGATCTTCCTCGTCCAGCATGCGCATGTAGCCGACGGCGTAGATCGAGGCGAGCAGATAGACGATCGCCGCGCACAAGATCACCCAGGCGCCGAACGGATCGAGAATGACATAGCGCCCCCAATAAACGTGGCGCCCCGACAGGCTAAGTGCCGGCAGCGGCAGGGCGGCGAGGAACGCGATCGCGCTTGCCGCCAGATTGAGCCCCTCCGCCAATCGTGGCTTCCGGACCAGCAGGATCAGCACGATGGCGGCCGAGGGCGCCAAGACGATCGCGAGCAGGAGCGCGCCGACCATGGCTCAGCCCACCAGCCGGCGCAGCTGCAGGCTGCTGGTGCTGCCAACATGGCTCAGCAGATATTGTACCAGTAGCCCGAAGCAGGCGACCACGATCAGCAGATCGAACAGGATCACGATCTCCAGCAGCAGCGGCATGCCGGGCACCAGGATCTGCGAGCCGAGGAAGATTCCGTTCTCCAGCACCAGCAGACCAAGGATCTGGCTGATCGCCTCGTGCCGCACGGTGAGCATCAGGAAGCCGATCAGCTTCATCGACAGCATTACCGTCAGCGCGAGCACCACCACCGTCCCGGCAAGGCCGAGCCCGTTGCCGATATGGGTGGCGACTATGAGTGCAAACACTACGGCGAACGCGCCGATCACCAGGCTGGAACTGGCCTGGACGATCACGTGCAACTCGCGCGCGACGTTCAGCCGGCGGACGATACGCAGCAGCAGGTACGGCAGCAGGCAGCCACGGAACAGCGCGGTGAGGATGGCGATCAGGTAGAGTTCCGGATAATGCCCGTAATAGCCGACGGCCGCCGACAGCGCCGCGATCAGCCAGGATTCAGCCGCGAAGGCGTAGAGGTAGTGGCGCAGCCAGCGCGAGCCAAGCATGACGAACGCGAGCAGCAGGCTCGCGATCGCGATCAGGCTGAACAGCGAGGCGGCGAGCGGAGAAAGATGCGCGACCAGCATGGGATCAGCTCAACTGGGTGCTGATGATGGCGAGGATTGCGAGCAGGAAGGACGCGGCCAGCGGCTCCTGGTAGCGGTAGAAGCGCAGGCGTGACTGGGTGGTCTCCACCACCACGACGGCGCAGGCGACCAGGGTGAATTTCCCGATCAGGGCAACCGCGGCGCCCAACGCGCCGATCGCCGTACCCTGAATCGACAGTGCCCAGGGCAGCAGCAGCACGTTGCAGAAGATTGTGTAGAGGATGAACTGCTTCATCATCGAGGCCCAGCGTAGCAGCGCCAGCAGCGGCCCGGAGTATTCGAGGATGCGCCCCTCCTCGATCATATAAACCTCGACATGGGTCGAGGAATGGATCGGCAGCCGGTCGGTTTCCACCAACAGCAGGACGAAGAACGCCGCCACCAGGAACAGGTGCGCGGGACTCCAGTACACCGCGGGCTGCGCCACCAGCAGGTGGTTCACCACGAACGGCAGCATCGCCTTGGCGAGCAGGGTGATGCCGACGAACACCAAGATCAGCGTGGGTTCGGCCAGGATCGCCACCATCACCGCGCGCGAGGAGCCGATTCCGCCATAGGCGCTGCCAGAATCGAGCCCCGCCAGTGTGATCATGAACCCACCCAGGGTCAGGATCAGCCCGCCGCCCAGGATGTCGCCCATGTCTGACAGCGGCAGAGGAAAATTGGTCAGTACCGGGATCAGGATCGGCACCGTCATCATGGCTGTGAAGGCGACGATCGGCGCGATCCAGAACAGCCAGGAGGCGGTCTCCGGCAGCACGATCTGCTTATGGAAGAGTTTCCGTAGGTCGCGATAGGGCTGGAAGATGCCGGGGCCTTGCGCGCGCTGGACCCGTTCCTCGAACTGCAGGATGATCCCTTGCAGCAGCGGGGCCAGCAGCAGGACCGCCAGCACCTGGGCGATCTGCAGCAGGATGTCGCGGGTCATGCGGCGCGCCTCCACGGGGCGCCGGCGCACAAGCGCTGTCGGGCTGGGTCTGAGGCTTTGGTCCGCACGCACCCCTCCTGTTATCCAAACGGATCCAGGAGGAGTCATTAGCCCTGAGGGCGGTTAAGGGCGGACTCCATCGCCACAACTATTTTGCCCGATAACAACCGAGGCCACGGGAGTCAAGCCCGATTTTTCTCCCGACCCTTGGCAGCGCCAAGCGGCGGCACCATCCTCCTCTGGTCGCGACAAGGAGGCCATGACCCATGCGGATGGATGAAGCCGTCCTGCTGCGGATCTTCCTCGGCGAGGATGACCGCGCCGACGGCTATCCCACGTACCGGGTCCTGGTCGATCGCGCGCGCGCGGCCGGCATGGCCGGGGCGACGGTGCTGCCGGGGCCGGTCGGGTTCGGCCCCTCTGGCCACATGCGATCCGACATCAATATCGACGCCGGCCCGCGCTCGCCGATCGTCGTCGAGATCGTCGATGACGAGGCCAAGGTCACGGCGTTCCTGCACGAGATCGAAGCGCTGATCGAGACCGGTCTGGTGACGATGGAGAAGGTTCGCGCCTGGCGCCCGGCCCAGGGGGTCTGATGCCGGGGGCTTGATCCGGGGGGCTTGATCCGGCGCCGCTCCCGCCCCACTGTCGATGACAGGACCCATGCCGCTCCGCGCCTGCGCCAGACGGCCAACGGGTCCGGGAGGTGCGTCGTGGACGTTCCGCACGAAGCCGTCCTGTTGCGGATTTTTACCAGCACCGCCGATCGGTGCGGTCTGGAGCCGCTCTATCTTGCGATCGTTGCCCGCGCGCGGGCACAGCATCTGGCCGGTGCCACGGTGTTGCGCGGCCCGCTCGGCTTCGGCCGGTCGGCGCAGGTGCACGAAAGCCATCTCTGGCCGCCGGCGCAGGATCTGCCGGTGGTGATCGAGATCGTGGATAGCGAGGCGAAGATCACCGGCTTCCTGCCGGTCCTGGACGAGATGATGGAAAGCGGCCTGGTCACGATGGAGCGGGCGCAGGTGCTGCAATACGGACGGAGCCGCATGGGCCTGATGGCGCGGTTGCGGCGGCAGCTGCATCTTCATCCCGCCCCTTCGCCAGCGACCGGAGCGGCGCCGCCGGCCTGAGCGGGAACGCCGGCCAGATGGTCGGCGCCGTTGAGCAGCGCGACCCGGAACTCCGTCCCCGCCTCGATCACGTTTATGCAGCACGGGTCCTGCTGCAGCCGCCAGTATTGCGCCAATGGCAGGCCCAGGGTCTCGCATAGCAGGACACGGTTCACGCTGTCATGCGCGACCACGGCGATCGTGGCGTCGGCGGGCGCGGCGTCGAGACAGGCCGCGAGTGCCTGGCTCGCCCGCGCGGCGAGGTCGAGCAGGCTTTCCCCGCCCGGGATCCGGACCCGATGCGGCGCGATAAACCAGCGATCGACCAGCCCGGGCCAGCGTGCAGCGGCCTCGGCGTGCGAGAGGCCCTGCCAGGCGCCATAGTCGAGGTCCGCCAGACCATCCACCGTTTGCGCGCCGAGGCCGAGCGCCGTGGCGATCGCGGCGGCGGTGTCCTGGCACCGCGAAAGCGGGCTGGCGAACACCGCCCAGGTCTTGGGCCAGCGCTGCCGGAGATATGTCGTGACCGCCTGCGCCTGGCCGCGGCCGAGCGCGGTCAGCGGCAGGTCCCACCGGCCACGGAACCGTTCCGGCGCGATCCCCTCGACATGGCCATGGCGGATCAGCAGCACGGTCGGCATTGCCGGGCACTCCCTTTGGCGCCGAAACCGTAGATTGCGGACTGCGGGCAGGGCAATCCGGCCGCGCCATGGGTTGCGGGCCGGGGACAGCTTGGGTAGAGACGATGCGGCGGTGGAGTTCGCCATCAAACGTCCGCGCGCGATCCGCGCGGGCCAATGACTCCTGCGACAGATCCTGTCCTGGAGGCGCACCACGTTGCTCCCGTCCGCAGGCCCCGCCACATCCCTTCACTGGTGCCTGTCCGGTCGCGCGGGTTCGGGCGCAGGACGGACCTGCGGCGCGCCATAACAGAAGCCCCATCCCTCCATCGATCCGTCAGGAGACCCTCATGCCCGGCATCGCCACCATCACGGCGCTGGAAATTCTCGATTCGCGCGGCAATCCCACCCTGCGTGCCCGGGTGACGCTGGACGACGGCGCGATCGGGGTCGCCTCCGTCCCCTCCGGCGCGTCCACCGGCGAGAACGAGGCGTGCGAACTTCGCGACAACGACCCGGCCCGCTACGGCGGCAAGGGCGTACACGGCGCGGTGCAGGCGGTGACCGAGACCATCGCGCCCGCGCTGCGCGGCGCCGATCCGTTTGCACAGGCGGCGATCGACGCGGCGCTGATCGCACTCGATGGCACCGTGGACAAATCCCGGCTCGGCGCGAACGCGATTCTTGGCGTCTCCATGGGGGTGGCACGCGCCGCGGCTTCCTCCTGCGGACGGCCGCTCTATGCCTATCTCGGCGGCGCGACCGCCCGCCGCCTGCCGGTGCCGATGATGAACGTCATCAACGGCGGCGCGCATGCCGACAATTCGCTTGACTTCCAGGAGTTCATGATCGTGCCGCACGGCGCGTCGCGCTTTGCCGAGGCGCTGCGCTACGGCGCCGAGACGTTCCATGCGCTGCGGGCGTTGCTCAAGCAGCGCGGCTTGCCGACAGCGGTAGGCGACGAAGGCGGCTTCGCGCCCAACCTGCCCGGTCACGAGGCGGCGCTCGATCTGATCGTGGAAGCGATCCGCGCCGCCGGGCTGCGTCCGGGGCCCGATGTCGCGATCGCCCTCGATCCGGCGGCGAGCGGTTTTGCGGTGGCGGATGGTTACGAGCTGCGCCGCTCCGGCGGCGGGCACAAGACCAGCGATGAGATGACGGCGATGTATGGGCGGTGGCTCGATGCCTACCCGATCATCTCGATCGAGGACGGTCTCGGTGAGCACGACTGGGAAGGATTCCGCCGGCATACCGAAGCGCTGGGCGGGAGGATCCAGATCGTGGGCGACGACAACTACGTGACCAACCCGAAGATCATTGCCCGCGGCATCGCCGAGCACACCACCAACGCGGCGCTGATCAAGCTGAACCAGATCGGCACCGTGACCGAGACCGTGGCTGCGGTACGGATGTGCCAGGACGCGGGATGGCGCACCGTGGTCTCGCACCGCTCGGGGGAGACGGAGGACGCGTTCATCGCCGATTTCGCGGTGGCGGTGGGCAGCGGGCAGATCAAGACCGGTTCGCTCTGCCGAGGCGAGCGGATCGCCAAATACAACCGGCTGCTGGAGATCGAGCAGGAGTTGGGCGCGGCGGCCGTGTTCACCAGCCCGTTTCCGCGGCCTCACGCCGGATAGCCAGGGACGTCATGCGCCGGTGGACGGGTGACCCTGCCGGCGCATGACAAGCAGCAGGGTCGGCGCGGCAAGGATTTGCAGCCCCAGCGAAACCGCGACCACCCAGCCGATGCTGCGGTCATACAGGAAGCCCAGCAGCAGGCTGCCCAGGAACCAGGCCACGCCCCGCAACATGTCGTAGATACCGTAGCCGGTCGCCCGTCGCTCCGGCGGCACGAAGCTGCCGAGCGCCGCCTTCAGCACCGAATCCTGTGCGCCCATCCCAAGACCCCACAGCACCACCCCCGCCAGCGCGGCCCCGAATCCACCCAGGAACACCAGCGGCGTGGCGAGTGCGGCCACCAGGCTCGCCCCCAGCACCACAACGATGCCGAAGCGATCGAGCAGGCGGCCCAGCACCAGCGCCGCGGCGCCGGCGGCCAGCATCGCGATGGCGTAGAACACCGGAATCCAGGCCGGGGCGATGATCCGGGCCTCGCCGAAATGATAGGCGACCAGGGCGAAGTCCGCATAACCGGCGCCGACCAGACCGCCGGCCAGGCAGTACATCCAGAAGCTCCAGGGAAACCCGGTCTCCAGGATCGGCCGCGACAACGGCGCCAGATTGCGCGGGTGCGGATAGGCCCGCACGGCGGCGAGCAACAGCGCCATGGCGACGCAGGCCGGGATCAGCAGCAGTGCAAAGCCGGTGCGATAGCCGTCGTGGCGCCAGAGAATGAACGCGACCAGCAGCGGGCCGACCGTGGCACCGGTCTGGTCCAGCGCCTCGTGCAGCCCGAAGCCCCAGCCCTGGCCGGTGCGGCGCGCGGCATGGGAGAGCATCGCATCGCGCAACGGCGAGCGGATCGCGGGCCCGGTGCGTTCGGCGATCATCAGCGCCGCCGCCGCCACGCCGGGCGCGAGCGCCGGCAGCGGCACCGAGAACAGGTTGACCGTATAGTCGAGGAACACGCCGCCCCAGTACCGCCCCGTCCGGTCGGCCAACCGTCCGGAGACGATGCGCAGCATGTAGCCCATCAG
>JBMFXF010000125.1:0-9699 GCA_049964515.1 Acetobacteraceae bacterium | reverse complement strand
GGCTCGATGACATCGGCGAGAACGGGATGGGGCTGATCGCCGACATCATGACCATCTTCCGCCAGTACCCGGCGCTCACCACCGAGGTGCTGGTGGCCAGCGTGCGCAGCCCGGCCCATGTGGTGGCGGCGGCGAAGCTCGGCGCGCATGTCGCCACCATCCCGCCGGCGGTGCTGCGCCAGTTGTTCGCCCATCCGCTGACCGATAAGGGGCTCGCCGCCTTCCTGGCCGACTGGGCCAAGGCCGGGCTCAGCATCGGCTGAGCGCCATGGAGCGTGCGCCAGACCGCGTCATGACCGGGGAGGCGGCGCGGCAGGCTTGGCTGGCCTGGCTCGCCGGGGAACGGCGGGCGGCGGCGCTGACCGTCGCCGCCTACGGGGCGGATGTGGCGGCGTTCCTGGGCTTTCTCAGCCGGCATCTGGGCGCGGAGCCGGATCTGGCGGCGTTGGCCGGGCTCAGGCTCGCGGATTTCCGCGCCTTTCTGGCCGCGCGCCTTGCCGCCGGTCTCGGCAATGCGTCGCGGGCGCGGGAGCTGGCGGCGCTGCGCGGTTTCTTCCGCTACCTCGCCCGCCGCCACGGGGTGGAGAACGCGGCGATCCGGCTGGTGCGGACCCCGCGCGCGGTCCGCCCGCCGCCGCGCCCGCTGGCGGAGGCGGACGCGCGGGCGGTGGCCGAGGCGATCGGCGAGGAGGCGCGCACCCCGGCGCTGGCGGCCCGCGATACCGCGCTGTTCACCCTGCTCTACGGCGCCGGGCTGCGGATTGCCGAGGCGCTGGCGCTGGATGTGCGCGACGCGCCGGCCGCGACCGGCGAGGCGGCGCTGCGGGTGCGCGGCAAGGGCGACAAGGAGCGGCTGGTACCGGTGCTGCCAGCGGTGCGGCGGGGCCTTGCGGCCTGGCTTGCGTTTCATCCCGGCGGGCCGGAGGCGCCGCTGTTCCTGGGCGCGCGCGGCGGGCGGCTCAATGCGGCGGTGGCGCAGCGGGCGATGCGTGCATTCCGCCGCCTGCATGGGCTGCCGGAGAGCGCGACGCCGCATGCGCTGCGCCATTCCTTTGCCTCGCATCTGCTGGCGGCGGGGGGGGATTTGCGGTCGATTCAGGAGCTGCTGGGCCATGCCAGCCTGTCCACCACGCAGCGCTACACGGCGGTGGACGAGGCGGGGCTGATGGCGGTGTGGCGGGCGGCGCATCCGCTGGCGTGAGCAGGAAGCTATGTTTCCGAGCCAGTTGCAAAACGCCGCAGCGCCGGTGCGCGACTTTCCTTTGGAACATACAGCCCTGGATAGAAATCCGGCCGCCCTCCCGGGTTTCCGGCGTCGGCCTCGGCGTGCGGCGGATTTTCTGCCCGTTCGGGCACGCCGATGGCGGGTTCGCCCCTGGGGCAAGGGCAAGCAGGACGGCGCCGGCAGGCGGGCGCTACTGTGCCGATCCTGACGTATGTTGCCGTCGGCAGTGGTCAGGATCGGCACACCAGCCCTTTGATTTCAGTGGCCTGCTGATCCATGACATTCGCTGCGAAGGGCAGCGAATGTCATGGGCAGGACACTACGTCACCAGACGCAGCAGTTGCAGCGCGGTGAAGCTGAGCACCCCGAATATCAGGTGGCACATGACCTTGACCGGGCCACGCACGCGCGCGGTCCGGCTACCATGGTTGTCCTTCAGCCCGTCGTTGACCCGCTCGACCGTGCTGCGCTCGCGGTAGCGAACCTGGTCCTCCGGGCAATGTCCAACCTGGCGCTGCCGCCTCGCCTCCTGCGCCAGTTCCTACCTCAGACCCGCGGTTGCCCGCGGATTGATGTCGATGACACGCTCCGCACGACGGCATTGATGTCGATCCCCGGGTTGGAGAGCAGCCGATCCACCTGCTTGATCGCATGTTCGGTGGTGAGTCCGCGGGCCAAAGCGAGGCCCTGACCGATGGCGACTACCGCCGGGGAGGTGGCGCGGATCACGTCGAGTGGGGCATTGGCCAGCGACAGCACGCGCTTGGCGTGCACGTCGCCCTCGAACAGGCCATCGAGAAAGCGGCGCACCTGGCTGACGGACAAACCCGAATCGGCTCAGGCTGTCTGCGATCCTTTTGGAAAGATCTCATGCCTCCACGGGATATTTCGTTACTCAGCGGCCGCTGGGGGAATGAGGGGATGGCTGAGCTTTGATGGGCTTCTGGCAACGTTGGCCGCTCGTGGTGCCATGGTGATTGTGACCTTCCCCGCCGGCTCGGCGAGCAATGGGCTCAGCGACGATGATGTGAAGCAGCTTGTGGCGGTTGCACACCCAACCAAGAAAGAGGAGATTTCCACCAGTTTTTCTACGATGGGGAGAAATACAAAACATCGAACAGCTAGGCACGATACACACGAACCCGTCATTTTCCTCTTGCCGGCATGACGACCGACGCCGACCGGCACCACGAATATGACCTGCTACGAGGCAGATTACAGCGACATCGGCAGCGGCTTTCAGACTACTCCGATACCGCAACGTGTTCATTTGCGCCTTTCTGTTGGTGCATGTTGAAGTCGGGGCCATTCCTGGAGCACCCGGTGTCCCTCCATTTGCAACTCGTTCACTGGATGTAAGACCAATCGACCAAGATCCCATTGTTCTTGTCTGCATTATTGCGGAGATCGAGGGACCGGCACGGGTCCTATTCCCATTGTCGCCGCGCACCGCGTCGCTCACTGGTGCACCTTCGGGCTTTCGGACAGTACGCGCGCTCTCTGGCTTCGCGCCGACCAACCCGAAGATGCACCAGCGAGAGCCCCCCGTCACGCCTCCCCGGGATGGAAATGCCCATAAATCCGCCGCGCGATCTCGCGCGAAATCCCCGGCGCGGCCTGCAAGTCGGCCAGCCCCGCCGCGCGCACGCCGCGGGCGGAGCCGAAATGGTTCAGCAGCGCGCGCTTACGCGCCGCGCCGATGCCGGGGATCTCGTCCAGTTCGGAGGTGGTGAGCGCCCGTG
Organism: Acetobacteraceae bacterium; assembly: GCA_049964515.1. Lineage (GTDB taxonomy): Bacteria > Pseudomonadota > Alphaproteobacteria > Acetobacterales > Acetobacteraceae > JAJZVS01. The sequence continues at coordinate 6,732 of JBMFXF010000125.1, read as the reverse complement.
ACCGTCCCGCGCGATGCGCGGCGATCACGAATCGGTGCACCTCATCGCGCAGCCGTTGCAGGAAATACAACACCGGATCGTGCGGTGGCAGCTGGAACGGGGGGCGCCCATCCATGTAAAACCACTCCCGCCCGGCATCGCGGTCCGGCCCCTTGGCGATCCCCACCAGCGGGATCGACTCCATCTCCAGCGCCGCCATGGTCTCGCGCGCCGCGGAGAGCTGCCCGGCGCCGCCGTCGATCAGCACCAGATCGGGCAGGTCGGGGGATCCGCCGGCCTCAGCCTCCCGCTTCGCGCGGCCGAAGCGGCGTTCCAGCACCTCGCGCATCATGGCGAAATCGTCGCCCGGCGTTAGCGGCCCGCGGATGGCGAATTTGCGGTAGGCGGCGCGGAGGAACCCATCGGGGCCGGCGACGATCATGGCACCGTACGGGTTGGTGCCCATGATGTGGCTGTTGTCGTACACCTCGATCCGTCGCGGCGGCGCGGGCAGGCCGAACAGCGCGGCGGTGGCCTCGAGCAGCTTCGCCTGGCCGGCGGCCTCGGCCAGCCGCCGTTCCAGCGCCTCGCGCGCGTTGGTCTCGGCATGGTCCAGCACCGCGCGTTTCTCGCCGCGCTGCGGCAGCGCGATCTCCACCCGGCGGCCGGCCTTCAGGCTCAGCGCCTCGGCGATCAGCGCCTGTTCGGCCAGTGGCTGGTTGACCAGCAGCAGCGGCGGCGGGGGCTTGTCGTCGTAGAACTGGGCGATGAAGGCAGCCAGCACCTCGGCCGCGCCCTCGGCGCGGGAATGCGCCGGGAAATGGGCGCGGTTGCCGTTGTTGCGTCCGCCGCGGATGAAGAACACCTGCACGCAGCTCTGTCCGGCCGCCTGCCAGACCGTGATCACGTCGGCATCGGCCAGGCTGGCCGGGTTGATGACGTCGGTGGCCTGCACCTGGGTCAGGCCGCGGATGCGGTCGCGGATCGCCGCCGCCCGCTCGAACTCCAGCGCCCCGGCGGCGGATTCCATCTCGGCGGCCAGTTCCTGCTGCACGGCACCGGATTTGCCTTCCAGGAAGGCGCGCGCCTGGCCCACCAGGGCGGCGTAGTCGGCCTCGGAGATACGCCCGACGCAGGGGGCGGAGCAGCGGCGGATCTGGAACAACAGGCAGGGCCGGGTGCGGGCGGCGAACACGGTATCGGCGCAGGAGCGCAGCAGGAACACCCGCTGCATCGCCGTCACCGTCTGGTTGACCGCCCAGGCGGAGGCGAATGGCCCCCAGTAGCTGGCCTTGCGGTCGCGCGCCCCGCGATGCTTGGCGATCTGCGGATACGGGTGGTCCTCGGTCAGCATCAGCCAGGGGTAGGATTTGTCGTCGCGCAGGACGATGTTGAAGCGCGGCTTGAGGCGCTTGATGAGGTTCGCCTCGAGCAGCAGCGCCTCGGCCTCGGTCGGCGTGGTGACGATCTCCATCGCCCGGGTCTCGGAGACCATCCGGCGCAGCCGTTCCGGCAGGCGGGCAGGCTGGGTGTAGGCGCTCACCCGCTTCGACAGCGCGCGGGCCTTGCCCACGTAGAGCGCCTCGCCCCTGGCATCGAGCATCCGATAGACGCCCGGGCTGGCGGGCAGGGTGGCCAGGGTGGCGGCGATGACGGCGGCGCCGGACGGCGGGGGATCGCTCATGGACCGGTCAGCTACTGGCGGGTTGTCCACGGAACCTGTGGATAACCCTGTGGAGGTTTCCGGGGCGCAGGGGGGCAACCCGGCGGGATTCGGTCGCTTCGCCCGGTTTGCCCAAAATCGGGGCATAAAGGTAAGCCACTGATTCTAAATCTTTCACTGCAGATTTCGCCTGTATCCGGCAGCTTCGGCCAGTATGTCACTGTTGTGACGGGCCCGGTCGGTCAGGCGGTGGACAAGTCGGTGGGGCGGCGCTCGATTTCCACCCCCGCGGATGCCGCATCCGCGAAGACGGTCAGCTTTTCGACGCGGACCCTGGCCAGCAACACGCGCCGGTCGCTGAGACAAATCTCGGCAATCCGTTCCGCCAGCGTCTCCACCAGGCGGACATGGCCCGCCGCCACCAGCGCGCGCACCCGCGCGGTCAGGGTTTCGTAGTCCACCACGCGCGCCAGCTCGTCGCGGCCCACCGGGGCGCGCGAGCGGGGGCGGGCACCGTCGTCCTCCACCCCGAGGTCGAGGTTGATGCGGATCGGCTGCGGCCCGGCGAGCTCGTGCGGGTGCACGCCGATCCGCGCCGGCAGCACCAGGTCGCGCACGAAGACGTGGCGGAGCGCGCGGGCGGCGGAGGCGATGTGGGTTTCCATCGGGTCACTCCTCGAGCGGCGGGTCCGTGCGCCCGGACGCCCATTGCAGATGCTGCCCGCCATCCAGCGCGATCATCTGCCCGGTCATGGCGGGAAGCGACAGGATCGCCAGTACGGCGCGGGCGACCTCGGCGGGGCTGGTGCCACGGCCGAGCGGGGTCATGGCACATTGCGCGGCGAATTGCGCCGCGGTCTGGCGCGCGCTGGGCAGCGCCGGGCCGGGGCCGATCGCGTTCACCCGGATGCGCGGGGCCAGCGCCAGCGCCAGCGACTGCGTCAGCGCCCAGAGCGCGGCCTTGGAGACAGTATAGGACACGAAATACGGGGTGAGCGACCACACCCGCTGGTCCAGCATGTTGATGACTGCCCCTTCCGCGCGCGCCGGCAGCGCGCGGGCGAACCCCTGGGTCAGCACGAAGGGCGCGCGCAGATTGGGCTCGAGATGCGCGTCCCAGCTGGCGCGGGTGGCGGTGTCCCAGTCGTCGCGCTCGAACACCGAGGCGTTGTTGACCAGGATGCCGAGCGGGCCGACCGCCGCGGTGGCGGCGCCGATCAGGCCGGCGGTGGCGGCTTCCCGGGTGAGGTCGGCGGTCAGCAAGGCGGCGCGGCGGCCGGTGGCGCGGATCGAAGCCAGCGTCGCCTCGGCGTCCGGCGAGGCGGCGCGCACATGCAGCGCGATGTCGCAGCCGGCCCCGGCCAGGGCGAGGGCGATTTCGCGCCCCAGGCGGCGGGCGCCGCCGGTGACCAGCGCGGCGCGGGGGAGGGTTTCGGGCAGCATGGGACCAGCATAGGCCGGCCCTGGCCGGGCGCGAACCGGGCTGCGCGCCAGCCGCGGCGCTGCTAAGCTCGGCGGATGGACTCCCCCGCGATCTCGAACCTGCCCGAATTCACCGTGACCGAGATCTCCGGGGCGATCAAACGCACCCTGGAGGGCGGGTTCGGCCGGGTGCGGGTGCGCGGGGAGATCACCGAGCTCAAGCGCTATCCCTCGGGGCACATCTATTTCTCGCTCAAGGACGAGAGCGCGAAGCTGGCCGGCGTGATCTGGAAATCCGCGGTGCCGCGGCTGGGCATGGTGCCGGAGAACGGGGTGGAGGTGATCGCCACCGGCCGGATCAGCGCCTACACCGACCGGTCATCCTATCAATTGCAGGTGGACCGGCTGGAATATGCCGGCGCCGGGGCGCTGCTGGCGCGAATCGAGGCGCTGCGGGTGCGGCTGGCCGCCGAGGGGCTGTTCGGCGCCGAGCGCAAACGTAACCTGCCGGTGCTGCCGCGGGTGATCGGCGTCATCAGCTCGGAACGCGGCGCGGTGATCCAGGACATCCGCACCACCATCGCGCGCCGGTTCCCGCGCCCGATCCTGCTGTGGCCGGTGCCGGTGCAGGGGGAGGGGGCGGCGGCGCGCATCGCCGCGGCGATCGAGGGGTTCAACGCGCTGCCCGCCGACGGGCCGGTGCCGCGGCCGGACGTGCTGATCGTCGCCCGCGGCGGCGGCAGCCTGGAAGACTTGATGGCCTTCAACGAGGAGCTGGTGGTGCGCGCCGCCGCCGCCAGTCGCATCCCGCTGATCTCCGCCGTGGGCCACGAGACCGACACCACGCTGATCGATTTCGCCGCCGACCGCCGCGCCCCCACGCCCACCGCGGCGGCCGAGCTTGCGGTGCCGGCGCGGGCCGAACTCGCCGAGGCGCTGGCGCAGACCGGCGCCAGGCTGGTGGGCGCGCTGCACCGGCTGACCCAGGCGCGGCGGCTGGCGCTCAGCCGGGCCGAGCGGGGCCTGCCGGATCTGCCGGCGCTGCTGGGCAGCGCGCGCCAACGGCTGGATGACCGCGCCGAGCGGCTGGCGCTGGCGCTGCCCAACCTGCTGGCGGCGCGGCGCAACGCGCTGACGCGCGCGGTGGCGGGGTTGCCCGACCTGCCGGGCCTGCTGGCGGCGGCGCGGCGGCGCACCGAGGACCTCGGCGGGCGGCTGACCCGCGCCCTGCCGGGGCGGCTGGAACGCAGCCGGGCGGCGCTGGCGCTGACCAGCCAGCGGCTGGGCTTCGCGCTGCGCCAATCGGTGGCCGGGGCCGCGCGGCGCGGTGCGGGGGTGCTGGCGCGGCTGTCGCCGGCGCCGCTGGCGGCACGGCTGCGCGAGGCGCGGGCGCGGGCCGAGGGCCTCGCGGCGCGGCTCGAGGCGGTCTCGCCGCTGGCGGTGCTGGCGCGCGGCTACGCGCTGGTGACGGACGCCGCCGGGCATCCGCTGACCACCGCGGCGGCGGTTCCGCCGGCGGCGCGGTTGCGGCTGCGCTTCGCCGATGGCGAGGTGGGCGCGACCGCCGACGGCCGTTCGCGGGGGGCGGCGGGCCCGGGGACAACCCCGGCGGTGAGCCAGGGGCGGCTCGGACTGTGACTTTCCCGCCGCAGTTGTTGCGGCTATGCAAATCTTGCCGGGCTGGACCCGCGGCCTTGCCTTGACGGACCGGCAGCGGGTGATTAATGCCCCCTTCGGTTGCCTCGCTTCGGCGGCGCTCCGAAACCTTTCGCACCCGACGGCTGCACCTTCTCCTCAGGGATGACCCCGATGAACCTCAAGCTTCTTGGCGCCTTCGCCGCCGTCGCGCTCCTCGCGGCGTGCGCGAACAAACCCGCCACCACCTCCGCCACCGGCAGCGGCGCCACCGCCGCCACCTCGGGCCCCGCCCCGGGCAGCGAGCAGGATCTGGTCGCCAATGTGGGTGACCGCGTGTTCTATGCGTTCAACAAGTCGATCCTGACCGCGACCGACAAGGCCACCCTGGACCGCCAGGCCGCCTGGCTCGCCAAATACCCGCAGGTGCAGGTACTGATCGCCGGCAACTGCGACGATCGCGGCACCGAGGAATACAACCTCGCGCTGGGCGCCCGTCGCGCCAACGCGGCGAAGGAATATCTGATCGCCAAGGGCGTCTCCGCCGCGCGCATCAAGACCATCAGCTACGGCAAGGACCGGCCGGTGGCGCTGGGCGACAATCCGCAGGCCTGGGCGCAGAACCGCAACGCCATCACCTCCGTGCAGGGCTTCAACCCGCAGGCGAAGTAAGGCTTCGGACCGGCGCGGCGTCTCGCTGGACGCCGCGGCTTCGCGTCGGAAGGCGCTCCGGGGCAACCTGGGGCGCTTTCGGCTGTACGGTGCCCCCGTCTTTGGCGCCCGCTGGTTTTCGGCGCCGGGGCCGGGGCTGCTATAAGCGGGCGCCGCCGAAGTGAAGAAGGAACGCCGCATGTCGCTTGTCCCGCCCCGCTGGAGGCTGCTGGCCGCGCTGAGCCTGGGCGCCGCCGGACTCGCCCTCTCGCCGCGCCCCGCGGCGGCGCAGATCACCTCCCGCGAGGGGATCGAGCTGCGCGACGAGATCCTGTCGCTGCGCCATGAGCTGGACCAGCTGCGGTCGCAGATGCCCGCCAACGGGTCCTACCTCGGCAACAGCGCGCCGGCGGCGGCGCCCGCCGCCGGACAGTCCGATATCGTGGTCCAACTGCTGAGCCGGATGAATGGGCTCGAGGACGATATCCGGAACTTGCGCGGAGAGGTCGATCAGCTGCGGCATCAGGACAATCAGGAAATCGCGGATCTGAAACAGCAGCTGGGCGATCTGAAATTCGAGGTCGAGAACCCCGGCGCGGCCAACCCGGGCGCTGCGTCCGCCGCCGGGGCGCCCACGCCGCTGCATCGGCCGACGGCGCCGCCTGCCCCGCTCCGGACGCCACCCCGTGCCGCCGCTCCCACCGCGGCGGCCCCTGGCACCATCGCCGCCGCCCGGGCCGCGCTGGCACGACATGATTACGCCACCGCGGCGCGCATCGCCCACGCCATTCTGGCCCGCCGCGCCGCGCCGGACGCGACGGAGGCGCAGTTCATCCTGGCCGAGGCGCTGTCCGGCCAGCATCAATGGTCGCGCGCGGCCATCGCCTATGACGATTCCTACAACCGCGCCAAGCACGGGCCGCACGCCGCGGCCTCGCTGCTGGGGCTGGCGGCGTCGCTGGCCGCCATCAACGAGGGTCGCGCCGCCTGCGAGACGCTGGGCGAGCTGCGCCACCAGTTCCCGCGCGACGCCCGCGCCATGGCCGGCCAGCTGAACGCCGTCTCCCGCCGCGCGCGCTGCCGCTGAGGCGGGCGGCGGCGGTGAGCGCGCCGCTGCACCCCGCCGCCTTCGCCGCCCGGATGGAGCGGCTGGGGCCGTTCCCGCCGGCGCCGCGAATCGCGGTGGCGGTCTCCGGCGGGGCGGACAGCCTGGCGCTGGCGTTGCTGGCGCGTGGCTGGGCTCGTGCGCGGGGGGGCGATGTGCTGGCGCTCATCGCCGACCATGGCCTGCGTGAGGAGAGCGCCGCCGAGGCGGAACGGACGCGCCGGGTGCTGGCCGGCCAGGGAATCGCCGCGCGCGTGCTGCGACTGGGGCTCCGTCC
>JBMFXF010000124.1:0-9712 GCA_049964515.1 Acetobacteraceae bacterium | reverse complement strand
CATCCAGCAGCGGCTTGTAGGCAACCACCCGCCCCGGCTCGAGCCCGCAGGAGGCCGAGACGATCACCCTGGGCTTCGCATCGGCGATGCGGGCGGCGAGCTCGGCGGCGGCGAACCCGCCAAACACCACCGAGTGCACCGCGCCGAGCCGCGCTGAGGCCAGCATGGCGATCGCGGCTTCCGGCACCATCGGCATGTACAGCACCACCCGGTCGCCCGCGCGCACGCCGAGCGCGGCCAGCGCGCCGGCGACCTTCGCCACCCGGTCGCGGAGCACGCGGTAGGTGAAGGTTTCGACCCGGTCCTCCATCGCGCTGTCCCAGATCAGCGCCGGCTGGTCGCCGCGTCCGGCCTCGATATGCCGATCCAGGCAGTTGTAGGCGGTGTTGAGACGCGCCCCGGGGAACCAACGCCCGAACGGGCCCTGCGCGGGGTCGAACACCCGGCTCCAGGGCTGGTCCCAGGCGATGCCGGCGGCGGCCTCGGCCCACCAGCGCTCCGGAGACTCCTGCCAGGCGGCGTAGGCGGCGGCATAGGTTTCCGGCATGGGAGGTCTCCTTTGCGGGCTGCTATCCGAGTTCGGTTCCGGCCAGCCGTTCCGCCAGCCGCGCCATTTCGGTGTGATCGGCGCCGGGACCGAACATCGCCAGCGCCGCGCCGATCAATTCGCGCACCAGCGCCGAGACCGGCGCCGGCGTCGCGGTCTCCCGCGCCACCTGCATGGCGATCGAGACGTCCTTGTCCAGCAGCCCCATGGTGAACCCGGCATCGAAGCTGCGCGACAGCACGAACTGGCGGAACTTCTTCTGGGTGGAGTTGTTCATCCCCGTCGCCGCGTTCAGCACATCGACCATGGTGCCGGGATCGAGCCCGAAGCGCTGGCCGATCAGCAGCGCCTCGATGCCGATCAGGAAGCCGCCGGTGGAGACCAGGTTGTTGAGCGCCTTCATCGCCTGCCCGGCGCCGACATCGCCGCAGCGCAGCACCTGGCTGCCCATCGCGCTCAGCACCGGCATCGCCCGCTCGATCGCGGCCGGATCGCCGCCGGCCATGATGGCGAGCTGGCCGGTCTTTGCCCGCGGCACCCCGCCCGAGACCGGGGCGTCGATCAGCACCCCGCCGAGCTCGGCGACCCGACGCGCCAGCAGCTGCGTCACGCTGGGCACGCCGGAGGTCATATCGATGAGCAAGCTGCCCGGCTTCATGCCGGAGAGCAGGTTGTCGTCCCCTTCCTCCAGCACCGTGCGCAGGATCGCGCTGGTGGGCAGGATGGTCACGATCACGTCCGATGCGGCCGCCAGCTGGCGCAGGCTGTCGGGCGCGCTGCCGCCGATCTGCTGGACGAAGTTCTGCGCCACCTCGCGGCGGGAATCGTTGATGAGCAGCGGGAAGCCGGCGCGCGCCAGACAGGCGGCCATCGGCCAACCCATGTTGCCGACGCCGATGAAGCCGACGGTCGGTTTCGCCTCCGCGGTCATTTCGAGTCCACTTCCTTGAACACCTCGGTGGCGATCTTGAACGCTTCCAGAGAAGCCGGGATGCCGCAATAGACGCCGGTCTGGAGCAGGATCTCCTTGATCTCGTCACGGCTCACGCCGTTGGTCAGCGCCGCGCGCAGATGCAGCCGGAGCTCGGCGCCGCGGTTGAGGGCCACCAGCATGGCGATGTTGACGATGGAACGGGTCTTGCGCGGCAGGCCGGGGCGGGTCCAGATGGTGCCCCAGGCGACCTCGGTGGTCAGCTGCTGGAAGGCGGCATTGAAATCATCGGCGCGCGCCAGCGATGCGTCCACATAGTCGGCGCCGAGGACTTCGCGCCGCACGGCGAGGCCCTTGCGGAACAGGTCGGACTGATATTCGGGACGCTCGGCCATGGTTCCCCCCTCGGGTTTCGGCTGGCCTGGACCCTAGAGATTGCCAGCCGGGCCGGCAAGCTGGTTGACTGCCCGCCACCCACCGGGAAGGAGGAAACGCGATGTCCCCGAGCTACGAGATTCTCGCGCTGCGCTACGGTATTTTCGACGGCCGCCGGCAGTTCCAGAACTACATCATGCCGGACGATCACGCCGCCGACGATCCGCTGGATTTCCTGGTGTTCGCCATCCGCGGCGAGGGCCGCACCATCGTCATGGATACCGGCTTCAACCCGGAGTCAGCCAAGCGGCGCGGACGCAGCCTGATCTGCACCCCCGATCAGGCGCTGCGCAACGCCGGCATCGACCCCGCCGGCGTGCGCGACGTGGTGCTGACCCATATGCACTGGGATCACGCCGGCGGGATGCATTATTTCCCCGCCGCCACCTTCCATATCCAGGCCGAGGAGATGGCCTATTGCACCGGCCCCTGCATGTGCCAGCCGTTCCTGCGCCGCCCGTTCGACGTGGACGACGTCCAGAGCGCGGTCCGCGCGCTCTATGCCGACCGGCTGAAAATGCACCAGGGCACCGCCGAGATCGCGCCCGGGATCACCTTGCATCTGATCGGCGGGCATTCGGGGGGGATCCAGTCGATCCGGGTGCCCACCGCGCGCGGGCAGGTGGTGCTGGCCGGGGATGCGGTGCATCTGTGGGGCAACATCCGCCGGCGCAACCCGTTTCCGGTGGTGGTCGATGTGGCGCGGATGCTGCGCGGGTTCGAGATTCTGGAGGGGCTGGCGGACGGGCCGGACCACCTGATCCCCGGCCATGACCCGCTGATCCTGAAGCGCTTCCCGCGGCTCGGGGACAATCCGGAGATCGTGCAGCTGCACCTGCCGCCGATCGGCTGACCCGTTCAGTCGCAGGGGCAGCCCGGAGCGGGGGCGGGGTCGGCGCGGATCACGTGGTGGTCGATCCATTCGGCCACCAGGCGCCGCGCCTCGGTTTCCGGCGCCTCGGGGTGATGGATGCGATAGAGGGTGGTGCAGGCCTGGAACGCGGCCATGTCGGCGGTGCCGCGCTGGCGGAGTTCGCGGTAGGCGGTAACGACGGCGCGTTCGCAACGGCGGGCGATGCGGCTGGTGTCGGCGACCACGGGCGGGCTCCGGTTGCGAGTTATTCTCAAGTGACGGCAAACTCTAGGCCGGGCGCCTGGGGGCGGCAAGCACCGCTTCCGGACGTTGCGGGCCGATGGCGGCGCCGGGCGCCGCGGGCTAGCCTGCGCCGGCATGTCCGAGAGCTACAACCGCATCGCCGGCCAGAGCATCGAGCGTCTCGCCGCCCTCAGCGACGGGGTGTTCGCGGTCGCCATGACCCTGCTGGTGCTGGACCTGCGGGTGCCCGCCGCCGCCGCCATCCGCTCCGATGCCGCGCTGTGGCGGGCACTCGCCGCGCTCGCGCCGCATCTGCTGGTCTATCTGATGAGCTTCGCCACCCTCGGCATCTTCTGGATCGGCCAACAGACGCAGCTCAATCACCTGGCACGCAGCAGCCGGGAACTCGCCTGGCTGCATATCGGGTTTCTGTTCGCGGTCACGCTGGTGCCGTTCTCCACCGGGCTGATCTCCAGCTTCATCGCCGAACAGGCCGCGCTGCTGATCTATTGGGGCAACATCCTGCTGCTGGGCGGGCTGCTGCTGGTGAGCTGGCGCTGCGCGCGCCATTCCGGGCTGATCCGCCCGGATGCGCCGGCGGGGATCGGGCGGGCGGTGGAGCGGCGGATCGTGATCGCCCAGGCGCTGTATGCCGTGGGCGCGGCGCTGTGCGTGGTCAGCACCTGGGTCAGCCTGGGGGCGATCCTGCTGGTGCAGGTCAACTACGTGCTGGCGCCCCGGATCGCCGGGCTGGACCGGATCTGATACACTGGCCTTACCCTACCGGAGGAAACCCCATGCCGGCCGTCGCCCTCAACCACTACACCATCCTGGTGCAGGACCTGGAACGCACCAAGGATTTCTACGAGGACATCGTCGGCCTGAAATCCGGCGACCGCCCGCCGCTCAGCTTTCCCGGCTACTGGCTCTATTGCGGCGACGAGCCGGTGGTCCATCTGATCGGCTACCGCCCGGAGGACCCGAAGCTTGAGGGCGCCCCGCCCACCGGCCGGCTGGATCACATCGCCTTCCACGCCGTCGACCTGCCGCTGATGAAATCCCGCCTCGCCGCCAACGCGATCACCTACGAGGAACGGGTGCTGCCGCGCCTCAACATGACCCAGCTGTTCTTCAAGGATCCCGACGGTATCACCATCGAGTTCAACTTCCCCGCCGCCGAGACGGGCTAACCCGCCTGCCGCCGCCGCGCGATCGCCTCGCGCGCCGCGAAGGCGCTGAGATTGACGATCCCGCGCGCGGTGACCGAGGACACCAGCACATGGATCGGCTTCGACATCCCGAGCAGCATCGGCCCCACCGGCAGCGCGTCAGCGGCTGATTTCAGCAGGGTGAAGGCGATGTTGGCCGCATCCAGGTTCGGCATCACCAGCAGATTGGCGGTGCCGCGGATGCGGCTGTCGGTCACCGCGCGGGCGCGGATGGTCTCCACCAGCGCCGATTCCGCGTTCATCTCCCCATCCACCGCAAGCTCCGGCGCGCGCTCCCGGATCAGCCCCAGCGCGCGGCGCATCTTGCGCGCGGAATCGGAGTTCGAGGCGCCGAAATTGGAGTGCGACAGCAGCGCCACGTTCGGCACGATGCCGAAATCGGCCACCGCCTCGGCGGCCAGCAGGGTCATCTCGGCGATCTGCTCGGCGGTGGGGTCCACCACCATATGCGTGTCGCACAGGAACAGCGTGCCGCTGGGCAGGATCAGCGCCGCCATCGCATAGGCACGGCTGGCCGCGGCACACAGCGGGATCACCGGCAGGATGTATTGCACCTGGCGCCACCAGTTGGCCGGGCCGCCCACCAGGGCGGCGTCCACCTCGCCCGCGGCCAGCAGCATCGCCGCCGCCACCGCGCCACGGCCGCGCAACGAACGCAGCGCGATCTCGGGCGGGGTGCCGCGCCGGCAGGCCAGCCGCTCGTATTCCGGCAGCAACCGGTCGAACAACGCGTGATCCTCGGTGGGGTCGATCACCTGCACCGTCCCGCCGAGATCGAGCCGCAGCCCCATCTCGCGCACCCGCTCGGCGATCACCGCGCGCCGGCCCAGCAGCACCGGCAGCGCGATCCGCTCGTCCACCAGGGTCTGGGCGGCGCGCAGCACGCGCTCGTCGGCCCCCTCGGCGAAGGCGATGCGCTGGGGGGATTTGCGCGCCGCCTCGAACACCGGGCGCATGAACTGGCCGGAGCGGAACACGAAGCGTTCGAGCTCGCGCCGATAGGCATCGAAATCGCGGATCGGCCGGCGCGCAACCCCGGACTCCATCGCCGCCCGCGCCACCGCCGGGGCCACTTCCAGGATCAGCCGCGGGTCGAACGGCTTGGGGATGATGTAATCCGCGCCGAACACCGGCGCCGCCCCGCCATAGGCCGCCGCCACCACCTCGGAGGCCTCCATCCGCGCCAGCCCCGCGATCGCCTCCACCGCCGCGATCTCCATCGCCCGGTTGATGGTGGCCGCGCCGGCATCCAGCGCGCCGCGGAAGATGAACGGAAAGCACAGCACGTTGTTGACCTGGTTCGGATAGTCCGAGCGGCCGGTGGCGACGATCGCATCCGGCCGCGCGGCGCGCGCGGCCTCGGGCGTGATCTCGGGCTCCGGATTGGCCAGCGCCAGGATCAGCGGCTTGTCGGCCAGCCGGCCCAGCCATTCGGCGCGCAGCACCCGCGGCGCGGACAGGCCCAGGAACACATCCGCCCCCTCCAGCGCCTGCTCCAGGGTGGCGGCATCGGTGCGGCGCGCGTAGCGGGCCATGTTGGGCAGCATCCCCGGCCGGTCGGCGCGCACCACGCCGGCGATGTCGGTCAGGGTCACCGCCTCCGCCCGCAGGCCCATGGAGACCAGCAGATCCACGCAGGCCAGCGCCGCCGCCCCGGCGCCGGAGGTGACCAGCCGCACCTGGTCCAGCGACTTGCCCTGCACGCGCAGCCCGTTGGTCACCGCAGCGGCCACCGTGATGGCGGTGCCGTGCTGGTCGTCGTGGAACACCGGGATGCCCATCCGCGCCCGCAGGCAGGATTCGATCTCGAAACACTCCGGCGCCTTGATGTCCTCGAGGTTGATCGCCCCGAAGCTCGGCTCCAGCGCGGCGACCACGTCGCAGAACCGGTCCGGGTCAGCGGCGTCCACCTCGATGTCGAACACGTCGATGCCGGCGAATTTCTTGAACAGCGCGGCCTTGCCCTCCATCACCGGCTTGCCGGCCAGCGGACCGATGTTGCCGAGACCCAGCACCGCGGTGCCGTTGGAGATCACCGCCACCAGATTGCCGCGGCCGGTGTAGTCATGCGCGGTCGCGGGATCGGCGACGATTTCCAGGCACGCTGCCGCCACGCCGGGGGAATAGGCCAACGCCAGATCGCGCTGGCTGGCCATGCGCTTGGTGGGTTCGACGCTGAGCTTCCCGGGCCGCGGCAGGCGGTGGTAGTCCAGCGCGGCACGGCGGAAATCGTCGTCCATGGAGGTTCCCTGTTCCCGGCCATGCCCCGACGGCGATGGCGATCTGTCCGAACCCCTCCTGAATTGCCCGGCGCGGAATCACAAGAGGGGGCAGCCATGACCGCGCGGGTGCGCGGGGTCCGCTGACGCGGCGCCGGATTCGCGCTACACTGGCCCTGCCATCAGCAGGGAACGTCCTCATGCGCGAAATCGGCCATTTCATCGCCGGCCGGCCCACCCCGGGCACCTCCGGCCAGTTCGGCGACGTGTTCAACCCGGCGCTGGGCGAAGTCACCGCCCGCGTGGCGCTGGCCTCGGCCGCCGAGGTCGATCACGCGGTGGCGGTGGCAACCCGCGCCTTCCCGGTCTGGGCCGCGACGCCGGCGCTGCGCCGGGCCCGGGTGATGTTCCGCCTGAAGGATCTGCTGGAACGCCACCGCGCCCGCCTCTCGGCCGCGATCACCGCCGAGCACGGCAAGATCCTGTCCGATGCCGACGGGGAAGTGCAGCGCGGGCTGGAGGTGGTGGAGTTCGCCTGCGGGATGCCGCATCTGCTCAAGGGCGAATACACCGAACAGGTGGGCACCGGGATCGATGCGTTCTCGGTCCGCCAGCCGCTGGGGGTGGTGGCCGGCATCACCCCGTTCAACTTCCCGCTGATGGTGCCGTTGTGGATGGTGCCGGTGGCGCTGGCCGCCGGCAATTGCTTCATCCTGAAACCGTCCGAGAAGGACCCCTCGGCGGCGCTGATCCTGGCCGAGTTGCTGGCCGAGGCGGGGCTGCCCGAGGGGGTGTTCCAGGTGGTCCAGGGGGCGCGGGGCGCGGTGGAGGCGCTGCTCGCGCATCCGGGGATCAGCGCCATCAGCTTCGTCGGCTCCACCGCCATCGCCGAGACCATCTGGCGCGCCGGCACCGCCGCCGGCAAGCGCGTCCAGGCGCTGGGCGGGGCGAAGAACCATCTGGTGGTGATGCCGGACGCCGATCTGGACGATGCGGCCGACGCGCTGATGGGCTCGGCCTACGGCGCCGCCGGGGAGCGCTGCATGGCGGTCTCGGTCGCGGTCGCGGTGGGCAGCGCCGGCGATGCGCTGCTGGAACGGCTGGAACCGCGGGTGCGGGCGCTCAAGATCGGCCCGGGGACCGACCCGGAGGCGGAGATGGGCCCGCTGGTCACCGCCGAGCACCGCGCCAAGGTGGCGGGCTATGTCGGCCTCGGCGTGGAAGAGGGGGCGAAGCTGGTGGTGGACGGCCGCGGCCTGAAGCTGCAGGGCTACGAGCGCGGGTTCTTCCTCGGCGGCTGCCTGTTCGACTTCGTGCGCACCGACATGCGGATCTACCGCGACGAGATTTTCGGCCCCGTGCTGGGGGTGGTGCGCGCCCCCGATCTCGCCACCGCGACCGAGATGGTGAACCGCCATGCCTATGGCAACGGGGTTGCCATCTTCACCGGCGATGGCGGCACGGCGCGGGAGTTCGCCTCCCAGGCGCAGATCGGGATGGTGGGGGTGAACGTGCCGATCCCGGTGCCGATGGCATTCCACAGCTTCGGCGGCTGGAAATCCTCGCTGTTCGGCGATCATCACGTGTACGGGCCGGAGGGGGTGCGCTTCTACACCCGCTACAAGGCCGTCACCCAGCGCTGGCCGGCCGGCGCGCGGCGGGGCGCGGAGTTCGTGATGCCGACGCCGGGGCGCTGACCCCTACCAGCGGTAGCGCAGGCCGATCTCCAGTTCCTCGGCCGGCGCGCCGTTGGTGAAATGGCCGTTCCAGGCGAGGCTCGCGCGCCAGTTCCCCTGCCCCACCAGGCTCACGCCCACCCCGGTATCCACCGTCGCATCCGGGGCCGATCGCGCGGTCTCGGTGGCGGCGAACAGCCCCAGCGTCTCGGTGTTCGCCACCGATCCGCCGCCCAGATACCCGGTCAGCCCAACCCGCACCCAGGGGATCAGCGTCGCGGCGCGCAGCGCGATGTCGGTGCCCATCCGCACGCCGCCACCCAGCGCGCCGGTATCCGTCCGCACCGCCCCGTAGCCCAGGTCCAGCGCGCCGGCCCCGGTTTCCGACAAGCTGCCGCTGTCGGCATGAAGATAGCGGGCAAAGGCGAACGGGATCAGGAACATCCGTCCCTGTTGCAGCCGGTATTGCACGGACAGCGCCGCGGCGGCGAACCAGCCGGTCGCATCCCCCTTCGCACCGAGGCCGGTGGGCGGCAGCGCGCGGGTCTCGTGCGTCAGCAGGCCGCCGCCGCCGGCGGTGCCGGTGATCCTGAGCCGCCCGCGCGTCCACACCCCGTAGCCATACAGCCCGAAGGACCGCGTGGTGAGGCTCTGCGTCCCGCCCTGCGCCGAGGTGCCCAGGCCGGAGACCGCGAACCCGGCCACCACCCCGGGCCGCACCGCCCGCCCGTAGCCGACCAGCCCGCCATATTGTTGCGTGCCCAGCCCGTTCGCGGCACTCCACCCGCCGATGCCGCGCGCCCAGGCGCCGAGCAGCGGGTTGGTGTCGGCGGGGTCCCCGATCACGCCGCCCGCGTCGGTCAGCCGCCCGAGGGTGGTGAACAGCACCTGGTTCACCGCGTAGGCATTGCCCGCGAAGCCGGCGCCGGTGGCGAAGGCGGGCGCCTGCGCCAGGGTGATGCCGTTCTGCGCCGCGACGGCCCCGGCGCTGGCGGTGCCGTCGGCAGCGAGCGTGACGGTGTTGTTGCTGCCCGCCGCCGGCGTCGGCACCAGGGTCAGGGTGACGTCATCGGCCTGATAGGTCACCCGCGGCGTCACATAGACCGCGAAGGCGCTGCTGGTCAGCCCGGTGCTGACGAACTGCCCGCTGACGCCGCCGGCAGCGTGCAGGATGTCGTAGCCGGTGCCCATGGTGTAGGCGCCGGCGTCGGGCTGGACCAGCAGCGCGCCGGCGAGGCTGGCAGTTCCGGTGACGTTGAGCTGGTCGTAGCCCACGCCCGGGCCGGCGGCGGCGTTGGGGGTGATTTCGATGGTGAGCGTTCCGCCGGCGGTCTCGGAATAGGCGCCGGTGACGGTCAGCACGCCGATCGAGCCGCCGGGGAAGACATTGCCGTTGTCGGTCACGGTGCCGGAGATGGTCCCGTGGCCGCGCAGCGTGCCGCCGGAAGCGACGGTGACCGGGCCGGGGAGGGTAACGTTGGGGGTGCTCGCCGAGCCGACCTCCAGCGTGCCCGAGGTCACCTCCGAACCGCCGCTGTAGCTGCTGGTCGCGGTCAGCACCGTGGTGCCCGTTCCGGAA
>JBMFXF010000123.1:0-9890 GCA_049964515.1 Acetobacteraceae bacterium | reverse complement strand
GCCATGGCGTGTCTCCTGTCATGCGGGCGGCCGTCGCCGCCGGTAATCCGCCCACATCGCCTGCGCAGCGGCGATGTCACGTTGTTGCCTGCGCTTGGTCCCGCCCGTCAGCAGAACCACCACCAGCTCGCCAGCCCGGCCGAAATACACCCGATACCCCGGTCCCCAATCGATCCGATATTCGAGCACACCTTCCCCCACCGCCTTGACGCTGGAGACGTGACCCTGCTCGAGGCGGATCAGGGCCACCGAGACCTTGGCCGCCGCCGCCGAATCCAGATCGGAAAACCACTGCTCGAACGGGCTCTCGCCATCACTACGAAGGTAGTAGTGGAGTTCAGCCATGTGGTAAGGTACCACATATGTTACCTTGATTCAAGGGCGCCGAAGCGGTCATGGGCGAATTTTTGCCGACGATGTCCGATGCCATGTCTTGCCTCCACCGATGCAGCCGCCGCCTCCCGATGGCCCATCCCCCCGATCCCGCCTATTCTCGCCTCACGCCGCACGGAGCCCGCCCCGCCGATGTCCGCCCCCCATGTCTTCCACCCCTCCATCCTGCGCGAATACGACATCCGCGGCATCGTCGGCGAAACCCTCCACCCGCAGGACGCCACCGCCATCGGCCGCTGCCTCGCCAGCCTGGTCCGGCGCGACGGCGGGCGCCGCATCGCCGTCGGCTATGACGGGCGGCTGTCCAGCCCCAGCCTGGAAGCCGCCCTCCTCGCCGGGCTGACCGAAGCCGGCGCCGACGTGCTCCGCGTCGGCCGCGGTCCCACCCCCATGCTCTACTACGCCGCCACCACCGAGCGCACCGATGCGGCGGTGATGGTCACCGGCTCGCACAACCCGCCCAGCCACAACGGGTTCAAGATGATGCTGGGCGGCAAGCCGTTCTTCGGCCGCCAGATCGCCGCCCTCGGCGCCCAGGCCGCGGCCGGCGAGTGGGAGCCGGCCTCCGGTTCGGTGCGGGAGATCGACGTGCGCGCCGCCTACCTCGCCCGGCTGGCGCGCGACTGGGATGGCGGCGACCGCGCCCTGACCGTGGTGTGGGACAACGGCAACGGCGCCGCCGGCGAGGTCCTGCAGCGGCTGGTGGCCATGCTGCCCGGCCGTCACATCGTGCTCAACGGCGCCATCGACGGGCGCTTCCCGGCCCATCACCCGGACCCCACGGTCGCCGCCAACCTCGCCCAGCTGATCGGCGCCGTGCGCGACCACGGGGCCGATGTCGGGGTCGCGTTCGACGGCGATGCCGACCGCATCGGCCTGGTGGACGACGGGGGAACCATCCTGTTCGGCGATCAGCTGCTGCTGCTGCTGGCGCGCGACGTGCTGGCCACCCACCCCGGCGCCACCATCATCGCCGATGTGAAGGCCAGCCAGGTGCTGTTCGACGAGGTGGCGCGCGCCGGCGGGGTGCCGCTGATGTGGAAGACCGGCCACAGCCTCATCAAGGCGAAGATGGCCGAGACCGGCGCCCCGCTCGCCGGCGAGATGTCGGGACATATCTTCTTCGCCGATCGCTGGTACGGGTTCGACGACGCGCTTTATGCCGCGGTGCGCGCGCTCGGGGTGATCGCCCGGATGGGCGGGCCGCTGTCGGCGGCGCGGGCCGCGCTGCCGGCGGTGGTCAACACGCCCGAGCTGCGATTCCCCTGCGAGGAGACGCGCAAATTCACGGTGATCGCGGAGGTGGCGGCGCGGCTGCGCGCGGCCGGGGCCGAGGTGGCGGATGTCGATGGCGTGCGCGTGCGCACCGCCGACGGCTGGTGGCTGCTGCGCGCGTCCAACACCCAGGCGGTGCTGGTGGCCCGCGCCGAGGCGGCGGATGCGGCCGGTCTCGAACGGTTGAAGGCGGCGCTGGTGGCCCAGCTCGAAGCCTCCGGCCTGGCGGCGCCCGATTTCAGCGCCGCCGCCGGCGGGCATTGAGCCGCCCTCGGGGACGGATCAGCCCAGCGCCGCGAGCAGTTTCGCCGCCGCGTCGGCGGCGTCGGTGGCCGGTGCTGGGAAGGCGACCCGGCGGGAGGCGGTACCATCGCTGAGGTCGAATCCGTCCGCGTCCAGACTGACCGCGCGCCCGCCATCCGCCGCGGCCGGGGCGCGGGCAAGAATCCCTGCTTCGGCGGCGGCGATGGCGGCGCCCGCCGCCCGGTCCGGGCGCAGATCCGCGGCCCGCACCCGGGCGGCGCGGGCGAAGCCGCCGACGAACAGCGCGCGGTCGATCACCAGCCGCCACAGGTGGAAATCGGCGAAACCCGCGTATTGGGCCGCATAGGGGTGGATGGCGAGAAACCGCGCCCGCAGCGCCGGGTCCTCGGCAATCTCGGCCCGCGCGGTCACGCTGACCCGGGGCGCGGTCTGCGGGTTGATCTCCGCCGGTGCGCCTTGCACCAGCAGCGTGCAGCGCGGGTCGGCGCGCAGATGCCTGGTGTGCGCGGCCAGATCCGAAAGCAGCAGCAGCGGCGTGAGGTCGGGCGCGGTGGCCGGCGTGACCAGCGAGGCGAAGGGCGTGCCCTCGTCATGGGTGGCCAGCGCGCCCACCCGGGCCGCGCGCAGCAGCAACCGTGCCGCCGGCGCGGCGCGAAGAGCCGGTTGCGGATCGTCCATCAGGCACCCCCTGCCGTCGGGCGCGGCCTCGCCCTATGTTCGGGTCCGCAAACGGGACCCCACCGATGACCCAGACCATCGCCCTGGTCGATGACGACCGCAATATCCTGACCTCGGTCACCATGACCCTCGAGCAGGAAGGCTATCAGGTCCGCACCTACACCGACGGCGAAAGCGCGCTGCAGGCCCTCACCGCGCGGCCGGCGGACCTTGCGGTGCTGGACATCAAGATGCCGCGCATGGACGGGATGGAGCTGCTCCAGCGGCTGCGCGCGCGCTCGGCGATGCCGGTGATCTTCCTCACCTCCAAGGATGAGGAAGTGGACGAGCTGATGGGGCTGCGCCTCGGCGCCGACGATTACATCCGCAAGCCGTTCAGTCAGCGGCTGTTGATCGAGCGCATCCGCGCCCTGTTGCGCCGCAACGAGGTCTCCCGCGCCGAGGGCTCGGGCGCGGCACCGGGGGGGGTGATGGTGCGCGGGGACCTCGCGCTCGACGAGACCAAGCACCAGTGCCTGTGGCGGGGCGAGGACATCCAGCTGACGGTGACCGAGTTCCTGCTGGTCAAGGCGCTGGCGGCACGGCCGGGGATGGTGAAAAGCCGCGACCAGCTGATCGATGCCGCCTATGGCGACAACATCTACGTGGACGACCGCACCATCGACAGCCACATCAAGCGCATCCGCAAGAAGTTCCGGGCCCGCGACGAGGAGTTCGAGCGGATCGAGACGCTGTACGGCATCGGCTACCGCTACAAGGAGCATTGATGGACGCGGCCCCGCCGCGCCGCGGCGTGGCACGGCCGCGCTGGATCTCTCCGCTCACGCGCCGGCTGCTGCTGGTCAACGTGCTGCCGCTGGTGCTGCTGCTGGCGGCGCTGCTGTATCTGGACCAGTACCAGACCGGGCTGCTGGAGAACGAGGTGGCGGCGCTGCGCGAGCAGGACCGCGTGTATGCCGGGGCGCTGGCGCAGACGGCGGTGGCGGTGGCGGCCGGCCAGGCGCGCATCCTCCCCGCCGTCGCCCGCCCGTTGCTGTGGCGGCTGACCGAACCCACGCCGGACGCGCAGGCGCGGCTCTACGGGCCGGACGGGACGGTGATCGCCGATTCCGCACTGGGGCTGGCCGGCACCGGTCCGCCGCATCGGCTGTTCGCCGCCGGCCCGCGCGGGCCGCTGCGGGCCGCGATCGACTGGCTCTACGACCATCTGGAAACCGCGCTGCCCACCGAGGGCGCGGCGCTGGACGCCGAGGCCGGCGGGGGCGAGCTGCACCTGGCCAGCGCCGAGCGGTCTCGCGAGATGCCGCCCTACATCCGCCGCACCGTGGCCAACCGGCTGCTGATCACGGTCGCCGAGCCGGTGCGGCACGACAAGCAGACGGTGGGCATCATCCTGCTGACGCGCGAGGCGCGCGGGGTGGACCGTGCCCTGTTCGCCATCCGCACCTCGATCCTGGGCCTGTTCGCGTTGGCGCTGGCGCTGACGGTGCTGATGTCGTGGTACCTCTCGCTCACCATCGCCCGACCGCTGCTGCGGCTGGCGAACGCGGCGGCGGATATGCGCGAGGGCGAGGGGCGCACCGGCTCGGTCCCGCGCGCGCTGCTGACCCGCCATGACGAGATCGGGGCGCTGGCGGTGGCGCTGGCCGATTCCGCCGTGGCGCTGTGGCACCGGATGGACGCGATCGAGCGCTTCGCCGCCGACGTGGCGCACGAGATCAAGAACCCGCTGTCCTCGTTGCGCAGCGCCATCGAGACGCTGCGGCGGATGGAGGACCCGGACCGCCGGCGCCAGTTGCTGGCGATCATGGCCGAGGACGTGACCCGGCTCGACCGGCTCATCAGCGATGTCTCCGATGCCTCGCGGGTGGATGCGGAACTGTCGCGCACGGTGACCGAGCCGGTGGATGTGGCGGCGATGCTGCGCACCCTGGCCGAGTTGCACGAGACCACGCGGGGACCGCATGACGCGCGGATGGTGCTGGACCTGCCGGAAGGCCCGCTGCTGGTGCGCGGGGTGGAGGACCGGCTGGTGCAGGTGCTGCGCAACCTGATCGGCAACGCGGAATCCTTCAGCCCCCCCGACGGGCGGATCTTCCTGCGCGGGGCGGTGGTGGAGGGTGCGGTGGAGATCGCGGTCGAGGACGAGGGGCCCGGCATCCCGGAGGGCAAGTTCGAGCAGGTGTTCGACCGTTTCTATTCCGAGCGCCCGCGCGAGGAGCGGTTCGGCCAGCATTCCGGCCTGGGGCTGGCGATCTCGCGGCAGATCGTGGAGGCGCTGCACGGGCGCATCAGCGCCGGCAACCGCGCCGAGGGGGGCGCGCGCTTCGTGGTGCGTCTCCCGGCCGCGTGAGGTCTGGTTACGACCCGAACAACACCAGCGGCACGGCCGGGTCGAACCCGGCGAGCCGGCCCAGATCGGCCTGATCGGCGCTGATGAGCGCGGCCCCGCAGGCGCGGGCGGAGAGGAACAGCAAGGCGTCGTTCAACAGCCGCCGCCGCCCGTCCGCCCCGGCGGCGCCGTGCTGGGTGCGGGCCAGGATGCCGGCGATCATTCCGGCTTCCGTCCAGGCGGCGGGGTCCGGGGCGACGATGTCGGTCTCCGGCAGGGAAGCGAGCAGGCGGGCGATGGCGGCGCGGTTGCGCCCGGTGGCCGGGTGCGCCGGGTCCAGCAGGCCGGCGCCGATCGCCATCTCGGCGCAGGCCACCGCGCTGTGGCGCACCGGCCTCGCATCGATGCAGGCAATGATGGCGGCGGGCAGGCGTCCGCGCAGCCGCGCGATATAGACCGAGGTGTCCAGCATCACCGCCATCCCCGCGGGCAACGCCTCGGGGGCGACGGCGGCCGCTGGCTGGCGCGGCAGGGTGACGCGCCAATCATCCGGGTTGTGGCGGAACGCCCAGTCGGCGGCGGTGACGCCGGTGGCGGGCGAGGCGGTCACGGGCCGGGCTGGAAATCCTCGGTGAGGCTGTCCGTCGTGTCGCGCAGCCAGGTCTTGAAGCGGTCCGGGGCGGCGGCGAGGGCGAGCGCGGCGTTGATGACATCCGACGGGTGCGGCAGGCCGAGCCGGTCCGCGGCCGCCGCCAGCACCAGCGGGTCCACCCGCACCGAGAGTTTTTGCGAGCGGGCGCCGCTGATGGCGCCGCGGGCGGCAAGTTCGGCCACCGCACGGCCGAACGCCGGGACGGGCAGGGCGCCGATGGGCATGGAGCGGGGAACGCCGAACGGGACCTGCGCCTCCGCGAGGCCCGGGCGGCGGGGCGGAGCGGTGGGGAACTCGGTGGGCGCGGTCATGGGGGACTCCTGAGATGCAGGACTGATATACGAGGTGAGGGGGACAAATGCAACGCATAGTTGTGGGGTGTCGGTCAGGCGAGCGCGGGCAGGCGCGGTGTGCTTTGAGGGAGAGGGGTGCCCATGACCGCCGCTCGTTTGGAGCAGCGGCCCCGGGTGTTCGGCACCGCCGGGCTGCCGGACAGTAGCCCCCCGCCGTGCCGCATGGCACACTCTCCCCGATGCACCAGCTTCTCCTGCTCCGCCACGCCAAGGCCGTGCGCGAGGTCCCGGGCCAGCCCGACCGCGACCGGCCGCTGGCTCCGCGCGGGCAGCGCGATGCCGCGGCCCTCGGCCGGACCATGCGCCGCCTCGGCCTCACCCCCGATCTCGTGCTGGTCTCCCCGGCGCTGCGCACCCGCCAGACCCTGGCCGCGCTGGAACCCTGGGACGAAACCCCGCTGGTGGAGGTGATGGACCCGCTCTACCTCGCCGATGACGCCACCTTGGCCGCCCTGCTCGCCGAAGTGCCGGAAACCGTGCGCTCGCTGCTGCTGATCGGCCACAACCCGGGCCTGCACGGGCTGGCCCGCCGGCTTGCCGTCGCCTCGCCCGGCACGCCGCTCGAAACCCGCTTTCCTACCGCGGCGCTGGCCGAATTTGCTCTGCCGGGACGATGGGACCGGGCCACCGGAGCGCGGCTCATCCGCTTCCTGCTGCCCGCGTCGGATTCTTGACCGGTATCAATGCCGCCGGTTTCGCGCGCCGTCATTCTCCCGGCGTGCGAACCGGAGGCTTGCCATGCGCTTGCGCGATCTGCAGCTGGTCCTTGACGGCTCCGCCCGCGACGCCGCCCGGCTTGAGACGGCGTTCGACCTGGCGCGGACGGCGGGGGCTCATCTGACCGGGCTCTGCCCGCTGGAACTGCTGCTCCCGCCCGATCTGGGCTTCGCCCTCGGCGGCTACCCGGAGGTGCTGGCGCTGCAGAGCGCGGTGGAGAGCCTCCAGGCCCAGGCCCAGTCCCGCGCCGCCGAGATCGAAGCGGGCTTCCGCGCCGGGCTCGAACGCGCCGGCGTCAGCGGGGACTGGCGCGCCGTGCCGGGGCCGGTCGGCCCCGCCATCGCCGCCGCCGCCCGCCATGTCGATCTGACCGTGATCGGCCAGGATGACCCCGACCATCGCACCCCGCCGGCCGGGCGGCACATGATCGAGGATGTGCTGCTCGCCGCCGGCCGCCCGCTGCTGCTGCTGCCCTACGCCGGCCGCTTCCCGGTCATCGGCAGCCGGGTGCTGATCGCCTGGACCCCGACGCGGGAGGCCGCGCGCGCGGTCGGCGACGCGCTCGGGCTGATCGAACCCGACGCGCAGGTGACGGTGCTGACCGTCGCCCGCCCCGGTGCCGCGGCCGATGACGTGCCGGGCGCCGAGGTCGCCGCCCATCTGGCCCGCCATGGGCTATCCGTCACCGCCGCGCGCAGCGTGAGCGACGGGCAGATCCACGAGGCCGACCTGCTGCTGAGCTATGCCGCCGACATTGGCGCCGATCTGCTGGTGATGGGCGGCTACGGGCATTCCCGGGTGCGGGAGTTGACCCTGGGCGGCGTCACCCGCTCGGTGCTGCGGCATATGACGCTGCCGGTGCTGATGTCCCACTGAGGGCGGGGACGGTTGGCGGTCCCCACCCGGGGCGGGCGTTTCCGGGGCGGCGCTTTCCTGCTAGGCAGCCGCCGGCATGTTCAACTTCTCCTGGTCCGAAATCGGGGTCATCGTCGCCGTCGCGCTCGTGTTGATCGGGCCGAAGGACATGCCTGTCGCCGTGCGCGCGGTGATGGGCACCATCCGCAAGGCCCGCCGCATGGCCGCCGAGTTCCAGGGCCATGTGGACGAGATGATGCGCGAGGCCAATCTGGGCGAGGTGCGGGACACGCTCAACGAGTTCCGCAACCTCAACGTGGCCGACGCGCTGGAACGCAGCATCGACCCCGACGGGACGCTGCGCGACGGCTTCGCCGCCGATCCGCAGGGGGAGTTTGCGGAAGCGGAGCCGGTCGGCGAACTCGGCGCCGAGACGTTCGACCGCTCGGAGGATGCCGACCCGGCGCCGCTGTCCGAACCGCCTCCGTTCATCCCGCCGTCCCCGCCGGCGACGCCGACCCCGCCCGCCGCGGCGATCGCGCCCGCCTTCATCCCGCCCCCCTTCATCCCGCCCGCCGGCGCCGCGCCGCGCTGACCGCCCCAACCGCCTGGACGCCCCGTGGATCAGCAGACCCCGATCGAAGACCCGATCAACGACAAGCCGATGCCGTTGCTCGAACATCTGATGGAGCTGCGGCGGCGGCTGATGTACTCGATCGCCGCCTTCCTGGTGATGTTCGGGGTCTGCTACTTCTTCTCCGGCAGCATCTACTATTTCCTGGCCGAGCCGCTGGCGCATGTGCTCAAGGGCCAGGGGATGCAGACCCCGCATCTGATCTACACCCAGCTTTATGAAGTTTTCTTCACCAAGATCAAGGTGGCGATGTTCGGGGCGATGTTCACCGCCTTCCCGATCATTGCCACCCAGCTCTGGCTGTTCATCGCTCCCGGCCTCTACCGGTCGGAAAAGCGCGCGCTGCTGCCGTTCCTGATCTCCTCGCCGGTGCTGTTCCTGCTCGGCGCCGCGCTCGCCTATTACGTGGTGTTCCCGTTCGCCTGGAAATTCTTCGCCTCCTTCCAGTCCAACACCGGCGGCGGCGGGGTGCCGATCGAGCTGTTGCCGCGGGTCTCGGAATATCTCGATCTGGTGATGAAGCTGATCTTCGCCTTCGGGCTGACCTTCCAGCTGCCGGTGCTGCTGACTTTGCTGGCGAAGGTGGGCATCGTCTCCTCGGCCACCCTCAAGCGCTTCCGCCGCTACGCCTATGTGGGGATGTTCGTGATCGCCGCGGTGCTGGCCCCGCCCGACGTGTTCACCCAATGCAGCCTCGCGCTGCCGCTGATCGGGCTCTACGAAATCTCGGTACTGGCGGCGAAGATGGTGGAACCCAAGCGGACCGAGGCCTGACCGATGCACGATCTTCGCGCCATCCGCGCCGAACCCGCCGCGTTCGACGCCGCCATGGCCCGCCGCGGCCTCGGCCCGGTCACGCCGGACCTGCTCGCGCAGGATGCCGAACGCCGCGCCGCGCTCGCCGCCGCCCAGGCGGCCCAGGCGCGGCGCAACGCGCTGGCGCGCGAGATCGGCCAGGGCAAGCGGACCGGGGCCGACACCGCCGCCTTGGAAGCCGAGGCCACCGCGCTCCGCGCCACCACCGAGGCGCAGGAAGCCCGCGCCGCCGCGCTGGATGCGGCGGTGCGCGCCCGGCTCGAGACGCTGCCCAACATCCTCGATGCCGCGGTGCCCGACGGCGCCGACGAGCGCGCCAACCAGGTGCTGGCCGAGCACGGCGCGAAGCCCGATTTCGCTTTCGCCCCGAAGCAGCATTTCGAACTGGGCGAGGCGCTGGGGCTGATGGATTTCGCCACCGCGGCCAAGCTGGCCGGCGCCCGCTTCGTGGTGCTGCGCGGCGCGCTGGCGCGGCTCGAACGCGCGCTCGGCCAGTTCATGCTGGATCTGCACACCACCCGCCATGGCTATACCGAGATGGTGGTGCCCTCGCTGGTCAACGACGCCGCCGTGTACGGCACCGCGCAGCTGCCGAAATTCGCCGAGGATCTGTTCCGCACCACCGACGGGCGCTGGCTCATCCCCACCGCCGAGGTGCCGCTGACCAACTCGGTGGCCGGCCAGACGCTCGATCCCGCCACCCTGCCGCTGCGCCTGACCGCGCTCACCGATTGCTACCGCTCGGAGGCCGGGGCGGCCGGGCGCGACACGCGGGGGATGCTGCGCCAGCACCAGTTCCGCAAGGTGGAGCTGGTCTCCATCTGCGCCCCCGCCGACAGCGAGGCCGAGCACGAACGCATGACCGGCTGCGCCGAGGCGGTGCTGACCGCGCTGGGGCTTCGCTTCCGCCGGGTCCTGCTC
>JBMFXF010000122.1:0-9965 GCA_049964515.1 Acetobacteraceae bacterium | reverse complement strand
GGCGCTGAGATGGCGCGGCTCGAGCTGGCGCCGGGGGTGAGCATCGATTCCGCCGCGCTGAGCGAGCAGTTCCTGCGCGCCTCCGGCCCCGGCGGGCAGAACGTGAACAAGGTGGAGACTGCGGTGCAGCTGCGGCTGGACCTGGAGGCGGCGGGGCTGGACTCCGGGATCCGCGCGCGCCTGACCCGGCTGGCCGGGCGGCGGGTCAGCGCGGCCGGGGTGCTGGTCATCACCGCGCGCAGCCACCGCACCCAGGAACGCAACCGGGCCCAGGCGCTCGCCAGCCTGGTCGCGCTGCTGCGCCGGGCGGCGCCGGCGCCGAAGCGGCGGATCGCCACAAGGCCGGGCAAGGCGGCGCGGGAGCGGCGGCTGACCGAGAAGGCCCGGCGCGGCGGGCAGAAGCGCCTGCGCGCCGGCCCCGACCCGACCGAGGGATAGACCGCTACGCCGCCGCCGCCCGCCCCCGCTGTGCGACCCCGAGGGCGACCATCGAGAGCGTGACCCCCAGCGCCGGGATGGCGGCGGCGGCCAGGATATCGCGCCCCGACCACCCGGCGGCGACCATCGCGCCCCCCAGCAACGGCCCCAGGATGGTGCCCACCCGCCCCGCTCCGGTGGCCCAGCCGGCGCCGGTGGAGCGGATCGGCCCCGGATAGACCCGCCCCGACAGCGCGTTGATCCCGTGCTGGCAGCCGCCCACCCCGATGCCGGCCAGGGTGACGATCCCCACCAGCAGCAGGTAGGGCGGGTTGAGCACGCCGATGGCCAGCAGGCTGACCACGCCCAGCGCCAGCACCCAGGTCAGCACCGTCTCCATCCCCATCCGGTCCACCACCGGGGCGGTGCCGAAGGCGCCCAGAATCGTGCCCAGCGCATAGGCGGTGGCGGCCAGGATGGCGCGCGCCGGGGCCACTCCGGCGGCGTGCAGCACCGCCGGCAACCACAGCAGGATCAGGTAGTTGTTGAGCAGATTGAGCAGGTTCATCGCCCACAGCGCCAGGGTGGAGGGGGCCAGCCCGGCGCTGAACAGCGCCGCCAGCCGCCCACCGGCGGGGGCCTCGGCGCGATGCGCGTCCGAGGCCGGCAGCCAGACCAGCAGCACCAGCGCCACCCCCAGCGGCAGCACCCCGCCGACGCCGAAAATCGCCGGCCAGCCCAGGTGCCGCACGATCCAACTCGCCGCCAGCCCGCCGATCACATTGCCGATCGACACCCCCGAACTCATCAGGATCAACAGCTTGCCGGAGCGTTCGGGCGGGGCGTGGTCGGTGGCCAGCGCGATCGCCAGCGGCACCCCGCCGCCCAGGCCGAGGCCGGTGGCGAAGCGCAGCCACAGCAGCGCCTGCGGCCCGGAAGCATAGGCGCTGAGCAGCGAGAACAGCCCGAACACCGCGACGCAGCCGATCAGCACCGGCTTGCGCCCCGCCCGGTCGCCCAAGGGCCCCGCGATCAGGGCGCCGAACAGCAACCCGACATTGCCGGCGGTGAACACCCCGGTGAACACCACCGGGGGGACGTGCCAGGCGTCGATCAGCGACGGCGCGGCATAGGCGACCGAGGCGAAATCATACCCTTCCAGCGCCAGCACCAGGCCGCACAGCCAAGCGACCAGGACCGGAGCGGCGAGAGCGCGCGCGGGCGCGGTGGGTGGTGAGTGCGACACAGATGAGTCCCCCTTGCCGCGCATTGGACCGGAGGCGGTCCGGGTTGTCGAGACGCCCGCGCCATCTCCCCTCCCTGCCTCGACCGGGGTAACATCTCCCCGTCCTGCCGGAAACCGCGCCATGTCCGCTGACCTCGCCGCCGTGCTTGCCGCCGCCCGCGCCTTCCTCGGCGAGCGCCTGACCACCAATGCCAGCCTGCGCGAGCACCATTCGCACGGCCAGGACACTCAGCCGCCGCAGCTGCCCGACGCCGTCGCCTTCATCGAATCCACCGAGGAGGCCGCCCGCCTGCTGGCGCTCTGCAACGCCCACGGCGTGCCGGTGGTGCCGTGGGGCGCGGGCACCTCGCTGGAGGGCCATGTCACGCCGGTACGCGGGGGGATCACCCTCGATCTTTCCCGCATGACCGCGATCCTGGCGGTCAGCGCCGCGGACATGGATTGCCGGGTCCAGGCCGGCGTCACCCGCGAGCAGCTCAACACCCATCTGCGCGACCAGGGGCTGTTCTTCCCGGTCGATCCGGGCACCGCCGCCTGCACCCTGGGCGGCATGTGCGCGACCCGCGCCTCCGGCACCAACGCGGTGCGCTACGGGACCATCCGCGAGAACGTGCTGGGGCTGACGGTGGCGCTGGCCGACGGGCGGGTGCTGCGGACCGGCGGGCGGGTGCGCAAATCCGCCACCGGCTACGACCTGACGCGGCTGTTCATCGGCTCCGAGGGCACGCTGGGGGTGATCACCGAGATCGGGCTGCGCCTGCACCCGATCCCGGAGGCGATCTCGGCCGCCACCTGCCAGTTCGCCGACCTGGCGGCGGCGGTGCGGACGGTGATCGAGGTGATGCAGTCGGCGATTCCGGTGGCGCGGATCGAGTTCCTGGACGAGGTGCAGACCGCGGCCTGCATCGCCTATTCGCAGCTGACCGGGCTGGCGCCGCTGCCCAGCCTGTTCTTCGAGTTCCACGGCACGCCGGCGGCGGTGGCCGAACAGGCCGCGGCGGCCGAGGCGATCGCGCGCGAGCACGGCGCCAGCGGCTTCCGCTGGGCGACCGACCCGGCCGAGCGGGCGAAGCTGTGGCAGGCCCGCCACGATGCGCTATGGGCGGCGCTGGCGTTGCAGCCGGGGGCGAGGGCGCTGACCACGGATTCGATCGTGCCGATCTCGGCGCTGGCCGAGGCGGTGCTGGGCACCAAGGCCGATATCGCGGCCTCCGGCCTGACCGCGCCGGTGGTGGGGCATGTGGGGGACGGCAATTTCCACACCGTGATCCTGATCCCGCCAGAGCCGGGCGCGCTGGAGCGGGCCTGGGCGCTGGACCGGCGCATCGTCGCCCGCGCGCTGGCGCTGGGCGGGTCCTGCTCCGGCGAGCACGGGGTGGGGATCGGCAAGCGGGAGTTCCTGGAACAGGAACACGGGGCGGAGGCGCTGGGGGTGATGCGGGCGGTCAAGCAGGCGCTGGATCCGCGCGGGGTGATGAACCCGGGCAAGATGTTCCTGAATTAGGGGGGTTGCCGGGTGGGGGCGGTTCCTCTAAGGGGAGCCTCCCGGCGGCGCCCGTAGCTCAACTGGATAGAGCACCAGACTACGGATCTGGGGGTTAGGAGTTCGAATCTTCTCGGGCGCGCCAATACACCAAGTTTTAACGCCTCACCCCGACGCCCCCCCCTTCGTGGGTAACACCTTGGTAGGAGCCCGAGCCCGGGCAACCGAATCGCAATAATTGCATCGGGAGAGCGGCGAGAACGCAACGAACCAATCCGGAACCCTGGGTGACTTGGGGACCGCAGCGTCTATCCTGACCGGGTGATCGACATCGCTGCCATCAAGCCCCGCTTCCAGACGCTTGCCACGGTCCTGGACGAGCGGGGGCGGCGGCTGTTTGCGGCCCGCCGTCCCGCCGCGACACGGCTGCTGATCACCGCCGATTGCAGCGGCAGCAATGGCGTGCGCGTGTGGAAGCGCGAACTGCAAGGCCTGGCAGACGAACCCGGCATCGCCATCACCGTCTGCCACCTGCCGCCGGGCACCAGCAAGTGGAACCGCATCGAGCACCGCCTGTTCGCCTGCATCAGCCAGAGCAGCCTGCCGCTGCACGGCCCACGGATCGGGGCGCGGCGGGAGGTCTATCGGCGCTGAGCGCGCCCTACTCCGCGGCCTCCGCGGCCTCCGCCTCCGCCCGGGGCCGCGCCGCGATCTCCGCCATCGCCTGCTCGACATGGCGGGAGAACACATATTGCGCCGGCCGCTGCCGATCGAGCGGGATCTCGGGCGCCATCGGCCCCTCGGTGCGGATGCCGCGCAGGCTCTGCGCCAGTGCCCGCCAGGGGCGGCGGATGGTCTCGGTCACCGCGGTCGCCTCGTAGCCGGAATGGACCATGCAGTCGGCGCATTTCTCGTAATTGCCGGTGCCGTAGCGGTCCCAGTCGGTGGTCTCCATCAGCTCCTTGAAGCTCTTGGCGTAGCCCTCCCCCAGCAGGTAGCAGGGCCGTTGCCAGCCGAAATAGGTGCGCGTCGGGTTGCCCCAGGGCGTGCAGTGGAAGCTCTGGTTGCCGGCCAGGAAATCCAGGAACATCGAGGACTGGTTGAACGCCCATTTCCGCTTGCCGCCGCCCTTGCCCTGGCGGGCGAAGATGCCGCGGAACAGCTCCTTGGTCCGCTTGCGGTTGAGGAAATGCGCCTGATCCGGCGCCCGCTCATACGCATAGCCGGGGGAGACGCTGATGCCGTCGATGCCCAGCGCCATCGCCTCGTCGAAGAAGCCGGCGACTTTTTCGGGATCGGCGTTGTCGAACAGGGTGGCGTTGATGATGACGCGGAATCCGGCCGCCTTGGCCTTGCGGATCGCCGCCACCGCGCGGTCATACACCCCGTCCTGGCAGACCGAGGCGTCGTGCTCGGCCTTCGACCCGTCCAGATGCACCGACCAGGTGAAATAGGGCCCCGGCTTGAACAGGTGCATCTTCTTCTCGAGCAGCAGCGCGTTGGTGCACAGGATCACGAATTTCCGGCGCGCGATCGCGCCGTCCACCACCTGGTCGATCTCCTTGTGCAGCAGCGGCTCGCCGCCGGCGATCACCACCACCGGGGCGCCGCATTCATCGACCGCCTCCAGGCAGTCGGCCACCGACAGGCGCTGGTTCAGAATCGCCGCCGGATAGTCGATCTTGCCGCAGCCGGCGCAGGCCAGGTTGCAGCGGAACAGCGGCTCCAGCATCAGCACCAGCGGGTAGCGCCTGCGCCCGGAAAGATGCTGCTTCAGCACATAGGCGCCGACGCGGATCGCCTGGTTCAACGGCACGGCCATGGTCTGGTTCCTTCAGGCGTCCGCCAGCTCGGCGGGGAAACGGAAACGCACATTCTCGGCCACCCCGTCCAGGGTGGCCACCTCCACCGGGCCGAACCGGCGCAGCCCGTCGATCACCCCCTGCACCAGCATCTCCGGCGCCGAGGCGCCCGCGGTTACACCGACCGACTCCGTGCCGGCGAACCAGTCGGGCCGCAGCGCCTCGGCATCGTCGATCAGATAGGCGGGCTTGCCCAGCTCCTGGCCGATTTCGCGCAGCCGGTTGGAGTTGCTGCTGTTGCGCGACCCCACCACCAGGATCACATCCACCGCGGCGGCCAGCTCGCGCACCGCCTGCTGGCGGTTCTGCGTGGCGTAGCAGATATCGCGCACGTCGGGGCCGATGATGGCGGGAAACCGCGCCTTCAGCGCGGCGATGATGCCGCGCGTGTCATCGACCGAGAGCGTGGTCTGGGTGATGTAGGCCAGTTTTTCCGGATCGTGGACGGACAGCCGCGCCACGTCCTCGACCGTCTGCACCAGATGCACGGTGCCGTCGATCTGGCCGATGGTGCCTTCCACCTCGGCGTGGCCGGCATGGCCCACCAGCACGATGTCGCGGCCCTGGGCGGCGTAGCGGCGGCCCTCGTTATGGACCTTCGCCACCAGCGGGCAGGTGGCGTCGATCACCGGCAGGCTGCGCGCGCGCGCCACCTCCTCCACAAGCCGCGCCACGCCGTGGGCGGAGAACACGGTCATGGAGCCGGGGGGGATCTGGTCCAGCTCATCGACGAACACGGCGCCGCGGGTGCGCAGATCCTCCACCACATGGCGGTTGTGCACGATCTCGTGGCGGACGTAGATGGGCGGGCCATATTTCTTGAGCGCGCGCTCCACGATCTCGATCGCGCGCTCCACGCCGGCGCAGAAGCCGCGGGGTTGGGCCAGGATCACGCGCATCGGGGTCTCCGCCTTGGAAGATCGCGGGCCGGGTGGGGCAGGGGGCGAATGCCCGACCGCAAGGGTGGGGGATATGCCACGCCGCCCCGTCGGCGGCAATGCTGCATCGCGGCGAAGCCGCGGGGGGCGTGTCGCGGCGAAGCGCGGGGGATACACTCAGGCGGAGGCGCAGGCCCGGCGGACCAGCCGCGCCAGATACCAGGCCAGCGCCAGAGTCGCCGCCGCGCCCAGCGCCAGCCCGGCCCAGGCACCCAGGCCCGCGCTCAGGTGCAGGGCGCCGAATCCGGCCACGCCGCCGGCCACCACATAGGCCGCCAGCGCCGGCAGCGCGGCCAGCGTGCCCAGCGCATAGGCGCGGAACCCCACCGAAGACAGGCCCAGCGCATAGCTGGTCACGGCGAACGGCATGACCGGGGAGATCCGCACCAGGCAGACCAGCCGCCAGCCGTCGCGGCCCAGCGCGTGGTCGAACCGCGCCAGCGCCGGGCGCTCGCCCACCCAGCGCGCGATCCAGGGCCGCAGCAGGGAGCGCGCGAGGCCGAAGGCGATCAGCGCGCCGGCCATGGTGCCGCCGGCAGCGGCGGCGAATCCGCCGGCCACGCCGAACAGCGCGCCGGCGGCGATGCCCAGCACCGAGGCGGGCAGGATGCCGCTGGCCGCGATCGCCGCCTGCACCGCGAACACCGCCGCGAGTCCGGCGCCGCCGTGGTGGCGCGCCATCCGCAGCAGCGCCAGCGCCGGGCCGGTGAGGTCGCGCCCGGCGACATGCGCCGCCAGCGCCAGCGCCGCGCCGGCGGCCAGCAGCAGGGCGATGCGGCGCGGCCTCATGCCACGCGCGCGATGGCCGGCCGCAGCCGCTCGGCGCCGGTATCGGCGAACAGCGCGGGGCGGGCGAGGCCCAGCCGGCTCGCCCGGTACAGCGCCGCGGTGCCCAGCACGCCGAGCCCGTAGGTGACCGAACGGCGGAAATTGATCGAGGAGGCTTCGGGGAAATAGCGGGTCGGGCAGGAGATCTCGCCGATCACGAAGCCGCGCGCGATGGCCTGGGTCAGCATCTGGTTGTCGAACACGAAATCATCCGAGCAGTTGAGCAGCGGCAGCTCGGCCAGCACGCGGCGGCTCCAGGCGCGGTAGCCGGTGTGGTATTCGGACAGCTTCTGCCCGGTCAGCAGGTTCTGCGTCAGCGTCAGGGCCCGGTTGGCGATGTATTTATACATCGGCATCCCGCCCTTCAGCGCGCCGCCGCCCAGGATGCGCGATCCCAGCACCACATCGTAATGACCGGAGGCGATCATGGAGGCCATCGGCGTCACCAGCCCCGGCGAATACTGGTAGTCCGGGTGCAGCATCACCACGATATCCGCCCCGCGCGCCAGCGCCGCCGCGTAGCAGGTCTTCTGGTTGCCGCCGTAGCCGCGGTTGACCTCGTGGCGCAGGGTGAAGATGCCGAGGCTGCGTGCCACCGCGATGGTGTCGTCGGCCGAGGCGTCGTCGGTCAGGATGATGTCGTCCACCAGCTCGTGCGGGATTTCCTCATAGGTGCGCCGCAGGGTTTTGGCGGCGTTGTAGGCGGGCAGGACGACGCAGATCCGTTTTCCGGCCAGCATGGCTTGCTCCCGTGGCAATGACCGCACCCGCGTAGCGCGCGGGCGCTGTCAAAACGGTTGCAGAGCGTCCGATACCGGCGCGGGGCGGGCCGGATGTCTCGATTTGGCGACAATGCGGCCGGGTTGCGGCACCGGCCGGGGGCGGCGGCGGCCGGTGCAACCGCTTCGTAACCCGGGGCACCGATTTGTGCCGGTTCGCGCTGGAGCGAGACGCCGGGCCGATGCGTCGGCTCGTTATCTAGGCGCAATGGCGCGGCACTGGGGCGATCACACCGTCGTGAGGGGAGATTTTTCGATTCGGTGAAACAGCTTTGCAAGCGGGACGGTGGTGGATTGCCGGGGCAGGCGCGAGACGGACCCTTCCTCCCCCGGACCGCGCGGCGCACCGCAACACCGCAACCAAGGTAAGACTGATGTTCACCTCCCTCGTTTCCACCGCCCGCGCGCTGAAGTCCGACAAGCGGGGCATCTCCGCCCTGGAATATGGCCTGCTGGCCGGGCTGATCGCCGTCGTGCTGATCGGCGTGCTGACGACGTTCGCCGGCGACATCAAGACGCTGTTCAACAACATCGGCACCGATGTGAACGGCGTTCCGACCGTAACCACCACCACCTGATCGCCCGGACCGGCGCGCGCGCCGCCGCGCCGCGCGCGCCGGGCCCCTCTCCCGCTTTGCCTCGCTCTTCTCACGTCAACCCATAACCCGGAGGCAACACCCCGATGTGGCCGCACCAGCTCCTTCCGTTCGCCTCCGGCGCGCTGGTCGCCCTCGCCGTGCTGCTGCTGGTGCTTGCCTCGCTGCGCGATTTCGCCACCAGGCTGGTGCCGAACCGGATTCCGCTGGCGCTCGGCGTGACCGGCCTGCTGCTGGCGCTGCTGCACCATCGCCTGGGCTGGTCGCTGGCCGGCGGCGCGCTGGTGTTCGCCTTCACCTTCCTCTGCTGGCGGATGCGCTGGATCGGCGGCGCCGATGTCAAGCTGCTCACCGCCGCCTCCCTGCTCGTCCCGCCCGTCGCCGTCGCCAGCCTGGTGCTGGCCACCGCGCTCGCCGGCGGCGTGCTGGCGGTGGTCTATCTGATTGTGCGCGCCACCCTGGCCAAGCCGGCCGCCCCGCGGCCCGACCCGCGCCACGACAGCCTGGCCCGCCGCGTGCTGCGCGCCGAGCGCTGGCGCATCCATCGCGGCTGCCCCTTGCCCTACGCCTGCGCCATCGCCTGCGGCACGCTTCTGATGCTGCGCTGAGGAATTCCCCATGGTTCTCCGCATCACCTTCTTCGCCCTGATGGCGCTCGGCCTGCTCGGCCTGGGCACCATCGCGTTCGTGGCGACGCATCCGGCGCGCCCGGCGGTGGCCGCGGTGGCCAAGCCCACCACCGTGCGCATCCTGGTGGCCAGCCGCGCCATCCGCGCCGGCAGCCTGCTGAAGCCCGAGGATGTGTCGGCGCGGGCCATCCCCATCACCGCCCGCCGCCCGCAGGAGAGCCTGGACACCGGAGCGATGCGCCGCGAGCTGATCGGCGCCATGGTCCGCCGCTCCCTGTCCCCCGGCGAGCCGCTGCGCCGCGACGAGCTGCTGCGCCCCGGCGATCACGGCTTCCTGGCCGCGGTGCTGAAACCCGGGATGCGCGCCGTCACGGTGGGCGTGGATGACATCACCGGCACCGCCGGGCTGATCTGGCCCGGCGACCGGGTGGACCTGATCCTGACCGAGACCATCAACAACCCGGCGCTGCCGCAGGGCCGGAGCATCGTCGCCGAGACCGTGCTGTCCGACGTGCGGGTGATCGCCATCGACCAGCGCCTGATCGAGGGCGCCGCGGCCGGCGAACCCGCCCGCCAGGCGCATACCGCGACCCTGGAGGTGACCGAGGCCGAGGCGCAGAAAGTGCAGGTGGCGGTAAGGCTGGGCCGGCTGTCGCTGGCGGTGCGTTCGGCGCAGACGGTGGCCGGGCGGGCTCGCAGCGAACCGGCCACCTGGGCCGCAGATGTCTCGCCGGCGCTGGCGGCGGCGGCGCGCTCGGCCGGCAGCGGCAGCATGACCATCTGGCAGGGTTCGGCCAACGGGCAGGAGGTACGGTTCTGATGCGCCCGCTGCTGCCGCCCCTGCTGCCGCCCCTGCTGCCGATCGTCCTGCTGGCCGCGACGGGCCTGGGTGGCCTCGCCCACGCCGCCCCGGCCCCGGAAGCGAATGCCGGCGGGGTTCCGCCGGTGGCGCTGGCGCCGGCGCACCCGGTGCGGGGCGCGCTCACCCTGCGTCGCGGCGCCGGCATGTTGCTGCACCTGCCCACGGCGGCGGCCAATGTTTTCGTGGCCGACCCGAAGGTGGTGCAGGTGCACCCCGCCGGACCGACCACCTTGTTCGTCTTCGGCATCGGCGCGGGCCAGACCACCATCGCCGCGCTGGCGGCCGGCGGCGGGCTGATCGGCACCTACGGGGTGACGGTGCAGCC
>JBMFXF010000121.1:0-9996 GCA_049964515.1 Acetobacteraceae bacterium | reverse complement strand
GAAATCGAACGGCGCGTCGGCGGTGCAGATGCGGCGGAACACCTCGAACCACTCGAGACCCTGGTCGTAGCGGCGCGCCACCGGGGTCAGCCCGAAGGCGGCGAACTCGGCGGGCGACCAGCCGCAGACCACATTGAGCCCGGCCCGC
Organism: Acetobacteraceae bacterium; assembly: GCA_049964515.1. Taxonomy (GTDB): domain Bacteria; phylum Pseudomonadota; class Alphaproteobacteria; order Acetobacterales; family Acetobacteraceae; genus JAJZVS01. Next base: position 9,848 of record JBMFXF010000121.1, on the reverse strand, counting down.
CCGGCGCTCGCGTGATCGATCGTGGCCAGCGCCTTGGCGGCCAGCACCGGGTGGACCATCGGCACATGGACGGTGGCGAACAGGGCGATGCGGCGGGTGAGGCCGGCCAGCGCCGCCGCCTCGGTCAGGGTCTCGAACGAGTGCTCGCGCGCCGCGGTGACGCCGCCGAAGCCGCGCCAGCGGGCGATCGGCAGGAAGAACTCGAAGCCGGCGGTGTCGGCCAGTTGCGCCGCTGCGACCACATCGTCCCAGCTGGCGCGCCAGCGTTCCGGCGCGCGGGTAAGGCCGATACCACCGTCGGCGTTGGCGCCGAACAGGCCAAGCTTCAGGCGGTTCGGTCCACGCATCGGCGACGGTGGCGGCATCGGTGGTTCCTCCGCTCACAGGGTGGGGTCATCCGGTGCGCGGCGGCAAGCCCCGCTTGCGTGGGCGACCCGCCGGTCGCACCCTGGGGCAAACCCCAGCGGGAGGATCCCCATGGTCAAAATTGCAGTTCTGGATGACTGGCAGGGCGTGGCCCGCGCCTCGGCCGACTGGTCGGCCCTGCAGGCGCGGGCAGAGGTCACGTTCTTCGCCGACGCTTTTCCCACCGAGGACGCCGCCGCCGCGGCGCTGGCGGAGTTCGACATCCTGCTGGCGATGCGCGAGCGGACCCGCTTCACCGGCTCGCTGCTCAAGCGCCTGCCGAAGCTGCGGATGCTGGGCACCACGTCGGGGCGCACCCTGTCGCTCGATCTGGCCACCGCCACGGCGCAGCGGATCGTCTGCTGCAACACCGAAAGCGGGCCGGGCTCGGCCGCGACCGCCGAGATCGCGCTGGCGCTGCTGCTGTCCGCCCTGCGCGGGCTGCCGGTGGGGGATGCCAATATCCGCGCCGGGCGGTTCCAGCAGGACGTGCCGGTGGGGCATGTGGCCGAGGGCAAGGTGCTCGGCGTGATCGGGCTGGGGCGGATCGGCGCGCGCATGGCCCGCTACGGCCGCGCGCTGGGGATGGAGGTGCTGGCCTGGAGCCAGAATCTGACCGCCGAGAAAGCCGCCGCCGAGGGCGCCCGACTGGTGCCGAAGGACGAGCTGATCGCGCTTGCCGATGCGATCACCCTGCACCTGGTGCTGTCCGATCGCTCGCGCGGGATCATCGGCGCGGCCGAGATCGCGCGGATGAAGCCGGGGGCGGTGCTGGTCAACACCTCGCGCGGGCCGCTGGTGGACGAGGTCGCGCTGCTGGCCGCGCTGCACGCCGGGCGCATCCGCGCCGGACTCGACGTGTACGACATCGAGCCGCTGCCGGCCGATCATCCGCTGCGCCACGCCCCGAACACGGTGATGACGCCGCATCTGGGCTATGGCGTGGCCGAGGTCTGGGCGCAGTTCTACCCGCAGAGCATCGAGAACGCGCTGGCGTTCCTGGACGGCAAGCCGATCCGGGTGATGAACCCCGACGCGCTGGCGGGCCGCTGAGATGGCGATCATGCCCGGCTTTGCCGTGACCGATATCGAGACCTCCGGGGCGCGCATCCGGCTGCGCCATGGCGGGTCCGGCCCGCCGCTGCTGCTGCTGCACGGCAACCCGTTGACCAACGCCGCCTGGCACAAGGTGGCGCCGGCCCTGGCCGAGCGGTTCCACGTGGTGGCGGCGGATCTGCGCGGCTACGGCGACAGCTCGGCGCCGGAGGAGCTGCCGGATCATTCCAACTATTCCTTCCGCGCCATGGCGCAGGATCAGGTGGAGGTGATGGCCGCGCTGGGGTTCGACCGCTTCTTCGTCGCCGGGCATGACCGCGGGGCGCGCACGGTGCACCGGATGTGCCTCGATCACCCGGACAAGGTGCTGCGGGCGGCGGTGCTGGACATCGTGCCGACGCTGGATATGTGGGCGGCGATGGACAAGCAGGGGGCGCTGGACGGCTGGCACTGGCCGTTCATGGCCCAGCCGTCCGATTTCCCCGAGCGGATGATGGGCGCGGTGCCGGCGGAGTGGTACATGCGCAAGAAGCTGCTGAAGCTGACCGCCGATCTGGGGCATATCCCGCCCGAGGTGTGGGCCGAATATGTGCGCTGCTTCAACGAGAAGACCATCCGCGGCTCATGCGGGGACTATCGCGCCGCCGCCACCATCGATTGCGAGCTGGACACCGCCGATCTGGACCGGAAGCTGGCGATGCCGCTGCTGGTGCTGTGGGGGACGCACAGCCGGGTGGGGCGCCGGTTCGCCGACCCGCTGGCGGTGTGGCGGGCGCGGGCGGAGGATGTGCGGGGCGAGGGGCTGGTCTGCGGGCATTACGTGAACGAGGAAGCCGCCGAGCCGGTGCTGGCCTGGTTCCTGCGCTTCTTCGGGGGCTGACGGGCGGCGGTTGCTCTTGCCGGGGAGGTGGGCTGGTGCGAAGGTGCGGGCCGGTCCGTCTCCCGCCCCGAGGGCGGGCAGCGGCTGCGCGTGCCAACCGAGGACATAATGGCGAAAATCAAGGTGAAAACTCCGGTCGTCGAGCTCGACGGCGACGAAATGACCCGGATCATCTGGGGCTTCATCAAGGATCGGCTGATTCTGCCGTATCTGGACATCGACCTCAAGTATTACGACCTCGGCATCGAATACCGCGACCAGACCGACGATCAGGTGACGGTGGATGCGGCCAGGGCGATCGCGCAGTACGGGGTGGGCGTGAAATGCGCCACCATCACCCCCGACGAGGCGCGGGTGAAAGAGTTCAACCTCAAGCGGATGTACCGCAGCCCGAACGGCACCATCCGCAACATCCTGGACGGCACCATCTTCCGCGAGCCGATCATCTGCCGCAACGTGCCGCGACTGGTGCCGCATTGGACGCAGCCGATCGTGATCGGGCGCCACGCCTACGGCGACATCTACCGCGCCACCGAGATGAAGATTCCCGGCCCCGGCAAGGTGACGCTGACCTACCAGCCGGCCGACGGCTCCCCGGCGACAACGCTGGATGTGCATGATTTCGGCGCCGGCGGCGGGGCGGCGATGGCGATGCACAACACCCGGGTCTCCATCGAGGGGTTCGCGCGTGCCTCCTTCAACTATGCGTTGCAGCGGGGCTGGCCGCTCTATTTCTCGACCAAGAACACCATTCTCAAGGCGTATGACGGTTATTTCAAGGACATCTTCCAGGACATCTACGAGCGCGAGTTCAAGGCCAGGTTCGACGCCGCGAAGCTGACCTACGAGCACCGGCTGATCGACGACATGGTGGCCTGCGCGCTGAAATGGAACGGCGGCTATGTGTGGGCCTGCAAGAACTACGACGGGGACGTGCAGTCCGACACCGTGGCGCAGGGGTTCGGCTCGCTGGGGCTGATGACCTCGGTGCTGATGTCGCCGGATGGGCATACGGTGGAATCGGAGGCCGCGCACGGCACGGTGACGCGGCACTACCGCCAGCACCAGAAGGGGCAGGAGACTTCGACCAACCCGATCGCCTCGATCTTCGCCTGGACGCGCGGGTTGGCCTATCGGGGGAAGTTCGACAACACGCCGGACGTGACGCATTTCGCCGAGACGCTGGAGAAAGTGTGCGTGGCGACGGTGGAGGCGGGGTTCATGACCAAGGATCTGGCGGTGCTGGTGAGCCCGACCCAGAAATGGCTGAACACGCAGGATTTTCTGGCGAAGTTGGATGAGAATCTGAAGGCGGCGATGGCGGCGGGGTGAGGCGCCGGGGGCGGCGGCGCGTGCTGCCGCCCCTACGGCTCGACCGGATAGGGGCCGAGAAAGCGGTTGCCATTGAAGTGGATCAGATGGGATGGCGCATCCGCCAGCCAGACTTCGGTCTCCCACGCGATCTGGCCCACATACCGGGCCAGGACGGAGCGTGACGGGAAGGCGGTGACATAGACCCGCCCCGGGGTGGCGGCGGCGAACAGCTCCATCAGCTCCTGGTGGCGCTTGCCGTCCATCGGGTCGTGGCTGGTGGCGGCTTCGACCAGGATCAGCCAGTTTCGTTCGGGATGGTGGAACACCGCGTCCGGCATCTTCCCGTGGCGGTCGATCCGAACCCCGAGGTGGGCCAGCGCATCAGCGTCGAAATACCCCAGCTTGCTGCCGGTATCGCCGGCGTAGAGCAGCCGTGCGCCGGGGACAAACCGGGGTGCGAACTCCTCGATCACGGCCTTGATAAGACGACTGTGCATACCCGGGCTGAGCCGGATGGTCAGGTCCGGAGCGATTTCGACCGGGATTTTCTGCTGCTCGCGGTCATGGGCATAGCGTCGGGACAGGCTGAGCCGCTCGCGCTGATACGCCACCAGCCGCGCCGGCCAGTACCGCGATCCGAAGCTTCGCAGCAGCTCGAGGGCTTCCGGGCTGACCTGATAGACTGCGTGAGGGCTGTTCACCGCGCGGTCGGGATGGTCCGGGTTGTAGCGTGCGAGCCCCGCCTGCACGAACTGGTGCATCGTCTGGCGGCGGATCGTCTCGCGCGTGTTCGGGGCGTAGGTTTTGTCGTAGTGGCGGGCGATCCAGTCCATGATGGGGGTGATGCCGATCAGCGGGGCGGTCGCGTCCCGCCATCGTCGCCCCGGTACCATGTCGAGCAGGGCGAGCAGCACGAGGGCGGAGCGATCGTTGACCTGTGCCCCGGGAAACCCGAGCGCGGCGAGAATCCGGCGAGCCTGTTCGAGATGCGACCCGCTCATGCCATCGTCTGGACCTGACGATCGACCGCGTCCTGGCTCGCGCCGCGGTGCGTCTTCGCCCATTCGCCGAGCTGCGTCAGGGCGTCGATGCCGGGGAAGCGCAGGGTGCGGAGGTCGGTCGCGTTGACCTGGGTGTGACCATTGAATTGCCGGAAATAGCGATCGATCGCGGTGGTGCTGAGGTAGGTGGCGAGGCCGCGCGCGATCGGTTCGGACAGCGGGGTTCGGCGGCGGTGAAACACGTTGAGGTGGTTCTCGAAGCCGAGCGCGGTACCGGGGACATCGCCCGGATCGACCACGGAGGCGACGATCCTGCGCTTTTCCTCCTTGGAGGAGAAGCGGCGCACCACCGCGTAGAACCCGCGCGGATACAGATACTTGTTGGTATCGGGCGTGTGCAGAATCGCGTTCGGCTTCTTCATCCCGGCGATCGGCCAGCGGATGCCGCCATCGCTGAAATGGCTGGAATAGAGCAGGGGCACCGCGCCCGGCTCCGGCATGGAGCGCAACATGTCGCGCAGCCGGAAATCGACCACCGGCCCGGTCGAGACATCGATCCCGAGCTCGGCGAGCCGGAATTGAAATGCGCCTGAGCCGTCGAATGACTCGGCCAGGGTTTCGGTCGGGATGTGGATGAAGCATCCGGGATTGTGGCGGGGCAGGATCGTTCCTGCGGGGCAGCGGCGGGATTCGTAGTCGGCGAAGCTGTCATCGGTGCTGGTCGAGACGGTGATCGGCCCCTGGTCGGCGCCGCGCTCGAGACTGATGATGACGTTCTCCTGGAGCACGCCGTTGCGCCGAAATACCGCGTCGCGCGCCGTGAACAGATGCAGGTGGCGGATCGCGGCTCGGCGCAGCATGAACGACCGGAACGGCTGGTAGTAGGGACCGTTGCAGAAGCTGCGGGGGATGATGGCGACCAGCCGTCCGCCCGGCGCCAGCAGTTCAAGCGCGAGGCCGACGAAGCCGGTGTAGAGATTGACCGTCTCGAGCCCGGCCGCGCGCAGCAGCGCCCGATGCTGCGAGTCGCTGCCGATCTTCCGGTACGGCGGATTGAGAATCGCATGGGTGTAGCGCGGCCCCTGACCGAGACGCACCATGCGCGCCGCGGCCTGGACGAAATCCTCCGTCAGCAGCCGGGGCGCGCTGCCCGCCTGGTCCGCAAGGCGGTGAAGCGTGGTTTGCAGCCGCGCGGCGATCGCGGGGTCGCATTCATAGGCATCGGCCTCGATCGGGCGGCCCGCCCAGCGGGCGATGAAGGCAGCGGTCAGGCTGCCTTCGCCGGCGCCGGCGTCGAGCAGGCGCACGTGCTCCGGCATCGCTCCGTCGAACAGGCCGGCCATGAAGGCGGCGATCGTTTCGGGGGTCATGAACTGGCCGAGCTGGGCTTGCCGGGGCTGCGGCGGGGCCGGGTGTCGGGCCGGCGGCGAGGTGTCCGGGGCACGCAAGTCGAGGAGATTGGGCATGGTCGGCGAGGCGGACAATCCCCGGCCGGCACCCGGGCGGCGTGTGGCATCGGGGCGTGAGAGGCGACTCGCCGACATGTTTCGCTCCTACCATGCGCTGGAGTCCCGGGCCAGCGACGGTTTCCCCCGCGTCAGACCGTGCCGACGGTGCGGATCCGGGCGCGGGGGAAAATCTCGGTCTGCGCCAGCACCGGCGTGTTCGGCCGGATGCGGTCCACGATCGCGCGCACATGCTGGCGGATCGCCGCCCCGGTCAGCAGCACCGGAGTGTCCCCGCCGGCCGCGGCGGCCTCGAACACCTGGCGCAGCCGCTGCATGAACTCCTGCAACTGGGTCGGCGCCATCGCCAGCTGACGGTCCTCCGGCGGGCCGATCAGTGCCTCCGCGAACGCCGCCTCCCACGGCGCCGACAAGGTGACCAGCGGGATATACCCGCCGGCCCCGGTATGGGCATCGCTCAGCTGGCGGGCCAGGCGCGCGCGCACATGCGCCAGGATCGCCCCCAGCGGGCGGGCGGGCCCGGCCTCCTGGATCCCTTCCAGGATGGTGCCCAGATCGCGGATCGACACCCGCTCGGCCAGCAGCCCGGCCAGCACCCGCTGCACCAGCCCCACCGAGGCCTGGGCCGGGATCAGTTCGCCGACCAGCTTCTTCTGCTCAGGCGGCAGCTCGTCCAGCAGCTTCTGCGTCTCGGCGTAGGACAGCAGCTCGGCCATGGTCTCGCGCACCGCCTCGGTCAGATGGGTGGTCAGCACGCTCGGCGGATCGACCACGGTGCAGCCGCGGAAGATCGCTTCCTCCTTGGCTTCCGGCATGATCCACAGCGCCGGCAGGCCGAAGGCGGGCTCGGCGGTGCGCTCCCCGGCCAAGTCGGGCAGACCGCCTTTCGGGTCCATCGCCAGCAATCGGGTCGGGCGCAGCTCGCCGCGGCCGGCCTCGATCTCCTTCACCCGGATCACGTAGGTCTCGGCCGGCAGTTCCATGTTGTCCTGGATCCGCACCGGCGGCAGCACGAAGCCCATCTCGGCGGCGATGGCGCGGCGCAGGCTCTTGATCTGTTCGGTCAGCCGCGGGCCGTCCCCGCCGGCCAGCGCCAGCAGCCCGTAGCCGAGCTCCAGCCGGATCTGGTCGATGCGCAGCTGCTCGGCGATCGGCGGCTCGGCCGGCGGCGCGGCGGCCGGGGGGGCCGCGTCCTTCACCGTCGCCGGGTATTTGTGCCGCAGCCAGGCCCCGCCGCCGGCCAGCCCCGCGATGCCCAGGAACGGCAGCGCCGGCAGCCCCGGCAGCAGCGCAAGCACGGTGGCCGCGCCGGCCGCCATCGCCAGCGGCTTCGGCGAGCCGCCGAGCTGGCCGATCAGCGCCGCATCCGCCGATCCCTCCATGCCGCCCTTGGTGACCACGATGCCGGCGGCGGTGGAGACCAGCAGCGCCGGAATCTGCGAGACCAGCCCGTCGCCCACGGTCAGGCGGGTGAAGGCATCGGCGGCGTCGGCGAAGCTCATGCCGTGCTGGACCATGCCGATGGTCAGCCCGCCGGCGATGTTGATGGAGGTGATGATGAGCCCGGCGATGGCATCGCCGCGCACGAATTTGGCGGCGCCGTCCATGGCGCCGAAGAAGCCGCTTTCCTGTTCGAGCTCGCGGCGGCGGGCGCGCGCGGTCTTCTCGTCGATCAGCCCGGCCGAGAGGTCGGCGTCGATCGCCATCTGCTTGCCCGGCATCGCATCCAGCGAGAACCGCGCGGCGACCTCGGCGATGCGCCCGGAACCCTTGGTGATGACGGTGAAATTCACCACCAGCAGGATGGCGAACACGATCAGGCCGATGACGATGTCCCCGCCCATCAGGAAGCCGCCGAACGCGGCCACCACATGCCCCGCCGCCAGCGGCCCTTCGTTGCCGTGCGAGAGGATGCGCCGGGTGACCGCGATGTTGAGCGACAGGCGCAGCAGCGTGGTCAGCAGCAGCAGGGTGGGGAAGGAGGTGAAATCCAGCGGCCGGACCAGGAACAGCGCCACCATCAGCACCAGCACCGAGGCGGTGATGGAGATCGCCAGCGCCACGTCCAGCAGCGCCGGCGGCAGCGGCAGGATCAGCACCGAGAGCAGCGCCACCACGCCGAGCGCGAGGCCGATATCGGTGCCCGGGGCGAAGCGGGCGAGGCGGGCGAGCCACGCCAGCATGGTGGGTTACGCCGCCACGCCGGCCTGCGGCGGCGGCACCGCGAGGCCCTGCGCGGCGTAGTCGCGCAGCTTGTTGCGCAGCGCGCGGATCGAGATGCCGAGAATGGTCGCGGCGTGGGTGCGGTTGCCGAGCGTGTGGCCCAGGGTTTCGAGGATCAGTTCGCGTTCCACCTGATCCATGCTGCGTCCGACCAGGCCGGCGATGCCGGAGGGCGCGGGCGCGGCCGGCGCGCCGGCGGCGGGCGGGCCGCCGAGATCGAGCGCTTCCGGGCCGATGCGGTCGGTCTCGGCCAGCAGCACCGCGCGGTGGATGGTATTCTCGAGTTCGCGCACGTTGCCGCGCCAGGGCTGGGCGGCGAGCCGGGCCAGCGCCGCCGGCGTCAGCGGGCGCCAGGGCAGGCCGTTCACCTCCGCGTAGCGGCGGGCGAAATGCTCGGCCAGGGCGGCGATGTCGGCGGGGCGTTCGCGCAACGGCGGGATGCGGAGGGGGATGACGTTGAGGCGGAAATAGAGGTCCTCGCGGAAGCCGCCGCGGGCGATCTCGCCCAGCAGGTCGCGGTTGGTGGTGGCGAGGATGCGCACGTTGACGCGCACCGGGCCGGTGCCGCCCAGCCGGTCGATCTCCCGCTCCTGGATCGCGCGCAGCAGCTTGGCTTGCAGCCGCAGGTCCATCTCGCTGATCTCGTCGAGCAGCAGGGTGCCGCCCTCGGCTGCCTCGAACTTGCCGATGCGGCGGGCGAGGGCGCCGGAGAAGGCGCCCTTCTCGTGGCCGAACAATTCCGATTCCAGCAGGTTTTCCGGGATCGCGGCGCAGTTGAGGGCGACGAAGGGACCCCCGGCGCGGCGGGAGCGGCGGTGGATGTGATGGGCCAGAATCTCCTTGCCGGTGCCGGATTCCCCGGTGATCAGCACCGAGGCGTCGGCCCCGGCCACCTGCTCGGCGCGGCGCACGATGGCGGCCATGGCGGGATCGCGCAGGATCAGCGCGTGGCTCTCCCCGGCGGCGGCGGCGAGGATGGCCGCGATCAGCTCGGGGTCCGGGGGCAGCGGCAGGAACTCCCGCGCGCCGGCGCGGATGGCGGCGACCGCGGCGGTGGCGTCGGCGTCGGTGCCGCAGGCGACCACCGGCACCGCGAAGCGTTCCGCCGCCAGGGCGGCGATCAGGGCCGGGATGTCGGTGCTGAGCTCGGCCAGCACCAGGTCCACCCGCGCGTCGGCGCGCAGGCGTTCGAGCGCGGCCTCGAGGCTGGCGGCGTGGTCGAGCCGGGCGCCTCGGGCCAGCGCGATGCGCCCGGCCTGGCCGAGCTCGCCGGCGAGGGAGCCGATCAGCAGCACGCGCATCTCAGGGGCTCCGGTCGGCTTTCACGATCTCGGTCATGGTGACGCCGAGGCGGGATTCATCGACCATCACCACCTCGCCACGGGCGACCAGGCGGTTGTTGACGTAGATGTCGATCGCCTCGCCCAGCTTGCGGTCGAGCTCGACCACCGCGCCGCGGCCGAGCTTGAGCAGCTGGTTGACCTGCATAGTGGCCTTGCCGAG
>JBMFXF010000120.1:0-10092 GCA_049964515.1 Acetobacteraceae bacterium | reverse complement strand
CGGGTGCGGGCGGGTCGCCCATTTTCGATGAAATGCCGCGGAAATTCACGCTGTCAGCGTGGTTTTGCAAGTGGCTCTACCAGCTGGATATTCTGGTGCAGGGTTATCCGGGAAAGTCGGTGTGTCACGGCGGGCTGGGCTGGAGCACCATCGTGCTGCTGCGCGGCAACGGCCATGTGGCGCTGATCGATGTCGGAACGTTCAGCCATCGCGCCAACCTGATCGCGGGTCTTGAACGTCACGGGCTGACCCCCGCGGAGGTGACCGATGTCATTCTGACCCATTCGCATCACGACCACGCCATCAACTGGGTGCTGTTTCCGCGCGCCACGGTCTGGATCGGCGAGGGGGAGTTGGACTGGGCGGTGCGCGAACCCTGGGGCCGCACGCCGGTGCCGGAACTCTATGTGCGCGAACTGGCCGGCAGCCCGCAGCTGCGCCGGTTGCGCGCCGGGCAGAGCGTGATCCCGGGGATGGTCGCGCTGGCCGCGCCGGGCCACACGCCGGGGCATCTGATGTTCGTGCTGTCGGGGGCCGGGCGCGACGTGATCTTCACCGGCGACGCGGCCAAGAACCGGGTCGAGTTGCTGACCCGCACCGCCGATATGACCTACGATCCCGCGGTGACGGAAGGCTCGATCGAGGCGATGTGGGAATTGTGGCGGCGGCGTCCGGGCACCTTGCTGGTGCCCGGCCACGACCTGCCGATGGTGCTGCGCGACGGCCGGCCGGAGTTCGTGGGCAAGCGGGAGGCTGCGATCACGGCGTGGTACGGCGACGAGCTGGACCAGATGACGCGGTTCGAACTGACGATCGGGCAATAGGAGGCGCTGATGCAACTCGGGGCGATGATTCCGCAGAACGACATCCATGGCAGCGCCTCGGCGCTGCGCAGCTTCGCGGCGGCGGCGGAGGAATACGGCTACCGGTACCTGCTGGCGGCGGATCACGTGCTGGGGGTGAACCTGGCCTCGCGCCCCGACTGGCCGCGCGATCGCAACACCTCGGCTGATTTCTTCCACGATCCGTTCGTGATGTTCGGTTTCCTGGCCGGGGTGACGAAGCTGGAGTTCGCGACCGGCGTGCTGATCCTGGCGCAGCGCCAGGCGGTGCTGGTGGCCAAGCAGGCGGCGTCGCTGGCGGTGCTGTGCGAGGGGCGGTTCCGGCTTGGCGTGGGGGTGGGCTGGAACCCGGTGGAGTTCACCGGGCTGAACGAGAATTTCCACAACCGCGGCCGGCGGTCGGAGGAGCAGGTGGAGGTGATGCAGGCGCTGTGGGCGGCGCCGCATGTCGAGTTTTCCGGGAAATACCATCGGATCGAGGATGCCGGCATCAACCCGCGCCCGCCCGGCGGGCGGGTGCCGGTATGGTTCGGCGGGCATCATGAGAACACCTTGCAACGTATCGCCCGCTTCGGTGACGGCTGGATGATGCTGGCGCACCCGGCCGGGCCGGAGGCGCTGGCGCAGTTCGACACGCTGCGCCGGCTGACCGAAGCGGCGGGGCGCGATCCGGCGGCGCTGGGGATCGAAATCTGGACCTCCACCGGGGCAGGCACCGAGAAGGACTGGCGCGAAGAGCTGCTGTTCTGGAAGCGCGCCGGGGTGAGCCATGTGACCCTGGCGAGCACGCACGGCCGCGGTGGGCATGTGCGGATCGCCGGGCGGGGGCTGGCCGATCATATCGAGGCGCTGCGGCGGTATCGCGAGGCGGTGGGGGATCTGCTGTAACGGGGCGCGCCGGCCGGCGCGCCCCGCCACGCGGTTACAGATGCACCCGGATGCCGGCGATCGCCTGCGCGCCCGGGGTCTGGTAGCCGTTCACCGGCTCGAACCGCGAATCGAACAGGTTGGTGGCATTGGTATAGAGGGTGATGTTGCGGTTGAGCCGGTAGCTGATGGTCAGGTTGACGATCAGCCCCTGGCCGGAGGTGCCGATGGTGGTGCCGAATCCGGCGTCGTTGTTCAGATAGTCCTGGAAGGCACCGGTGAAATCGACCTCCGGCACGATCGACAGCCGCGGCAGCGGGGTGATGACGGCCTGGCCGGAGGCGGTGTTCTGCGGCCGGCGCAACAGCAGTTCGCCGGTGTCGGCGTCCTCCGGCTGGGTGTAGGTCCAGTCGCCGGTGAGACGCAGCCAGGCGGCGGGGTGCAGCGACAGGCTTGTCTCCACCCCCTGGATATGCGCCGAGCCGATATTCTCGACGGTGTCGATCGGGGTGAACACCGCCACGATCAGGTTGTTCACCTGCTCGTTGAAATAGGTGGCGCCGAAGCGGACCAGATCGGGCTGGCCGAGGCCGGGCAGGGTGGTGACGAAGCCGACCTCCCAGCCTTGCGCGGATTCCGGTTGCAGATTCGGGTTGCCGACGTAGCCGTAGGAATCCACCCCGTAGCGGTCGAACAGCGAGGGCGCGCGGAAGGCGGTGCCGAAGGCGGCGTGCAGGCGGGTGCGCAGCGCCGCCACGTTCCACTCCGCGCCCACCCGCCAGGTGGTGGCGTGGTCGTTCAGCACCGCGTCGTGGCGGATCTGGGCGGTCAGGGTGACCGCCCGCCACAACCGGCCCTGCAGCCCGGCGTATTCGGCGGTGTCGGTCATCGCCGCGTCCGCGCTGCTTTGGTAGGGGAAGCCGCCAAAGGAGGAATTGACCCGCACCTTGGCGCTGTCGGCGGTCCGCTCGTAGCCGAAGGTGGCGGTGGCGCGGTCGAGCCATGAGGGCGCCCAGAGATCGGACAGGAACAGCGTGTTGTTCCATTGCAGATCGGTGCGGTAGCCGTGATAGCGCGAATCGTTGAACGCCTGGTTCGGATCAGCCGGCAGCAGCGGCTCGGTGTAGCGGCGGTCGTCCTGCAGTCGGCCGAGGAACAGCCCGGTCTGCCACACGCCGCCGGCGAGCAGGGATTTCACGCCGATACGCCCGAGCAGGGTGGCGTCCCGCCCGGTGGAATTGGCGACGTCGTAGGTGGGGCTGCCCAGCGCGTTGAAGCCGAACACCGCCTGACGCGCGCGCAGCAGCAGGGAGAATCGGGTCCCCGTCACCGGCGTGTAGCCCAGGTTCAGCGTGCCCAGGTAGTCGCGATACCCCTGCGGCGTGCCGGTGTAGATCGACATGCGCTGCGGGGTGGTATCGAACCCGCGCATCGATTCGTTCTGTGCCACCAGCGCGTAGTCGAACCCGCGCCAGGTGCCGGTCAGAGCGGCGGAATCGCGGATCTGCTTCGGGTAGCCGCCGGCGAGATCGGCCGACAGATGCACTCCCGGCTTGGTGCCGCGCAGGGTGATGATGTTGATGACCCCGCCGATCGCGCCCGAACCGTAGAGGGCGGCCATCGGCCCGCGGATGATCTCGATCCGCGCCACGTCGGCCAGGGTATCGACTCCGAAATTGAAGGCGCCGGAACTGTCGGCCGCGTCGTTGATCGGCATCCCATCGCGCAGCACCAGCACGGCGTCGGAATTGGTGCCGCGGATGAACACGCTGGCATTGCCGCCCGGGCCGCCCGATTGCGCCACGCGCAGCCCCGGCACCGCGGCCAGCGCGTCGGTCAGGGTGTTGGCGCCGGTGGCGTGCAGCTCGGCGCGGGTGATGACGGTGATGCCGGCGGCGATGTCCGGCGCCGGGGTGGGGACCCGGGTGGCGGTGACCACCACCGGCGGCAGGCTGGCGCCCGCCTGGGGTAATCCCGCCTGCGGTAAGGTGGTTGCGTCCTGGGCGCGGGCGGTGGTGGCCAGCGCCAGGATAGCGAGGGGAAGCAGGGAGCCTCGTGACATGCGGTCCTCCTGGGGAACCGCGCGTCCGACTCGCGGCCCCGTCGTGATGGACGACAGCCGCGTACAGGTGTTCACCCGTTGCCCCGGTACACCCCGCCCGGCGCGTGCGCACAGTCTCGATGCCGGCCGGTCTCCTGGCTGGGCGGGTCATCGCCCGGATCCGCCTTCTCGCCCGGGGAGGACGCCCCCGCGGACAATGGCGTATGGACCCGGACTCACCGCCGACAGTTGCGGGGGCAGCCGCTTTTCGCGTTCCCGTTTCAGCCCTTGCGGGCCACCGGCATCTGCTTCAGGCTTACGCTCCGTTCATCGCCAGGACAACACCCTGATGCTTCCCCCGATCGCCTTTGCCCCCGATGCCCCGGCCCCGCTGGACGGGCTCAGGGTGGTGGACCTGTCGCGGCTGGTGGCCGGCAATGTGCTCAGCCTGCAACTGGCCGATTTCGGCGCCGAGGTGGTGAAGATCGAGGATGCGGCCAAGGGCGACCCGCTGCGCGCCTGGCGGGTGCGGGGCCATTCGCTGTACTGGAAGGTGTACGGCCGCAACAAGAAGAGCGTGGCGCTGTCGCTGCGCACCGAGGCGGGCCGGGCGGCGGTGGCGGATCTCGCCGCCGCCTCGGCGGTGCTGATCGAGAATTTCCGGCCCGGCACGATGGAGGCGATGGGTCTGGGGCCGGAGGCGCTGTTTGCCCGCAATCCGGCGCTGGTGATGGTGCGGGTGAGCGGGTTCGGCCAGACCGGACCGTACCGGGACCGGCCGGGGTTCGGCTCGCTGGTGGAGGGGCTGAGCGGATTCGCCGCCAAGAACGGCTTTGCCGACCGCGCCCCGGTGCTGCCGCCGCTGGCACTCGCCGACATGGTGGCGGGGCTCTACGGCGCCTATGCGGTGATGGTGGCGCTGCGGGTCGCGGAGCGGACTGGGCAGGGACAGGTGATCGATCTGCCGCTGCTGGACCCGATTGCGTCCATCCTGGGGCCGGATGCGGCGATTTTCCAGGTGAGCGGGGAGAAGCCGCAGCGGCTGGGCAGCCGGTCGAACACCACCTCCCCACGCAACGTGTGGGAGACGAAGGACGGGCGGTTCGTGGCCATTTCGGCCTCGATCCAGACGATGGCGGAGCGGCTGTTCCGCGCGATCGGCCGGCCGGACATGATCGAGGATCCGCGCTTCCGCACCAACACCGATCGGGTGCGTAACATCGATGCCTGCGAGGCGCCGATCGCGGCGTTCATCCGCGCCCGCACGCTGGAGGAGAATCTGGCCATCTTCGGGGCGGCCGAGGTGACCGCGGCGCCGGTGTATGAGATCGACCAGTATATGGCGGATCCGCACGTGATCGATCAGGCGCTGCTGGTGGCGGCGCCCGACGCGGCGCTGGGGTCGGTGGCGATGCACAATGTGATTCCGCGTCTGTCGGAAACGCCGGGGCGGCTGCGGCGGCCGGCGCCGGAGCTTGGGGAGCATACGGCGGAGGTGATGGGGTCGGTGGGGTGGGACGCGGGGCGGATCGCGGGGTTGGGGGGATGAAGATAGATCTACTCCTTCTGCAACTATCGGTGGTGTTCCTGCCTGGGATCGTCTGGGCATTGCTGGACGGTCGGTATGCCGCCAAGACCAGACCTTCGACGTGGGAGTTCGTGCTTCGTGCTTTTCTATTCGGTCTTGCCTGCTATAGCTATGGAATTCATGCTGTTCCTCGCGATAGGTTGGCCGTTCCGATTGATCGATCTGGCCGCAGCGGGGTCCGAGCAGGTTATAGATCGAGCAATACTGTATGAAATCCTGGGAGCATTGGCGATATCGATGCTTACATCGATCGCGTGGCTATATTTCGAAAACTACAAGGTTCTCGCACGGTTCTTGCAGGCAATCAGAGCCACTCGTAAGTTCGGCGACGAAGATGTGTGGGACTTCACCTTCAACTCAAGTGATATTGCGGTGGAGTATGTTCACTTTCGCGATTTCCAGACCAGCTGCGTCTTCGCGGGATGGGTCAATAGTTTTTCGGAAACAGGACGGTTGCGAGAGATTGTACTTCTTGACGTCATCGTCTATGACTTCGACGCGCGGGAGCTCTATAGGGCGCCGCGGATCTATCTTGCCCGATCGCCCGAGAACGTCCATATTGAGTTTCCATATACCCCCTCTCCTGGAGTTGCAACGTGAGCGCTGAAAAAGTGGCCGATACGTCACGCACCTCGATGCATAGCTCAATGCGAGTGAAGCCGCTTATCGAAGGCTACGTGATGAAGGGGGGGGTCAACCCCACCTCTCGCATTAAGGAGCGCCCGCCTGCACCCGCACCAATGCATCCGGCCCCGACCGCTGCGCCCGCCCCGGCCTCCGCTAAGCCATCTAAGGGTTGAGCGCGACGGTTCTGACCGGTGGTCTCCCCCCCTCGCCACGTCGCCGTCATCGGCGCCGGCATCATCGGTGCCGCCACCGCGCTCGAACTGTTGCATGACGGCCACCGGGTCAGCCTGATCGAACCCGGCGACCCGGGCGGGGAGCAAGCCGCCAGCTACGGGAACGGCTGCTGGCTCAGCACCGCCTCGGTGGCGCCGATGTCCGCCCCCGGCATCTGGCGCAAGGTCCCGGGCTGGCTCGCCGATCCCTCGGGCCCGCTCACCATCCGCTGGCGCTATCTGCCGCGGCTGCTGCCCTGGCTGATCCGCTTCCTCCGCGCCGGCGCCACCGAGGCGCGCGTCATGGCCACCGGCCGTGCCCTCCGCCCGCTGATCGCCGACGCGCCGGAGCGGCACCGGCGGCTGGCCGAAGCCGCCGGCGTCGGCCATCTGATCCAGCGCCAGGGGCTGCTCTACGTGTTCCCCTCGCGTGCCGATTTCGAGGCCGAGGCCCTCGCCTGGCGGGTCCGGCGCGAGAACGGCGTCGCCTGGACCGAGCTCGACCAGGATTCGCTGCGACAGTTCGAGCCGTCGCTGGATCGGCGCTACGGCTTCGGCGTGTATGTGGAGTCCGGCGCGCATTGCCTGGACCCCGGCGCCTATGTCGCCGCCCTGGTGGCAGAGGCGCGGGCCGAGGGGGCCAGCCTGCACCGCGCCCGCGCCACCGGGTTTCGCCTCGAGGCTGGCCGGCTCGCCGCGGTGCGCACCGACGGCGGCGAGATCCCCGCCGATGCGGCGGTGATCGCCGCCGGCGCCTGGTCGGGCCGGCTCGCCGCCATGCTGGGCGATGTCGTGCCGCTCACCACCGAGCGCGGCTATCACGCCGTGATCGCGGACCCGGAGGCGGCGCCACGGCATCCGGTGATGCCCTCCGACGGCAAGATCTCGGTCACGCGCATGGCGCAGGGGCTGCGGCTGGCCGGCCAGGTGGAGCTGGCCGGGCTGGAGGCGGCGCCGGACTGGCGCCGGGCCGCCATCCTGCGGGATTTCGCGCATCGCCTGTTCCCCGGCGTGCCGGCCGAGCTGCCGCCGGAGCGGGTGAAGCTGTGGCTGGGGCATCGGCCCTCGGTGGCCGACGGGCTGCCGGTGATCGGCCCGGCGTCCGGTTGTGGCGATGTGATCCATGCGTTCGGCCACGGCCATATCGGGCTGGCGGCCGGCGCGCTGACCGGGCGGCTGGTGGCGGATCTGCTGGGCGGGCGTCCGCCGGTGATCGACCCCTCTCCCTATTCGCCCCGGAGGTTCCGATGAAACGGTTGCTGGCGCTGCTGATGCTGGCCGCGGTGCCGGCGCGGGCGGCGGTGCTGCATGTGGGCGCGGGGCACCGGTTCGGCCTGCCCAGCCAGGCGATCGCGGCGGCGCATCCGGGCGATACGGTGGCGATCGCCCCCGGGACCTATCACGATTGCGCGGTGGTGCGGGCGGCGCGGCTGACCATTCTCGGCACCGGGCCGGGGGTGGTGGTGGGGGGCGTGTCGTGCGACGGCAAGGGGGTGCTGGTGATCGACGCGCCGGGGGTGACGGTTCGCGGCCTGACCCTGCGCGGGGCGGCGGTGGCGGACGGCAACGGCGCCGGCATCCGCGCCGAGGGGGGCGACCTGGTGGTGGACGGGGTGCGGCTGATCGACGACCAGAACGGGATTCTGGATACGTCGGGCCCCACCGCGGTGCTGCGCGTGACCGACAGCCGGTTCCGCCACGACGGCACCTGCATCAGTGCCGGCGGCTGCGCGCACGGGCTCTATGCCGGGCCGATTGCGCGGGTGGTGGTGGAGCGGTCGCGGTTCACCGATATCCGCTCCGGCCACGCGATCAAGTCCCGCGCGGCGGTGACGGTGGTGCGCGGGTGCCGGATCGCGGACGGGCAGCAGGGGACCTCGAGCTATCTGATCGACGTGCCGAACGGGGGGGATGTGCGGATCACCGGCAACCGGCTGGAGAAGGGGCCGCTGACGCAGAACCCGGGCACCGCGATCGCGATCGGGGAGGAGGGGGTGACGCACCCGACGCGGCGGATTCTGGTGCAGGGCAACGTGTTCCGCAACGACATCGGGCTGGGGACGGTGTTCGTGCGCAACGAGACGCGGGCGAAGGCGGTGTTGCGGGACAACCGGTTCCTGGGCGGGCCGGTGGTGGCGCTGGTGGGGCGGTAGATGGATTAATCTTGTTGACAGGTTCGTGAGTTCAGTCTAATTCTTGCGGCTATACGGTGGGAGTAAGAGATATGGTCCCGAAAGCGCGGGAACTGGCGCGGTGGATGACCTTGGCGGGTTTTGGCTTGGCCGGGGTCCTGGGCTGCGCCGCGCCGGCATCGGCGGGGTTGATCGGCGCGGGAAGGACCGTGCAGGTGACCTATTATAACGGGTCCACCAGCGTCGCCGAAAACGAGTCGACTTCGACCGGTCCCGGTCCGGTGTCGATCGCGTCCGCCGGCGTTACGTTCCTGGCGGGCGCCAACTCCGGCTCGACGGTGCAGATTGCGGACAATCAGATCACCATCGTCAACACGCTTTCGGGCATCCCGTATTGCTCCGGCAATTTCGCCAGCACGGGATGCACCGATCAGATCAGTGGCTTCGATGTGTTGTTCACCGGCGAATCCATCACCGGGGTCAGCGTGGACGCCGCCCTGACCGATCCGTCGATGGATCCCGTCACCGGAACCGCGCCGCCCTATTCGTTCGCCCATAACGGTTTGCAGCTGCTCAGCGCGAACGAGATCCTGGTCGATCTCACCGGCGATCTTCCGGCGGGCACCGAGACCCTCACCCTGAACGTCACCACCGCGTCGGGCAGCATAGGCACGCCGGAGCCGTGGAGCGTGGCGTTGCTCGGGGTCGGTCTTTTGGGCCTCCTCGCCGTCCGCCGGCGGGCGCTGCCGCTGTAGCCACCGGGGCCCCGCTGGCGGCGCTGGCCTCCGGTCCCGCCGGAAGGCCCGGGCAACAACGGGTCCGCTTCGCGGGGTTGACAAATCGACTGAAGTCTCTCTCTTTATGAGACGTCGAAATCGAGGATGCCGAGCATGAAACCCAGGTTGCTCGTTTGCGCCCTGACCGCCGCGATGCTGATGGCGCCCGGCATCGGCCTAGCCTTCACGCCCTGCACCATTAATACCGGTATTTCGAGTTACGGCGAACTCAGCGACGCCCAGATGGAGGCGCTGCTGGGGACCTCGATGGCCTGCTATCCGCAGGCCGCGCCGTATGAGAATCAGGAGTACCACACCGGTTCGACAGGCTCCCCGACCGGCAACATCATCGACTACAAGAAAGGGCCGAATGACCCGGTCGATCCTTCCAAGCTGATCGGAACCTACAACATCACCACCACGACCGGGCGTGGGGCGCACGCGATCATCGTATATACCTACACCGGCAGCTCGCCCACCAGCTTCACCTACACCGTCTGGGGGCCGGAACCAGCCAGCACCAATCTCTATGATTTCTGCGTGGGAACTACCCCCCTGGCCGGCGGGCCGGTCCGCATCATTCCGCAGGTCGGCGGCTCTCCGGTTGCTTGCTGAGCGCGACCGCGCCCCGGCCACCCTCCGCCATCCCCACCCCCATCAGCAGCACCCAGTAGATCACCGCCCCCAGCCGCGGTGACGTCAGCACGTCATCGAACACCCCCGCCGCCAGCACCGCCACCACCGCCGTTATGAACGGAAACAGTGCCGCCGCCGCCAACGCCCCCTGCAATGATACCGATATTGCTGAATGAACTGGTGCCGGAGAGGCTAACGCCAGCACCGCCAACACCGCCATAGTCGCCGCCGGTGCCGCCGGCGATGGTGCCACTATTGCTAAATAAGCTGGTGCCGGAGAGATTAACGCCAGCACCGCCATGAGCGGCGTAGTTGCCGCCGTTGCCGCCGGTAATCGTGCCAACATTAGTGACTGATCCCCCGCTCGTGAG
>JBMFXF010000119.1:0-10095 GCA_049964515.1 Acetobacteraceae bacterium | reverse complement strand
CCGCCCGGCGCAGCGCGGTGGGGTAGGTCAGCGCCAGCGGCGCGGTGGCGGCCAGCAACTGCGCGGCGCGGGGCGAGGCCGGGTCGGTCTGCGCGCGGCGGATGGCCTGCCAGAACGCCACCTCGTCGCTGCCCGGCAACGTCCGGGAGTCGATGGCGCCGGCCCTGGCGGGGAACCCCGCCAGCATCGCCGCGACCGCGGCCAGGCCGGCGTGGTCGGGGGCCTCTGCCTCGGCCGGGTCTTCCGCGGCGGCCAGATGCAGCAGCGCGTGGGCCTCCGCCCCCATGCCCAGGGCGATCATGGTCTCCGCGGCGCGGCGCAGGCGCGGGCCGCGGGCGAGCGGCGGGCGGGCGGCGGCGGCGCGGAACTCGTGCCGGAGCCGCTCGGCCAGCGCGGCGGTGGAAAGATCCGGAAAATGGAAGCTGCGGGTGAGCAGCGCCGCGTCGGCCAGCGCCTTGGCATCGGGGCCGCCCGGCGTCAGCGCCAGACCGCCCCGCGCGGTCAGCAGGAACCCATCCCGGGCGGGGCGCAGCGCCAGCCGGTCGGACAGCGCCTCGACCGCCACGCCGCGCCAACTGCGCAGCAGGGCGAACTGCGGCGCCCGATAGGTCACCCGCACCCCGGCGGGCGCGCCCCGCTCCGTGCCCACCAGCAAGGGGGCGCCGGTCTCCGGGTCCAGCAGGCTGACCTCCCGCCCCGGGGCGGGGGTGGGCAGGCGGAGGCCGGCGGCGGTGGGCAGCGGACGCACCGCGGCGGCGGCGGGGGTATGGTGGGCCAGCGCGACCAGCCAGCCCGCGCTCTGGTGGCTCAGGGCCAGGCGGATGCCGCGGGGCAGGGTCATCACCAGCTCGGTGGCGCCGGGCAGCACGCGGACGGTGGCGGTGCCGAACACGCGGGTGCCGGCGAGCGCGCCGAGGTCGATCGGGCGGGCGACGTCGAACACCACCACCCCCTGGCGCGCGCGCCCGAAGGCGGCGGCGGCGACCCCGGGTTCGAACGGCACCAGCATCGCCCCCGGGCTGCCGGGCGGCGGGGCCGCGGGGCGGGCGGACAGGGCGACCGGACCGGGCGCCGGGGGGCCATAGACCGGCAGCGCCTGGTTGGGCCCGGCGGGCGGTGTGGCGGCAGCGCTGACGGTGGCCCGCGGCCCGGCGGCCGAAGAGGGTGGGGCCGCGGGCGGAGCCGGGCTGCCGGCGGCGGTTGACGGCGCCGACGGCGCGGTGCCGGAAGCCGGGGCGGGTTTCCCCGCCGGCGCGGCGGCCGGGGTGGGCGACGGCGTGGCGGCGCCGCCCGTCCCTACGCCGGTCCCGGCGATCGCGTGCGCCACCTGCCGGGGCGGCCCGCGCCGGCGCAGCACCAGCGGGGCGGGCGGCAACGGCAGCGGCGGGGTGGGTTTTGCGGCCACGTCCAGCACCAGCCGCAGCCCCTGATGCATCCGCCGCACCCGCGCGTCATGCGCCACCGTCACGCGCGCCCAGCCGGGCCCGTCGGCCAGGGCGACGATCCCGGGGGGCAGCGCGGGCGGCGGGCCGAACGGCATCGCCAGGCTGAACCGCAGCCGGATCACATCGCCCCGCCGCTGCATCCGCCAGCCGACCCAGCGCGGGAAATCGAACACCAGCCGGGACAGGCCGGGGTGGGTTTCGGCCCGAATGGGCACCGGCATCCCCGCGCGCCCCGGCCCCGGCCACAGCGCCAGCCCGAGCGCCACCCAGACGGCGAGGCGGGCGCGCATCAGTCGAAGCTGGCCAGCAGGCGGTCGATCTCGGATTGCCCCATCGCCGCGGCGGGCAGCTGCGGGCCGTTCAGCAACGCCGCCTCGCCGTCGGCGATCGCCGCCTCGGTGCTGCGCGGACCCTCGCGGTGGCTGAATGCCAGCACGATCTGCGCCACCTTGGTCTCGATCGTCTTCAACGTGCCCACCACCTTGGTGATGCGCTGACCGGTGATGTCCTGGAAGCTGCACGCCTCGTAGATATGGGTGGTGGCGTCCTGCAGGCGTGCCGCCACCGCGCCGTCCAGGGTGTCCGCCACGGTATCCAGCGTCTCGCAGGATTCGAGGATCTGGTTGGTGGCGGCGGCGGTGTGCGCGACGATGGCGTCGAGCTCGTCGGTGGCGAACGGGATATGCGCGGCGGTGATGTCATCGACCTGCAGGGCCGCGATCTCGGCCTTGGCGTTGGCGATCACGCGGCCGAGCGATTCCACCTCGGCGAGCAGCGCGGAATCGGTGCCGGCGATATCGCCCTGCACCGCGGCGATGACGGCGCGCACGACATCGGCCACCCATTCCGGCTCGGCCGCCGGGTAGCGGGCGCGGATCGCGGCCAGCCGTTCGGCCAGCGGCGCCACCTTGGTGCCGGCGAACAAATCATGCATTGCCCAGCACCTTTTCGATCTTGTCGCGCAGCGTCTCGGCGTTGAACGGCTTGACGATATAGTTGGACACCCCGGCCTGCTTCGCCGCCACCACGTTCTCGGTCTTGCTTTCCGCCGTCACCATGATGAACGGGGTGGTCTTCAGTCTTGCGTCCGCCCGCACCTCCTGGAGCAGCTGCAAGCCGGTCATCGGCTGCATGTTCCAGTCCGAGATCACCAGACCGAAATTGCCCGAGCGCATCTTGGCCAGCGCCTCGGCGCCGTCGGTGGCTTCCTCGACATTGTTGAACTCGATCTGCTTCAGCAGGTTGCGGACGATACGTAACATGGTCTTGTAGTCATCGACGATCAGCACGTTCATCGATTTGTCGATCGGCATGGTGGCTCCTTTCCGGGGGATCAGCTGCCCGAGGCGGGGTGGGCGGCGCCGTCGCGGGCAAGCCGCAGCGCGGCCAGACGGTCGGTCACTTCGCGGGCGCGGTCGGGCTGCATCGCGGCCAGGATCGCGCCGGCCCGGCGCGGGGCCATCCGGTCGATCACCGCCAGCAGCACCTTCATCCGCAGCTTGTCGAAAATCTTGGCGGCCTGGCGCGGCTGCATGGTCTGGTAGAGATCGACCAGCCCGGCCCAGGCGGCGTTGTCGCGCGCCGCGCGCGCCTTGGCGCGGGCCTGCAGCTTCGCTTCCAGCGTCTTGAGCTCGGCGACCCGCTGGTCCAGCCGCTTCTCCGCCGCGGCCAGCAGCGCCTCCCGCGCCGACAGCGTGGCGGCGCGCCGGTCCAGCAGCTTGCGCCGGGCGCGCAGGTCCGACAGCAGCGCCGCCTCGGCCGGGCTGACCGCCGGCGGTGGCGCCACGGCTTGGGGCACCGCGGCGCCGATGGTGGCGTGCGTCATCGGGTGCGCCGCCGGGGCCGCCAGCGCCGGCGCCACGGCGCGCACCAGCCCCACCGTCTTCATCCCCAGCAGCGCGGCCAGCACCGCGATGGTGAGCGGAAGCAGGCGCGGTTGCGGGATCGGCCGGCGGGTCATCGCGCCAGCCTCAGCGCTTTCAGCAGGTCGCGCTCGGCCTGGCTGCGCAGGCGCGGTTCCTCGGCCGGGGTCGCCGGGGTGGCGGCGGCAAGCGGGCGGGCGGCGCGGATCATCGGGTCCAGCCGGTCCGCCAGCCCTTCCCCGCGCTCGATCAGGAAGCCCAGATCGCCTTCCACCCGGCGCACCTGTTCGATCTGCCGGGCGAGGTGGCGGCCGGCGCCATCGGCCGCCTCCCGCAACCGCGCGATGCCGGATTCGGCCTGCTTGGTGCTGGCGTTGAACCCGGCCACCAGCTCCTCGAGCGCGGCGCGGTCGCGTTTGAGCACGCCGAGCGCGCGTTCCAGCCGCAGCGCGTGGATCAGGGTGGCGGTCAGCAACACCACCAGCAGCAGTTCCAGCCCCAGCTGCGCGTGCGTCATCCGCCGCGCTCCGGCAGCAGGCGCGGGATTTCCCGCTCGATCCGCACCGCGATGCGGCTCTTGCGCCGGCCGACCCGCGCCTCGAACAGCGGCACGGTGCCGCAGCGCAGCGCCACCGGCGTGCCGGGGCCGACGCCAAGCGTGATCCGGCTGCCCGGTTGCAGCGCGATCACGTCGGCCAGCCGCATCACCTGCTCGTCCAGCACCGCGTCCAGCGCCACCTCGGTGTTCCACAGCTCCTCGGCGAGATGGGTCTCCCAGATCGAATCGCGGCCGAATTTCTCGCCCATGAACTGCTGCAACAGCAGCTCGCGCACCGGTTCCAGCGTGGCGTAGGGCAGCAGCAGCTCCATCCGCCCGCCGCGATCCTCCATGTCGATCCTGAGCCGCGCCAGCACCGCCGCGTTGGACAGGCGCGAAATGGTGGCGAACCGGGGGTTCACCTCCAGCCGCTCGTAGCGGAACGTCACCGGGCACAGCGGGTCGAACGCGGCCGAAAGATCGGCCAGCACGACATGGATCAGCCGCTCGACCAGGGTGCGCTCGATGGTGGTGTAGGGCCGCCCCTCGATCCGCATCGCCGCGGTGCCGCGCCGGCCGCCCAGCAGCACATCGACGATCGAGTAGATCATCGCGCTGTCCACCACCATCAGCCCGTAATTGTCCCACTCCTCCGCCTTGAACACCGCCAGCATCGCCGGCAGCGGGATCGAGTTCAGATAGTCCCCGAACCGCAGCGAAAGGATGTTGTCGATCCCGACTTCGACGTTGTCCGAGGTGAAGTTGCGCAGGCTGGTGGACATGATCCGCACCAGCCGGTCGAACACGATCTCGAGCATCGGCAGGCGTTCGTAGGACACCAGGCCGGAGCTGATGATCTTCTGGATGCCGGAGGCGTTGGCGTCGCCGCCGGCGCCCTCGTCGAAACCCAGCAGGCTGTCGATCTCGGCCTGGTTCAGCACCCGCGCCGGGGCCGCGGCAACCGCATCCTCGGCCGGGGTCTCCACCTCGGCACCCCAGGCGGCGGCCAGGGCATCGTCGTCGGGCGCTTCGGGTTCCGCGATCATTGCACGATCATCTGCACGAACAGGATGTCGCGGATCCGCGCCGGGGCCACCGCGACATCGGCGCGGTTGATGAGCTCCTCCCGCAAGCGGTAGGTGCCGGCCGCGCCGCGCAGATCGCCGGGGCGCACCTCCCGCAGATAGGTCTGGAACAGATCGACGATCCGCGGCATCAGCCGGGTCACCGCCGCGGCGTCCTTGCCGGCGGAGACCTCGATCTCCGCCTTCAGCTTGATGTAGCGCGGGCGTGACGGGCTGGTGTTCATGTTGGCGATCATCGGCGGCAGGGTGATGAACACCGGTGGGGACGGCCGGGCGGGTCCCTTCTTCTTGTCCATTCCCAGCAGATGCGGGATCAGCCCGGTGAACCAGCCGCCGGCGCCCAGCAGCGCGAGCAGCAGCACCGGCGCGGCGATCAGGACCAGCTTGCGCTTTCCCCCCGCCTTCGCGGGAGCGGCTGTTGCCGCGGCCCCGTCCGCCTTGTCCGCCGTTGCGCTCGCGCTGCTCATGCCATGCCCGCCGATCGGGGGAACACTGGCAGCGGGCGGTTAACCAAGGGTGAACCGGCGGCTGAAACCCCGATGAAGCCGCCCCCGCGCCAAGCCGTCCGCGACACGCAGGCCGGACGGCGGATGACCACCTATTCCTGGAAACAGGCCCATAACGGGCTCTGGACGACGAACACCGACTGGAGCCCGGGATCGGGCCCGCCCAGCAACGGTGGCGATACCGCATTCATCGGCGCCACCGGCGGGGCCTATACCGTGACCTACAGCGGCAGCACCGTCGCGGTGGGCATGATCGATCTCGCCTCTGCCACCGCCACCCTGGACGTGGCGGGCGGCGTGCTCGGCGCCGGCACGCTCGTCACCGTCGCCGGCAGCGCGGTGGAGATCGCCGCCGGCGCCGCGCTGACCGGCTATGGCGCCTCGAGCATCGCCGGCACCATGGATGTGAACGGCGGCACGGTCGATATCAGCGCCAACATCACCCTGGACGCGAGCGGGGCGCTGACCGTGGCCGCCGGCGGCACGTTCGCCTCGGCCAGCGGCATTTCCATTGCCGCCGGTGCCGTCGCCACGCTGGAAAGCGGCGCCAGCCTGGTCACCTCCGCGCTCGATCTGGCCGGAACCATCGCCGTCACCAGCGGCGCCGGCACGATCGGGTTCAGCAATCTGAACGGCGCCGGGACGGTGCTGGCGGAGGGCGGCACCGCGATCCTTGCCAACAGCCTGGCCAACACGACGATCGGGCTGGCGATCGGCAGCGGGACGATCGAAACCACCGGCGCGCTCTATTACGGCTCGGGGGTCCGGGTGGGTTTCCTCGGCCCCGCCGGAGCCTTCGTCTATGACAACAGCAGCGACGGGCACCTGATCTTCGATCTGGCCGGGATGCGGATCGGCGGCGGAACCTCGATCGATCTCGCGCTGTCCTCGGGCCTCACCATCGCCGGCGGCGGCAACGGCAGCGGCACCGGCGGAACCGTGGTGCTGTCGAACGGCGACACCCTGAATCTGTCCGGGATCGTCGGCGGCGGCCCGTGGGCGCTGCGGGCCACGGCGGCCGGAAGCGGCACCGAATTCGCGCTGGCCGCCGTGTGCTACGCCGAAGGCACCCGCATCCTCACGCCCCTGGGGCCGCGCCCGATCGAAGCGCTGGTCCCGGGCGAGGCGGTGCTGACGATGGAGCACGGGCGGACGCGGGTGCGCCCGGTGCGCTGGCTCGGGCGCCGCCGGCTGCGGCTCGGGCGCCATCCCGCCCCGGAAACCGTGGCGCCGATCCGCATCCGCCGCGACGCCGTGGCGGATGGGATCCCGGCGCGCGACCTCCGGGTTTCGCCCGATCACGCGATCCTGTGCGGCTCCGTGCTGATCGCGGCGCGGCAGCTGGTGAACGGCATCTCCATCGTCCAGGAAGCGGCGGTCGGCACCGTCACCTATTACCATCTGGAACTCGACGCCCACGCGATCGTGCTGGCGGAGGGGCTGCCGGCGGAGAGCTACCTCGATACCGGCAACCGCGGGTTCTTCGAGGCCGCGGCGGCGCCGCGGCTTGCCTCGCCGCAGCCGGACGGGGCGGCGGCCAACCGCCTCCGGCAACGCCTGTCCTGCGCGCCCCTGGTGTGGGAGGAGGCAGAGGTGCGGCCGGTGTGGGAGCGGCTGGCGGCGCGCGCGGGGGCATTCGCCCCGGCCGCCGGAACCAGCGATCCGGACCTGCGGCTGGTCTGGGGCCAGCGGCGGCTGCGCCCGTTGCCGGGGCAGGAACGGGGGCGTTACCGGTTCGCGCTGCCGGCGGGCGGCCTGACGCCGCGACTGGTCTCGCGCGCCGCCAGGCCCACCGCGCTGCGTCCCTGGCTGGAGGACCGGCGCCGGCTGGGGGTGCGGGTCAGCCGCATCCGGCTGACGCAACGCGGGTATTGCCGCGAGATTCCGCTGGACGATCCCCGGCTTCGCCAGGGCTGGTGGGCGGTGGAACCCGAGGCCGACGGTCCGCGGCGCTGGACCGACGGTGCCGCCTGGCTGCCGGCCCCGGACCCGACGGCGCCGGCGCTGCTGGAGATCGGCATCGAACCCGACGCGCTGGCCTACCCGGCGATGCTCGTACGATCGTACGCAAGCGCATGACATGGTTCGGCAAATTCTGGCCGGGCCAATTTCCGCTTTCGTGAAACCACGGTGAAGCCGATACGGCGCCATCCTTCGCGCGCATCGGACCTTCGCCTCGCCCATGACCACTTTCAGCTGGACCCGCGCGCAAAGCGGCACCTGGACCACCGCCGCCGACTGGACGCCGACGAAATCCGCGCCGCCGCGCAGCGGGGTGGCGGTGATCGGCGCCACCGGCGCGCCCTATACGGTCAATTTCAGCACCGGCTCGGTGTCGCTGGCGCGCATCATGGTCACCTCGGCCGACGCCACCCTGGCGGTGACCGGCGGGGTGCTGCACGGGAACACGCTGGTCTCGGTCGCCGGCAGCGCGATCATCGTTGGCGCCGGCGCGCGGCTGACCGCCTCGGCGGCGTCCCGGATCGGCGGCGCGCTCGAGGTGAACAGCGGCACCGTTTCCACCACCGCGGCGCTGAGCTTCACCGCCGGCGCCACGCTGGATCTGGCCGGCGGGAAGCTGCTGGATTCCAGGGCGGTCACCCTGGCGACCGGGGTCGGGGCCACCTTGGACGGGGGTGCCACGCTCTCGGCCGGCGCGCTCACCGTGGACGGCACCGTGATCGCCGCCGGCGGCACCGATACCATCGGCTTCACCAGCCTCAAGGGCGCCGGCACCATCCTGGCCCAGTCCGGCACGCTGGTGCTGACCCACAGCCTGGCCGGGGCCACGGCGGCGCTGGAGATCGACGCCGGCGCGGTGATCGAGACCACCGCCGCGATCGCGGGCGGGCACCGGATCGCGGTGAAAGAACACGGCGCCGGCGCCAGCTTCGTCTATCGCAACGCCACCGACAGCAAGCTGACCTTCGCGATCGACGGAGCGCAGATCGGCGGCGGCACGGTGCTGGATCTGGCGCTGTCCCCGGGCGTCACCGTCGCCAGCGGCGGCGCCGGCCGCGGGACCTCCGGCACCGACGTGCTGTCCAACAAGGACACGCTGGCGCTGTCCGGGCTGACCGGCGGCGGCAACTGGGCGGTCCGCACCACCACCACCGCCGGCGGGACCGAACTCTCGGTGGTTCCGGTCTGCTACGTCGCCGGGACCCGCATCCTGACCCCGGACGGGCCGCGCCCGATCGAGACGCTGAGGCCGGGCGCGCGGGTGGTGACGGCAGGGGGCGAGGTGCGGCCGGTGGTATGGCTCGGCCATCGCCGCCTTACCCCCGCCCGCCACAAGGACCCCGCGCGGGTGGCCCCGGTGCGCGTCCGCCGGGGCGCGCTTGCTCCGGGCATTCCCCGGCGCGATCTGCTGCTCTCGCCCGATCACGCGCTGTTCCTGGATGGCGTGCTGATCGCCGCGCGGCAGCTGGTGAACGGCGGCAGCATCGTGCAGGAGGATGCGGCGGGCTCGGTGACCTATTGGCACCTGGAACTCGACCGCCACGCCGTCGTGTTCGCGGAGGGGGCCGCGGCCGAGACCTATCTGGATACCGGCAACCGCAACTTTTTCGCCAACGCCCCCGGGGTGAGCCGGCTGCACCCGGATGATCCCGCCGGGGCCTCGCCCGACCGCGCCGCCGGGTCCTGCGCGCCTTTCGTGTGGGAGGAGGCGCAGGTGCGCCCGGTGTGGGACCGCCTGGCCGCGCGCGCGGTGCGGCTCGGCCGCCCGCCGCCCCGGCCGCCCACCACCACCGCCCCCGACCTCTGCCTGCTGCTGCCGGGCCGGCGCCTGGCGCCGCTCGGCCGCGACGGGGAGACTCACCGTTTCGCGCTGCCGGCCGGGGTGCGGGCGGTGACCCTGGCCTCCCGCGCCGCGCGGCCGACCGATACCCGCCCCTGGCTCGAGGATCGCCGCCGGCTGGGGATGTATGTGCGCCGCCTGCGCCTGGACTTCGCCGGGGCCTGCCACGAGATTCCGCTGGATCACCCGGGCCTGAGCGCGGGGTGGTGGGCGGTCGAACCGGGGCCCCGCCGCTGGACCGACGGGGCGGCGGTGCTGGACCTGCCGCCTCACGCGGGGCCCGGGGTGCTCGAGGTGACGATCGACCCCGACGCCATGGTCTATCCGCTGGCCGCGGCTGCGCCGCCGCTCGCCCGGGCCGCCTGAGCCGGGCAGGGACCGCCGCCGGGCAGGAAATGCCGGGCGGGGCCGGCCGGCGGATGGCGGAAATGCGCCATCCTTGCGCTGGCACGGGCCTTGCCCTTGTGCCGGCATGGACATCACCGGCAGCCTCGCCGCCTCCCGCCTGATCGCGCAAAGCCACGCCATGGCGGTGATCGCCAACAACCTGGCCAACGCCGACACGCCGGGTTTCCAGGAACAGCGCGTCCAGTTCGCCGCGGTGCTGACCCGTCAGCCCGGCGCGCAGCCGCCGCCCGGGGGACGCACCCTGGCCTATACCGAGGACCGCGCCACCTGGCGCGAGACCACCCCGGGCCCGCTGCGCCACACCGGCAATCCGCTCGATCTCGCGGTGACCGGCAAGGGGTATTTCACGGTGATGACCAAGGCCGGCCCGCGGCTGACCCGCGACGGGCGGTTCGGACTGATGCCGGACGGCACCATCGCCGACGCCGCCGGCAACCCGCTGCTGGACA
>JBMFXF010000118.1:0-10099 GCA_049964515.1 Acetobacteraceae bacterium | reverse complement strand
GCGGCACGTCCAGATTGACCGGGCCGGGGCGGCCAGAGGTCATCAGCTCCCAGCCCTGGCGCACCGCCAGCGGCACCATGTCCACTCGCGTCGGCTGGTAGCTGCGCTTCACATAGGGGCGGATGACGGAGGGGAAATCGCCCTGGTAATGCCGCCCCGTCTCCTGGAACGGGGAGCGGTTGAACTGGCCGGTGGGCACGTTGCCGGTGATGGCGAAGAACGCCGAGCTGTCCATCATCGCCGCCGCCAGCGCCACCACCAGATTGGCCGAGCCCGGCCCGCAGGAGGTGAAGGTGGCCACCGGCTCGCCGCGCACCTTGAACCAGGCGTCGGCCATGTGGCCCGCCGACTGTTCGTGATGGGTGGAAATGGTACGGATCCGGTTCTGCGCCTTGAAGGCGGCATCCAGGAAGCCGACATTGCCGTGCCCGCACAGGCCGAACAGGTAGGGCACTTTCTGGCGGATCAGGAAATCGACGATGATGTCGGCGCCGTTCATCGCGACGCGGGCAGGGTGGTCCATGGTCTGTCTCCGTATGAAATCAGGCGGCGTCGTGCAGGCTCGGGCTTCCCAACATGCGGGAGATGCGCCCGGCGGTGGTCTTCACCCGCGGGATGAGGGCGGCGATCCGCTCCGGCGTCATCCGGTCCGCCGGGGCGGACACCCCAAGCGCCGCGCAGGGCCGGCCGAGATGGTCGGTGATGGCGGCGGCCAGGCAGCGCAGCCCGGGTTCCATCTCCTCGTCGTCCAGCGCGTAGCCCTGGGCGCGGACCTCATGCAGCGCGGCGCGCAGAGCCCCGGCGGAGGTGAGCGTGGTCGCGGTGAAACGCGGCAGGCCGCGCGCGGCCAGCGCCTCGAGCTCGGCCTCCGGTAGATGCGCGAGCAGCATCTTGCCCAGCGCGCTGGCATGGGCGGGGGTGCGCTTGCCCGGCAGCGCGTGCATCCGCACCAGCCGGGTGCCATCGACCGCCTGCACGCAGGTTATCTCGCTATCGTAAAGAATGCCGACATGCACCGTCTCGCCGGTGTCGCGGGCCAGGTCCTGCAACGGTGCCAGCGTCTGCCAGCGCAGCTGCTCGTGGCGGACCGCCGCGGCACCCAGCGTGTGCAGCCGCATCCCGAGCGCGTAGCGGCCGGTCTCCGGGTCCTTCTGGAGATAGCCGAACTCGGTGATGGTGTGCAGCAGGCGGAACACCGAGGGCTTGGGCTGGCCGAGCGCGGCGGCGAGCTCGGCGAGACTCCAGCTGCGGCGCTCGGCAAAGCGGTCGAGCAGTTCGATCCCCTTGCGGAGCGAACCGAGGCGGTAAGGGTCGCGGGGGGTATCGTTTTGCAATGTGAAACGCAACCGCTGCTTTATGTAACGCGATTTCGCTAGGTGAATCGGCACCCGGCGTCAAGCCGCACCCCCGCCCACGCAAAGGACGCACCGGCATCGCATCCAACCCCCCGCCTTGCCCGCTCCCGCCAACCCACTACCCTCCCGCCGTCCAGCCGGAGGAAACCCCATGACCACCCCCCGCCTCGCCGACCGCGTCGCCATCGTCACCGGCGCCGGCTCCCGCGCCGACGGCATCGGCAACGGCCGCGCCACCGCCATCCTGCTCGCCCGCGCAGGCGCCCGCGTCACCCTGGTCGATCAGAACCCGGACTGGGTCGCCCGCACCCAGGGGATGATCGAAGCCGAGGGCGGCACCGCCCGCAGCATCCTCGCCGACGTCACCATCGCCGCCGACTGCGCGCGCATCGTCGCCGAGACCGCCGCCGCCTGGAGCCGCCTCGACATCCTGGTCAACAACGTCGGCATCTCCGGCCCCAAGGGCACCGCGGTGGAGGTGGACCCCGCCGCCTGGGACCAGGCGCTGCGCGTCAACGTGACCTCGATGATGCTGATGGCGAAATACGCGGTGCCGGCGATGGCAGCCGGCGGGCGCGGCGGCGCGATCGTGAACCTCGCCTCCTTCGCCGGCCTGTTCGGCGGGCATCCGTCGCTGCTCTACCCCACCTCCAAGGGCGCGGTGGTCAACATGACCCGCGCCATGGCCGCCCATCACGCCGCCCAGGGAATCCGGGTCAACGCGGTGGCGCCGGGCATGGTGTACACGCCGATGGTCTATGCCGATGGCATGAGCGAGGCCGTCCGCGCCGGCCGCCGCGACCGCTCGCTCCTCAAGACCGAGGGCACCGGCTGGGACGTGGCCGAGGCGGTGCTGTATCTCGCCTCCGACGCGGCGCGCTGGGTCACCGGCATCGTGCTGCCGGTGGATGCCGGCGCCTCCGCCGCGCCCTCGGCCTACCCGCACCAGGACACGATGATGCGATGAGGAGACCCGCCATGTCCGACTCCACCCCGCGCCAGGACCGCCCCGTCCTCGCCACCGGCGGCTGCCAGTGTGGCGCGGTGCGCTACGCCCTGCTCGCCGCGCCCGAGGTCAGCATCTGCCATTGCCGCATGTGCCAGAAGGCCACCGGCGGCCCGTTCGCGGCGCTGGCGAAGGTGATGAAGACCGATCTGGTCTGGACGCGGGGCCAGCCGGCCTGGTTCCGCTCCTCGCCGGCGGCGGCGCGCCCGTTCTGCGCCGCCTGCGGCACCCCGCTGGGATTCGGCTTCGACGACGCCCCGCATCTGGAAGTGACCCTGGGCAGCCTCGACCAACCGGCCCGTTTCCCCCCCGACCGCCAGTTCGGGGTGGAGGGCCGCCTGCCCTGGATGGCCGCGCTCGCCCCCGGAATCTGGCCGGAGGAGACCACCGCCG
Source organism: Acetobacteraceae bacterium (assembly GCA_049964515.1). Taxonomy (GTDB): domain Bacteria; phylum Pseudomonadota; class Alphaproteobacteria; order Acetobacterales; family Acetobacteraceae; genus JAJZVS01. Next base: position 7,345 of record JBMFXF010000118.1, on the reverse strand, counting down.
CGGCCGGCGGGCCGGCGCGCGACCGGCGCTCCCGCCAACACCCCGATCACGACACCCCCGAGCCCTGGCGGCCGGAAGCGTAGCCGCCCTCACGGCCCCTCCGGCGCGAACGGCAGCCGGATCCGCCGCCGGCGCGGCGGAATCACCCATGGCCGGTCCCCGCGCATCCCGTTCGCGCTCTCCATCCGCGGCCCGCGCGGCGAGAGCCACAGCGCCACGTTGCCGTCGCGGCGCAGCAGGCGCGGGGTGATCCGAAGCCCGCCGCCGTCCGGCGCGTCCCGCCCCGCCGGCACCGCCGGGCCGAACAACCGCGGCAGCACCGCCACCGCCGCGCCCGCCACCGGCCTCGCCGCGACCCGCAGCACCCCCCCGCCCCGCCGCGGCCGCAGCAGGCAATGGAACACGAAGCAGCGCACCGCGCCGCCCCCCGCCTGCATCTGCAACCCCACCGGTCGCGGCACCGCGCCGCCCCAGTAGCGGGACCACTCCCCCAGCGCGAACCCCGAGGCGCCCCTCCCCCGCAGCACATACACCCCGCGCTTGGTGCGCACCGCCAGCATCCGCCCGTTGCCCGCCACCAGCACGTCGGCCGGGCGGGTCAGCAGCGGCGCCGCCAGCCCCAGCGCGATCCCGGCCAGCCCCAGCCAGCGCCGGCGTCCCGGGGTCAGCCCGAGCCAGGCCATCCCCAGCGCCAGCACCGCGAGCCCCGCCCCGGGCATCGGCGGGGTCGCGATCACCGCCCCCGGCAGCGACGCGGCGGTGCGCGCCACCCACAGGATCACCGAAATCCCCCAGCCCATCGGCACCAGCGCCAGCGCCTCGGCGTGCAGCGCCAGCAGCGGCAACGCCAGCAGCCCCGCCGGCATCACCCACAGCGCCGCCACCGGCACCGCGATCATGTTGGCCGGCACGAACCAGCTCTGCACATGCCCGAAATGATAGGCGGCGAACGGGGCCGACGCGCCCCCGGCCAGCAGGCTGGTCAGCGCCAGCGCCGCCAGCTCCCCCGCCGCGCGCCGGACCCACGAGCCGTCGCCGCGCAGCGCCCGCAGCCACGGGCGCAGCGCCTCGTAGCCCGCGATCAGCGCCAGCACCGCCGAGAAGCTCATCTGAAACGACACCCCCGGCACCTCCTGCGGCGCGGCGACGATCAGCGCCATCGCCGCCAGCGCCAGCCCGCGCAGCGAGATCGCCCGCCGCCCCGCCAGCACCCCGAGCGTGACCAGCGCGGCCATGGCGAAGCTGCGCAGGATCGGCACATGCCCGCCGGTCAGCAGCATGTAGAACCCGCCCGCCGCCAGCGCCGCCAGTGCTGCCAGCGGCTTGCCCGGCCAGCGCAGCGCCAGCGGTTCGATGGCGGCGATCAGCGCCCGGGTCAGCGCGAAGGCGAACCCCATCACGATGCCGATATGCAGCCCCGCCACCGCCAGCAGATGCGCCAGCCCGGAGTTGCGGAAGGCGCGCCGGTCGGCGGCGGGAATCCCGGTCTGCTCGCCGGTGAACAGGGTGGCCGCGATCGCCCCGCGCGCGCCGGGCAGCGCGGCCTGGAACCGCGCGGCGATGACCTCCCGCAGCCGCTCCATCCACGCCCCCGGCCCGCGCGCCGCCGGCCGCGCCAGCACCCGCACCCGCCCCAGCGCGAAGCCGTAGCCGGCGAGGTCGGCGAAGAACGCCTGGCGTTGCAGGTCCCACCCGCCGGGGACGAACGGGGCGGATGGTGGGTGGATGATGGCGCGCAGGCGGATGCGCGCCCCCTCGGCCAGGCGCGCCGGGTCGGTATCGCGCAGCCGCACCCGCACCCGCCGCCGCAGCGCCTTGCCCCGGCCCAGCCGGACCCGGCCCAGGGTGATCCGGCGCCCGCGCGGCAGCGGCGCGATTCCGCGGATGGTGCCGGTCAGGGTCACCGCGCCGCGCGGCAGCAGGTCCCACGGCGGCGCGCGGGCGGTGGCGCGCTGGGCCGCCGCCATCCCCAGGCCGAACCCCGCCACCAGCACCAGCGCGCCACGCGCCGCCCGCCAGCCCGCCGCCTGGCCGCGCGCCGCCCAGGCCGCCAGCGCGCCCGGCAGCGCGATGGCGGGACCGGCCCACCAGGGCGGCTCCGCGCGCAGGGCGAAATACACCAGCACCCCGGCCCCCATCGCCACCGGCAGCCACAGGATCAGACGGTCCCGCATCCGCCCCTGCTGGGCCCGCCGCGTTGACGCAAGGTGAACGCCCCGCTTGGCAGCCGGCGGGGCGGGCCCCACACTGGCGCCCCGCAAGCGATCGGAGTGACCCGTGCCGCTCATCCAGGCCTCGCGGCCCAATGTCTATGCCGCCTCCCCGCTCGACCGCGCCGCCCATCGCCGCACCGACGCGGACTGGATCGCCGCCCGGCTGGCCGATCCCGGCTCGCTGGTGGTGCCGGTCTGGCGCAACCGCAACCTGGTGGCCGGCGTCGCGCAGGCCGCGCCACGCGCGGTGTTCCTGCCGGCCGATCAGGCCGCCCCATTGCGCGCGGAAACCCGTGGCTGGGCGTTCCTCGGAGTGCTGGACCAGGCGGCGGTGTTCGCGCTCGACCTGAGCGATGCTGAGGACCCGGCCGCGCTGCTCGCGCCCGGCGAGGGCAGCTTCGTCGATCTGCGCAGCGTCGGCTGGGGCGCGCCGGTGCCGGAGGCAGCGGTACTGGCCCATGCCCGCGGCCTGATGCACTGGCGCGCCCGGCACCGGTTCTGCGGCGTCTGCGGCGCCCCCTGCGAGGTCCGCAGCGCCGGGCACGTGATGCACTGCACCGGCTGCAAGACCGAGCATTTCCCGCGCACCGACCCCGCCGTCATCATGCTGGTCACACGGGGCGACCGCGCCCTGCTGGGCCATTCGCAGCGGTTCCCCCGCGCCACCATGTATTCCACCCTGGCCGGCTTCGTGGAGCCGGGCGAAAGCGTGGAGGAGGCGGTGCGCCGCGAGGTGGCCGAGGAGGCCGGCATCGCCGTGGGCGAGGTCTGGTACCACTCCAGCCAGCCCTGGCCGTTCCCCGGCAACATCATGCTCGGCTGCTACGGGGAAGGTCTCTCCGAGGACATCACCGTGGAGGTGGAGGAGCTGATCGACGTGCGCTGGTTCTCGCGCCGCGAGATCGCCGATCCGGAAGCACATGGTTTCGTGTTGCCGCGCGGCGATTCCATCGCCCGGCGGCTGATCGAGGACTGGCTGGCCGCCGGATGACCGCGCCGCGCCGCTGCGCCTGGGCCGCGGTCACCCCGGCGATGGCGGCCTATCACGATGCCGAATGGGGCGTCGCCCGCCACGACGATACCGCGCTGTTCGAGGCGCTGAGCCTGGAAGGGGCGCAGGCCGGGCTGTCGTGGCGGACCGTGCTGGAGCGGCGGGAGGCCTATCGCCAGGCCTATCTCGGCTTCGACATCGCCCGCGTGGCGGCGCTGTCCGATACCGCGCTGGAGGCGATCCTCGCCGCCGGCGCGGTGATCCGCCACCGCGGCAAGATCGTCTCGGTGCGCGACAACGCGCGCGCGGCGCTGGGGGTTATCGCCGCCGAGGGCAGCCTGGACCGGCTGCTCTGGTCCTTCGCCGCCATGGTGCCGCCGGCAACCCCGCCCGGGGCGAGCGAGACCGAAGCCTCGCGGGCGATGAGCCGGGCGCTGCGCCGGCGCGGCTTCCGCTTCGTCGGCCCGACCATCTGCTATGCCTTCATGCAGGCGGTGGGGATGGTGGACGGGCACGCGCCGGAGTGTTTTCGCGCCCGCCCCGGGTAGAGCGCGTCAGGCGGCCCGCTGCCAGTCCCGCCGCCATTCCGCCAGCATCGCTCCGGCCAGCGCCGGGCCGATGGCGAAGCCCTGGGCGCGGTCCGCCCCCAGTGCCGCGGCGCGGGCCCAGGCGGCGGCGTCGGTCACGCCCTCGGCGGTGACGGTCAGGTGGCGCCGATGCGCGGCGGCGACCATGCCGGCGGCGAAGCGCTCCGCCGCCGGATCCAGCAGCGCGGCGTCCAGCTTGAGACCGGTGAACGGCAGGTCGAGCAGGGCATTGACCCAGTGCATCGCCGGCCCCACATCGTCGATCGCGGCACCGAAGCCGGCGCGGCGGGCGCGTTCCAACGCGCGGCCGAGGGCGGCGGGGTCATCGACCGGCTGGGTCTCGGTCAGTTCCAGCACCAGCCGCTGCGGGGCCACCCCGGCGGCGCGGCAGCGATCGGCCAGCCGGTCCGCGGTGTCGGCCCGCAGCAGCAGATCGAGCGGCAGGTTGATCCCCACCGGCAGGGTGCACAGCCCCGGCCAGGCCTGGGCCAGGGCGGCGATGACCGAGGCGCTGACCTGGTCGGTGAGTTCGGCGCCGCGGCCGGATTGCTCCATGAGGGGGACGAAGCGGTCGGCCGGCACCAGCCCCAGGCTGGGGTGATCGATGCGCGCCAGCGCCTCGAACGCGGCGGGGGCGCGATCGGACAGGCGGACGATCGGCTGGAACCGGGCCTCGACCCGGCTGTGGTCGAGCGCGGCGTGGATATCGTGCGGATGCATGGCCGGAAGCCGCCCCTGGTGGCGTGGTTCGCGATCGGCCCCCCCGATCGGCGATGGACTCCGCCGCAGGCAGGCTAGCGCGGCGGGGCGGGCGGCGCCAGCGGCGAGCTGCGCCAAAACTGCGATGGCTGGCAGTTTTTTGACGGGCTTGCCGCGCCGGCCGCATCGCCCGACACTGCGGGCAACCCGCTACAGGAGTGCCGCCATGGCCGCCGGACCGCTCGCCCGCTTCAAAGTGCTGGACCTCACCCGGGTGCGCGCCGGCCCCACCGCCGTGCGCCAGCTCGCCGACTGGGGCGCCGAGGTCATCAAGATCGAATCCCCCGGCGGCGACGGCGGGCTGGGCGGCGAACGCCACGGCCCGGATTTCCAGAACCTGCACCGCAACAAGCAGAGCCTCACGCTGGACCTGAAATCCCCCGACGGGCTCGCGATCCTGCGCCGGCTGGTGGAACAGGCGGACGTGCTGGTGGAGAATTTCCGCCCCGACGTGAAGTTCCGCCTGAAGATCGACTACGAGACATTGCGCGCGGTCAACGAGCGGCTGGTCTATGCCTCCATCTCCGGCTTCGGGCAGGACGGGCCGTACCGCGACCGCCCGGGCTTCGACCAGATCGCCCAGGGCATGGGCGGGCTGATGTCGATCACCGGCCTGCCCGGCCAGGGGCCGGTGCGGGTCGGGATTCCGGTGGCCGACCTCACCGCCGGCATCTTCTGCGCCATGGGCATCCTGATCGCGCTGCTCGAACGCGAACGATCGGGCGAGGGCCAGTGGGTGCAGTCCAACCTGCTGGCGGCGCAGATCTCGATGCTGGATTTCCAGGCCGCGCGCTGGACCATCGGCCACGAGATCCCGCCACAGGCCGGCAACGACCACCCGACCTCGATCCCGACTGGGGTGTTCCCGACCGCCGACGGGCATATCAACATCGCCGCCGCCGGGAACGAGATCTACGCGCGGCTGTGCAAGGCGCTGGGGGCGCCGGAGCTGATCGCGCACCCCGACTACGCGACCGGGGCGGCGCGCTCGAAGAACCGGGCGGCGCTGAACGCGGCGATCGGCGCCATCACCCGCACCCGCCCCTCGGCGGCCTGGATCGACGCGCTGAACGAGGCCGGCGTGCCCTGCGGCCCGATCTACCGCATGAACGAGGTGTTCGCCGACCCGCAGGTGACGCACCTCAACCTGACCCGGAAAGTGGCGCATCCGACGCTGGGCCCGGTGGAAGTGATCGGCCAGCCGATCACTCTTTCGCGCAGCGCGTGGGAGATCCGCTCCGCCACCCCCGAGCCGGGCGCCGATACCGAGGCGATCCTGTCCCGGCTGGGCTATGATCGCGCCGCCATCGCCGACCTGCGCGCGCGCAAGGTGGTGTGACCCCGCCGGCGCCGGGGCGAGGGCACGACCGCCGCGCCTGGCCGGTGCTGCTGGCGCTGGCGGTGGCGCTGGCGCTGGCCGGGGCGGCGCTGCGGGCGGCGCGGTTCCGCACCGACCTCGCCGACCTGCTGCCCCATGCCGATACCCCGGCGGCGCGGTTCATGCTGCGCGAGCTGCGGGCGGGCGCGGCCAACCGGCTGATCCTGATCGGGATCGACGCGTCGCCGGCGCCGCGGCTGGCCGCGCTCAGCCGGGCGCTGACCGCGCGGCTGGCGGCATCCGGGGTGTTCGCGCTGGTGCGCGACGGCAGCACGCCGCTGCTGGGCTCGCCGGCGGCGCGGTTCCTGTTCGCCCACCGCTACCTGCTCGCCCCGGGGGTGGACCGGACGGCGTTCACCCGCGCCGCGCTGCGGCGTGACGCCAAGGCGGTGCTGGCGGGGCTGCAATCCGCGGCCTCCCCGCTGGTGGCGCGCTACGGGCTGCGCGATCCCACCGGGGCCGGGCTGGCGCTGGCGCGGGCCTGGAGCGCCGGCAGCCGCATCCGGGCCCGGGACGGGGTGTGGATGGTCGCCGGCCCCGGCGGCGGGCCGCGGGCGCTGATCCTGGCCGAAACCCGCGCCGGCGGCATCGATCTGCATGCCGGCAACCGCGCGGTGGCCCGGATCCGCGCCGATTTCGCCGCCCTCGCCCCGCCCGGCGCCCGGCTGGCGCTGGGCGGCACCGCGGTGCTCAGCGATGCCGCCGAGCGAGTGGTGCGCGCCGACGTGACCCGCATCTCGGTGCTGTCGGCGCTGGCGGTGACCCTGCTTCTGGTCTGGCGGTTCCGCTCGCCGGTGGCGATCGCGGCGATCCTGGTGCCGCTGGCGCTGGGGGTGGCGGTGGCGACCGCGCTGGCGCAGGCCTGGACCGGGTCGGTGCAGGGCATGGCGTTCGGCTTCGGCATGACCATGCTGGGGGTGAGCGTCGATTACCCGGTGCTGTTCATCGGCCACCGCAAGGCCGGCGAGACCCCGGCGGCGACGTTCCGGCGCATCGGCCAGGCCTTCGCGCTGGCGGTGCTGGCGGCGCTGCTCGGGCTGTCCGGGATGCTGGCGGCGCCGCTGCCAGCGATCGCGGCGCTGGGCGGGATCGCGCTCACCGGGCTGGCGGTGGCGGCGCTGGCGACCTGGCTGGTGCTGCCGCCGCTGGTGGTGGCGGCCGGGCTGGCGCCGGTGGGGTTCGGCGATACCGCGATCCTGGCCCGGGTCGAGGGCTGGCGACGCTGCCGCTGGCTGGGGCTGGCGGTGGTCGCCGGGTGCGGGCTGTTCCTGGCGGTCTCCGGCGGGCCGCGCTGGGCGCGTGATCTGGCCGCGCTCTCGCCGGTGCCGCGTCCGGTGCTGGCCGAGGATGCGGCACTGCGGGCGGCGGTCGGCGTGCCCGATGCTGGGCAGCTGGGCCTGGTGCGCGGGGACAGCGC
>JBMFXF010000117.1:0-10103 GCA_049964515.1 Acetobacteraceae bacterium | reverse complement strand
GGTGAGGAACGCGAGCAGCATGGGTGGGCACGGGTCCTTTCGGGGTTCGGGTTGGTAGCGGAGCGAACATAGAGGGAACTGCCCTCGATTGTCAAGGGGGGAATCCCACCGACCCAAGAAAAATATCACCCCACCGCCCGGACCGGCGCCAGCCGGGCGCGGCGGAACCACGAGCCGGACCCCACCGCCGCCGCGATCGTCAGCCCATAGACCGCCAGCGCCAGATACAGCGCGGTGAGCGACCCGGTCAGCCGCAGCGCCACGAACCCCAGCCCCACCGCCACCACCAGCCGCAAGAGCCCCGCCGCCACCGGCCAGCACAGCCGCCCCGCCCCCTGCGAGGCGAAACAGGGCGCGAGCCTGAGTCCGAAGAACCCATAGGTCGGCCCCACCGCGCGCTGATCCGCCGCCCCCGAAGCCAGCGCCGCCCCGTGCCCGCCCATGGCGCGGTAGAGCCAGGGGCGGAACTCAGCACCAGGGCGGCACCGGCCAGCCGCAGCAGGGTGGGCAGGATCGAGGCCGAGAGCCGCATCCTGATGCGCGGGGCGGCTGGATCACGGAGCCAGGATGCCCAGGTTGCTTGTATCATGCCAGCGCAAAACCCCGCTTGAAACCCAACCCCGCCCCTGCCAGAACGCCGCCCATGGCGATCGACCCCAAGACCCTGACCGAAGGCCAGCGCGCCTACGAAGCCCGCCGCGCCGCCAAGGCCGGCATGAGCCTGGATCGCTGGCTGGCACAGAAATCCCGCGCCCAGGAGGCGGCGGCAAAGGCCGAGCGCAAGGCTGCGACCCCGCGCCCGCCGCGCAAGCCCGGCTTCTTCGCGCGCCTGCTGGACCGCGCGCACCGGCCGCTGAAATCCTGATCGCGGCCCATGCCGACTGGTCGGTGAACCCGGCCAAACGCTGGCTGGCCCTGGCCCGGCTCGAGGCCGCAGGCTGGCGCATCGGCGCGCCCGAACCGGTGGGCGACGCCGCCTCCCTGCCCGCCCGGCTGCTCGGCCGCGCCGGCGGCGGGGCGGTGGCGCTGGGGGTGGATTTTCCGCTCGGCCTGCCGCGCGCCTACGCCGCGCGCCGGCCGGAGACGGATTTTCCCGCCTTCCTGGCCGGGCTGGCCAGACGGGTGAAGTTTTTCAGCGTCTGCGAGACGCTCGATCAGGTCTCGCCCGATCGGCCGTTCTACCCGGCGCGCGGGGTGCGCGGCATGAGCCGGGCCGCCCATGCCGCCGCGCTGGGGCTGCCCGACGCACGGGCGCTCGCGCGCGCCTGCGACCGCGCGACGGCGCGGCGGCCGGCCGGGGCGCCGCTGTTCTGGACCCTGGGCGCCAACCAGACCGGCAAGGCCGCCATCGCCGCCTGGCGGGCGCTGCCGCTCGCCGCGCCGTTCGTGCGGCTGTGGCCGTTCGCCGGCCCGTTCCGCGCCCTGCTGGCGCCGGGGGTGGTGGCGCTGGCCGAGACCTACCCGGCCGAGGCGCTGCGCCAGCTCGGGCTGCGGCTGGCCGGCAGCAAGCGCCGGCAGGCCGATCGCGCGACGCTGGCCGGGCCGTTGCGGGCGGCGCTGGCGCGCGCCGGGGCGGTGGCGGAGCCGGCGCTGGCGGCGGCCATCGCCGACGGCTTCGGCGCCGATGCCGCCGGCGAGGACCGGTTCGACTGCGTGATCGGCCTGCTCGGCGTGCTGGGGGTGCTGGCCGGCGCGCAGCCGGATACGGCGCCGGCCGACGATCCCTGGCTGCACCGGTGGGAGGGCTGGGTGCTGGGGCAGACCGACCGGCCGCTGGACTGGCCGTGAGGGGCGTCACCCCTCCTCGTACAACGTCTTCGGGTCCACCGCCGGGGCCATGGTCTCGGTGAGCCCGGCCGCGTCCGCGGCGCGGTAGAAGCAGCTCCGCCGCCCGGTGTGGCAGGCCACCCCGTGCTGATCCACCCGCAGCAGCAGCGCGTCGCCGTCGCAATCCACCCGCAGCTCGATCAGGCGCTGCGTCTGCCCGGAGCTTTCCCCCTTGCGCCACAGCCGCCCGCGCGAGCGCGAGTAGTAGCAGACCTGGCCGGTGCGCAGCGTCTCGGCCACCGCCTCGGCGTTCATCCAGGCCAGCATCAGCACCTCGCCGCTGTCGTGCTGCTGGGCGACGGCGGCGACCAGGCCGGCGGCATCGAAGCGCAGCGCCTGCAGGACCGCCGCGATGGCTTGCGTGTTCATGCGTGCTATCCTGGGCCTTTCCGCAGCCGGGGCAAGAGGCGGCAGATGGACCAGCCGGCCGGTTTTTCCTCCGCCACACGGGCCGCCCTGGCCCGGGCCGAGACGCAATGCGCCACCGCCGGGCAGCGGCTGACGGCGCTGCGGCGCGACGTGCTGGGGGTGATCCTGGAGGCGGCGGCGCCGGTGGGGGCGTATGAGATTCTCGACCGGCTGCGCGCCAGCCGCGGCGGGGCGGCACCGCCTTCGGTGTATCGGGCGCTGGATTTTCTTTCTGCCCAAGGGCTGGTGCATCGGGTGGAACGGCTGGCCGCGTTCGTGCCCTGCGTGGCCGATCCGGCGCCGGAGGCCCACGCGCACGCGGCGCAGTTCCTGATCTGCCGGGACTGCGGGCGGACCATCGAGCTGGCGGACCCGGCGCTGTCAGCGGCGCTGGCTGCGGCGGCAGCGCGGCGCGGGTTCGCCATCGCGGCGGTGACGATCGAGGCGGAGGGACGCTGCCGGGCCTGCGCGGAGCGGGAGGGCGGCGTGGCGTGACCCCGGCCGCCGCGCTGATCCTGGCCCGGGTATTCGCCAACAGCGGCAAGTTCTGGCTGAATACCGGCCGCCGGAGCGAACGCGCCCGCCCGCTGCGTGCCGCGATAGAGATGGAAAGGACCGCACCATGCCCGTGATCGCCGCCGCCGAAACCGCCGCCGCCCGCCGGCGCGCCAGTTCCAACGGCACCGAGTTCTGGTTCACCGGCTACATCGGTCCCAACCGCTACAGCCTCGCCGCCGCCCCGCGCCCGGCGCCCGGGACGCCGATGCCGGTGGCGTTCCTGGTCGAACAGGACCCCGGCACCACCGTTGCCGCGCATTTCCACCAGGCCGACCAGTTCCAGCTGATCGTCGGCGGCGGTGGCACGCTCGGCCGGCACGACGTGGCGCCGGGCACGGTGCATTTCGTGGCCGCCCATTCCGCCTATGGCCCGATCCGCGCCGGGGCGGAGGGGCTCGCCTATTTCACTCTGCGCAACGGCTGGGACCCGGGCGCGCGCTACATGCCCGGCGCGCGGGTGGAGTTGCCGCGTGCGCGCCATCACCGCGAGGCCTCGGGCGGGGCGATCGACGCGGCGCCGGACGGGCTGGTGGCGACGCCGGTGGCGCTGCCCCCCGGGGCGGCGATGACAGGCCCGGCCCCGGAGAATGGGGAGAGCTTCTGGGTGGTGCTCGACGGCAGCCTGATCCTGGACGGCCAACGGCTGGGGCCACGCTCCTGCGTCTTCCTCGCGGCCGGGGAGCCGTTGCCGGACGCGCGCGCGGGCGAGGCCGGGGCGCGGGTGATGGCGATGCGCTTTCCCACCCGGCCCGGCTGACCCCCTTCCCGCGCGCGCCGAACCCGCGCAGCATCTTCCCATGCTGCTGACCGAAGCCGACGGCAAGGCGCTGCTGCGCGAGGCCGACATCCCCACCCCGCCGGGCCAGCTGGTGCGCGCCCCGGCGACTCCGAGCGTCCCTGGCCCGTGGATGGTAAAGGCCCAGATGCCGGCCGGCGGGCGCGGGCTGGCCGGGCTGATCCGCCGCGCCGAGACCCCGCAAGCCGCTCGCGCGGCGGTGGCCGCGCTGCTGGGCGCGACGCATCGCGGCCACCGCGTCGGCGCCTGCCTGATCGAGCAGGTGGCGCAGGGGGAGGAACAGTACCTGGCGATCGCGCTCGATCCCGCGGCCTATGGGCTGCGGCTGCTGTACCGGGCCGAGGGCGGGGTGGCGGTGGAGGGCGGCGGATCGCTCGCCGGCACCGCCCTGCCGCCCGAGCCGGCGGCGATCGCGGCGGCGCTGCCTTGGTCGCTGCCGGCGGCGGTGGCGCCGGTGGCGATGCGGCTGGCGGAGCTGGTGCTGACCCGCGAACTGGCGCTGGCCGAGATCAACCCGCTGTTCGTGAGCGCCGCCGGCGCGGTGGCGGGGGACGCCAGGATCGTGATCGACCTCAACGCCCTGCCCCGCCAGCCGGCGCTGGCGGCGCGCATCGCCGCCGACCCGGACGCCTATGCGGACGCGATCCGCCGCCAGGAACACGGGTTCGACTACGTCACCCTGGATCCGGCGGGGCGGATCGGCCTGCTCACCACCGGGGCCGGGCTGTCGATGATGCTGATCGACGAAATGACCGCCGCCGGCGCCCGACCGCTGAATTTCTGCGACATCCGCACCTCCATGCTGCGCGGCAGCCCGGCGCGGATCATCGCCGCGCTGGGCTGGATGGCGGCGGCGCCGGAGCTGCGTGCGATCCTGGTGAACATCTTCGCCGGCATCACCGATCTGGCGGAATTCGCGGGGCTGCTGGCCGAAGCGCTGGCCGCCCGCCCGGTGGCGGTGCCGGTGATCGCCCGGCTGGTGGGGCGCAACGCCGGGCCGGCGGCGGCGATTCTGACGGCGCGCGCGCCCTTGGTGGTGCTGGAGCCGGACCTGACCCGGGCGCTGGCGCGGGCGGTGGAGGCGGCGCGGTGATCGGCGCGCTCTCCCGCGAGACGCCGGTGCTGGTGCAGGGCATCACCGGGCGCATGGGCCGCACCCATGCCGGGCTGATGCGCGCCTACGGGACGCGCGTGGTGGCGGGGACCGGGGCCGGCGCGGACAAAATTGACGGCGTGCCGGTGTTCGCCGACCCGGCCGCGGCGGTGGCGGCGACCGGCGCGGTGGCCTCGGTGCTGTTCACCCCGCCGGCGGAGACCCTGCCGGCCGCGCTGGCGGCGATCGCGGCCGGCATCCGGCTGCTGGTGACGGTGGCCGAGGGCGTGCCGGCGCATGACGCGATGCGGCTGGGCCGGGCGGCGCGGGCGGCGGGCGCGGTATGGGTGGGCGCCTCCACCCCGGGGCTCGCGGTCCCCGGCGTGCTCAAGCTGGGGTTTCTGCCGGATGTGGCGCTGCGCCCGGGGCGGTTCGGGGTGATGAGCAAATCCGGCACCCTGTCCTACGAGGTGGGCTACCGGCTGGCGGAGGCGGGGCTGGGCCAGAGCCTGTGGGTGGGGGTGGGCGGGGATGCGGTGAAGGGGGTGCGCTTCGCCGAGCTGCTGCCGGTGTTCGCCGCCGACCCGGCGACCGCGGCGATCCTCCTGGTGGGCGAGGTCGGCGGCACCGAGGAGGAGGAGGCGGCAGCGGCCTACGCCGCGCTGGGCGCGCCCAAGCCGCTGCTGGCGCTGATCGCCGGGCGGGCAGCGAAGGAGGGGGTGGCGATGGGCCACGCCGGGGCGCTGATGCATGGCGCCGCCGGCTCGCCGGAGGAGAAGACGCGCCGGCTGGAAGCGGCGGGCGCGCGCTGTTTTGCATCGATCGCGGCGCTGATCGCCGCGTGCGTGTCCCTGTAACCGGAACGGAGTGCTGCCATGCGCGAGCTGGCCCGCGGCCTGTGTTTTCCCGAAGGTCCCGTCGCAATGGCCGACGGATCGGTGGTGCTGGTGGAGATCGAGCGGCAGACCTTGACCCGGGTGGGCGCGGATGGCGCGGTCTCGGTGATCGCGCGCACGGGCGGCGGGCCGAACGGGGCGGCGCTGGGGCCGGGCGGACTGTTTTATGTATGCAACAACGGCGGCTTCGCCTGGCGCCAGGAGCCGGGGCTGCTGCGCCCGGTGGCGCAGGCGGAAGGCTACGACGGCGGGCGGATCGAAACCGTCGATCCGGCGAGCGGGGCGGTGCGGGTGCTGTACGACCGCTGCGACGGGCATCGGCTGCGCGGGCCGAACGATCTGGTGTTCGACCGGCACGGCGGGTTCTATTTCACCGATCTGGGCAAGGCGCGGGCGCGCGAGCGCGACCATGGCGGGCTCTACTACGCGCTGGCGGACGGATCGCGCATCGTGGAGGTGGCGTACCCGATCCTGACGCCGAACGGGGTGGGGCTGTCGCCGGACGGGGCCATTGTTTATGTGGCCGAGACCGAGACGGCGCGGCTGTGGGCGTTCGACCTGGCGGCGCCGGGGGTGGCGCGGAAGCGCGGGTTTCCCTCGCCGCACGGGGGGCGGCTGGTGGCGGGCCTGGGCGGGTTCCAGCGCTTCGACAGCCTGGCGGTGACGGCGGCGGGGAATGTCTGCGTGGCGACCTTGATCGCCGGGGCGATCACCGTGATCGCGCCGTCGGGGGAGGTGCTGCGGCAGGTGCCGACGGGGGATGTGATGACCACGAATATCTGCTTCGGGGGGGCGGACCGGCGGACCGCGTTCGTGACCTTGTCGGCGCGCGGGCGGCTGGTGGCGATGGACTGGGGGGAGCCGGGGCTGGCGCTGGCGTTCGAAGGGTAGCGGGGGGCACGGGGCTACCGGGACGCCATCGGCGCCGAAGCCGGTTGGTCGCGGGAGGAACGGCTCCGCGGCCGGCAGACGGTCGGAGGGGAATTGCGTCCAGTGGCCTCCTTATGGGGGCAGATTTTTGGTCAGACCAAACCTAACGACCGCCATGAACGGCCGAGAGCGCCATCGCGGCGCTTCCTTCCTTGCAGCGGCCGTCGGATGGCGGGTAGGTTACCTCCGGATGGCCGGATGGGCCGGCCATCCGGAGAATATCGGATCAAAGGCCGCATACGCTCCTGTCTCTAATGGGGGACAGCGACTCTGGAGGGAGGCTTGGGCTGGGAAATAAATGCCGCGAGCGCGGCAAAAATCGGCTTCGCCGCGCATCAGAACGCAATTCCGGTCGTTCGCGAACTCAGCGTGTCGTCAACAGCCGAGCAGGTGTCTGAAGGGCTAAAGCTCTCGCTTTTCGCCGACCCTCCGTTCGTGCAGCCAAAGAGCTGGAGAATCGACGCAATGGGTTCCGGCGATACGCTGCGTATCGCCGACCGAGACATTGCCCTCAATGCCACGCTACTCCACGACCTGACCGAAAGCCTGTCTGGAACGCTGACCTTCCTCCTGGTCGATCGAGAGGGTGCCACGCTGGCCGGGCTCTCCCAGCCCGTCGAGCTGCTCGCCCATAACCAGTGGGGCGGCATCGGTGCGATGGCCGACCTGCTGCCAGCCTTCGTGATGCCCAACGATCCCGCTGTGGACCGCGTGCTCAAGGCGGCGACCGACGTGCTGCGGCGTGCCGGCAAGCCGGATGCGCTGGACGGCTACAAGTCTGGGAAGCGCGAGCGTGTATGGGAGTTCGCGTCCGCGATCTGGTCGGCGGTCGCGGGACTGCGCCTGTCCTATGCGCTGCCGCCCGCCAGCTTCGAGGAGACCGGGCAGAAGGTTCGCACACCCACGCAGATCCTCGATGGCCGCATCGCAACCTGCCTCGACACCGCATTGCTCTTCGCCGCCGCGCTCGAGCAGGCGAACCTCAATCCGCTGGTGGTGCTGACGGAAGGGCATGCCTTCGCCGGCGTCTGGCTGCAGCCGGTGGAGTTCGCAAACCTCGTGACTAACGAGGCGGCGGCCCTGCGCCGCCGCCTCGACCTCGACGATATCGTCGTCTTCGAGACGACGCTCGTAGCCCAAAACCCGCCGGCCACCTTCGGCCAGGCTATGGCGGTGGCGCGGCGGCAGATTGCCGAGGAGGCCGACGCAGGCTTCCGGATGGTGATCGACGTGCGGCGTGCGCGCATGCAGAAGATTCGGCCCCTCGGTGTCGTTGCCGCGCCCGCGGCCGCAGGTGAAGGCGTACCGCCGGTCGCCGAGGCGCTGGAGGCGGCCCCCGCGCTTCCGGCCTTTGAGGTGGAGGTGCGCGAGGAGGAGCCGACACCGGGCGGGCGCATCCGCCAGTGGCAGCGAAAGCTGCTCAACCTCACGACCAGCAACCGCCTGCTCCATCTCCCCGATAGCGCGAAGGCGGTGCGGTTGCTCTGCCCCGACCCCGGCGCGCTCGAGGATGTGCTCGCCGGCGGAAAGAAGGTACGCATCGTCCCTATGCCCAATCTCGACACCGGCGGACGGGACGAAAAGCTCTACGAGCAGCAGACCCAGGTAAGCCTCCGCGCCAAGGTCGCCGAGGCGGCGATGAAGCGTGGCGAGGCGCTCTCGCCGCTGCCCAAGGACAAGCTCGACGCTGCGCTAGTCGAACTCTACCGCAAGGCGCGGGCCGATCTGGAGGAGGGCGGCGCGAATACCCTCTATCTGGCGCTGGGCTTCCTCAAGTGGAAGAAGTCACCAACCGAGGACAAAACCTATCGGGCGCCCCTGATCCTTCTGCCGATTCGCCTGGAGCGCAAGAGCGCGCTGTCGGGCGTGACAATGATCGCGCACGAGGATGAGCCGCGCTTCAACATGACGCTGCTTGAGCTCCTGCGGCAGGATTTCGAGTTGACCATCCCCCACCTCGACGGAGAGCTCCCGAAGGACCAAAGAGGTATCGACGTCGCCGCAATTTGGCGCGCAGTACGGTCGGCGGTGCGCGACATGGTCGGATTCGAGGTGGTTCCGGACGTCGCTCTCGGCACATTCTCCTTCGCCAAATATCTCATGTGGAAGGACCTGGTTGATCGTGCCGATCGGCTGAAGGAAAGTGCCCTCGTCCGGCACCTCGTCGATCGCGACGGCTCGGTGGCGGTCGCCAAGGGCGGCTTTCCACGCGTGGAGGAACTCGACGCGACCGTGGAGCCGGCGTCGTTGTTCACCCCGCTGCCGGCCGACAGTTCGCAGCTTGTTGCGGTGGTGGCATCGGCAGAGAGGCGGGACTTCGTGCTGGATGGGCCGCCCGGCACCGGAAAGTCTCAGACCATCGCCAACATGATCGCCCACAATCTTGGGCTCGGCCGGCGCGTGCTGTTCGTCGCTGAGAAGCGGGCGGCATTGGAGGTGGTGCAGCGGCGGCTGGCGGACAAGGGACTCGCGCCCTTCTCTCTGGAACTGCACTCCGCCAAGGCGACCAAATCGGCGGTACTGAAGCAGCTTGATCGCGCCTGGACGGCGCGCGATGCGCTCAGCGCTGAGGAATGGGAGCATGAGGCGAGCAAGACCAAGCGCCTGCGTGACGAGATCAATGCGGTAGTTGCATTACTTCATCGGCGCGAGCCGAACGGATGGACCATCCACCGCGCGATCGGCCAGACTGTCCGCGACGCGACCGAGGCCACGCCGAAGCTCGTGTTCCCGACGTCCGCCCAGCACGACGCAACCGACATGGCCCACTTCCGCGATGTCGCGCGCCGGCTAGGATTGGCCTATGAAGCGGTCATCGACCTGCCGCCCGAACTCGCCGGCGTCTGCCACACCGACTGGTCGAACGGCTGGCAGGAGGAGATCGTTGCCGCAGCGGTTGGGATCCCGGATGCACTCGATGAAGTAGAGCAAGCGCACGCGGCGCTGACAACCGCCAGCAGCCTACCTCTTGTCGGGCACGGATCAGGCGCTGCTGCGAGGTTGCTTGCCTTTGCCGAGCTGTGCCTGTCGATGTATGGCTGCGACCTGCGCTTCGCCTTCGCGCCTGATATGGCCGATCGCGTCGCAGCCGCCCGTCAGGCGTTGACGCTGATCGCGCGCTATCGCAGCGAAGAAGCCTCGCTCAGCGCAACCTACGCGCCGGAGGCGGCGCGCCGGATCGATATCGACCGGATGCAGGCCGCCTGGACCCAGGCCAGTGCCAAGATTTGGCCCCTTGCAACGCGGGCCAAGCGCAAGGTTGCCCAGGCGCTCGCTCAGGGCGGCGGCGCGGCCGGGCCGGTCGAGCCCGGGGCGGACTTACCAAGGCTCACTGCAATGCGCGACCTCCTTCGCGAGATCGACACGCTGGCGCCTCAGGCTGGGGGTCTTCCCGGCTGGGCGGGGGTGGCGACGGATTCGCAGGCTGTCGAGGACGCAATCGCGCGCGCCGACCGGTTGCGCGCCGGGATTGCCGCCGAGGCCGACGGGCCCGAGAGGCTGGTAGAGCTGCGCCGGGCGACGTCGATCCTGGTTGTCGATGCCAATGAGATGTTGACGGGTGACGGGGCAATTGCTGTCGCGGCGGACCGGTTGC
>JBMFXF010000116.1:7308-10137 GCA_049964515.1 Acetobacteraceae bacterium | reverse complement strand
GGGGGCGACGGTGGACGGGGCGGCGACCGGGCATCTCCTGGCCGACCGGCTGCGTCCCGCCGGGGTGCGGGTGACCCGGCTGGGGCAGGGGGTGCCGGTGGGCGGGGCGCTGGAGACGCTGGACGAGGGGACGCTGGCGGCGGCGCTGCGCGGGCGGCGGGCGTAGCCCATCCGTACAAATGCGTACCATCCCCCGCTTTGATCCAGGTCAACGCCGGCTTCACCGCAGCGCGGCATAGACGGCCCCGGCCGAAACCCCTGTCGGAGCCGCCGACCATGACCTCCCTGACCGCTTCCCGCCGGCTGCGCGGCGGACCCGTGAGCCTCCTCGCCGCCGTGCTGACCCTGCCGCTGCTGGCCGCCCCCGCCCGCGCCGCCAACCCGGCCGCCGGCAAGGCGGTGTTCCATCAGCAATGCGCCATCTGCCATTCCGACAAGCCGGACGTGAACAAGATCGGCCCGTCGCTGTTCGGCGTGGTCGGGCGGCATACCGGCTCCGAGCCCGGCTATGATTATTCGGTCGCCAACAAGAACGCCAACATCGTCTGGACGCCCACCATCCTGAACGCCTACATCAACCATCCGCAGAAGGTCGTGCCCGGCACCAAGATGCCCTATGGCGGGCTGCACAATGCCGGCAAGCGGGCCAATCTGATCGCGTTCCTGAAGACCCTGAAATCAGGCGCGGTGGCTTCGACGGCGCAAGGCCCCGGGCCGCACGGCTAACCCCACCCCAGCCGCCACAACGCCAGCGCCGCCGCCCGCTTCGGTCCCGGGCGGGCGGCCAGCCCCCGGCCCAGCATCGCCCACGCCTCCGCCCGCCGCCCGTGCCACAGCAGCGCGCGCCCGGCCACCCAGAGCTGCTCGGCCTCCATCCGCCGCCGCAGCCGGGCCAGCCGGCGCGGACCGAACCGCGCCGCCAGCCCCGGCGCCGCATAGGCCGCCGCCAGCGCCGGGGTCAGCGCGGCCGGGTCGGCGGCGCGGCTGAGGCAGGCCCCGCCGGCGCGGCGGCTGACCCACAGCACCGGCGGGCCGGGCGCGGCGGCGAACGGGCCCAGCAGCGCAAGGCGCACCCAGAACTCCCAATCCTCGGCGAAGGCGAGCTCCGGGCGGAACCCGCCGGCGCGGGCCAGCGCCGCGGCGCGGATCAGCACATGCCCGCCATTGGCGAACAGGTTGCAGGTCAGGAGCCGCGCCAGCAGATCGCCCCCGCGCGGCGGCGGTTTCGTCCGCTCCCGCCGCCCGTCCTCGGCGATACCGGCGAACGCCCCCACCGCGGCCACCGCCCCCGGCGCCGCCTCCAGCGCCGTGCCGAGCCGGGCCAGCGCGTCCGCCGCCAGACGGTCATCGGCATCCAGGAACAGCACGCACGCCACCGGCCCCAGCGCCGCCACCCCGCGGTTGCGCGCCGCCGACACCCCGGCGCGCGCCTGGCGCACCAGCCGCACCCGCGCGTCCCCCCAGGCGTCCACGATCGCGGCGGTGGCATCGGTCGAGCCGTCATCGACCACCACCGCGGTCCAGTCGGTCCGGCTCTGCGCCATCAGCGAGTCGAGCGCGGCGCCGATCCAGGACGCGGCGTCGTGGGCCGGGATGACGATGCCGATGCGGTGCATCGGCGCAGCCTGACGGCGAAAGCTTAACCGCCCGCTACCCGCGCCTCGTGCACCTGCAGATGGCACCAGGCGGTGGCCAGTATCGGCGCCGCCAGCCCCGCCGCGCCGGCGCGCGCCACCATGTCGCCCACCACATGCGCCGCCTCGGTCCGCCCGCCGCGTTCGACATCGCGCAGCATGGAGGCGGCGAAGCTCGAGCCGCGCTCGGTCAGCGTCGCGCGCCCCGCCGCCAGCCGCGCCGGGCGGGAGGCATGGCCGGCCGCGCCGGCCACCGCGTCGGCCTCGGCCAGGGTGGCCAGCACCAGCGCCTCGCCAACGTCGGTGGCCATGATCTGCCCCACGTTGCCGCGCATCAGGCAGGTCATCGCCGCCATGGTGGCGAGCAGCACGAATTTCTCCCACATGTCCTGGATCGGGTCCTCGGCCACGCGCAGGTCGAATCGCGCCTCCCGGCAGGCGGCGGCGAAGCCGGCCACCACGTCTGCCTGCACGGCCTGACGCGGCCCCAGGGTGAGCGCGTGGAGCTTGTTGAGGTGGCGCACCTCGCCCGCGGGATCGAGGGTCGCGGCGATATGGCAGAGCCCGCCCAGCACCGCGCCGGCGCCGAATGCCGCGTCCAGGATGTCGAGGTGGCGCATCCCGTTGAGCATCGGCAGCACCGCTGCCCCGCCCGCCATCGCCGGCGTGATCGCCGCCATCGCCGCTTCCAGGTCGTAGGCCTTGCAGGTCAGCAGCACCAGGTCATAGCCGGCGGTGGCGGCGGTGACGGTCCGCACCGGGCGCAGGATGTCGCCATGCGGGCTGCGCACCACCAGCCCCGCCTCGGCGAGGCGCGCGGCGCGCGCGGGGCGGACCAGGAAGCTCACGTCCGCTCCGGCCTCGGCCAGCCGGCCGCCGAAATACCCGCCGATGCCGCCGGCGCCGAGCACCAGGATCCGCATGTCTCACGCCCATCCCGGCGGCGGCGCGAAGCCCCGCCAACTGGTTTCCAGAAGATGCGCCACCGCGATGGTGGTGCGGTCGCCCCCGTAGGGACCGACGATCTGCACCCCGATCGGCAGCCCTTCGCGCGAGAGTCCGAGCGGGGCCACGCTGGCCGGCAGGTGGCAGACGCCGGAGATCCCGGGCCAGAACAGCAGATCGTTGTAGGGGATGGTGCGGCCGTCGAGGGCGATCCGGCGCTCCCAGGTCTCGCCCTGGCGCATGTGCGGCA
>JBMFXF010000116.1:0-7208 GCA_049964515.1 Acetobacteraceae bacterium | reverse complement strand
CAGCCATTCCCGATGCGAAAGGTCGGTGGCGCGCAGCATGATCGCATCGGCGCTGAGGTCATCGGCGCGCAGCACGGCCTTGCGGGCGCGTCGGGCCTCCAGCGCCGCCTCGCTCAGCCGCCCGGCCATGGCGGCGTCGAGCAGGGTCAGATAGAGCCGCCAGGCCTCGCCCACGTCGAAATCGGGGCGGGCGGTGCGGCTGACCTCGGCGCCCTCGGATTCCAGATGCCGGGCGAGATCGTCGAGCATCGCCGTGGTCTCGGCCTCGGTCGCCCGGCCCGGCTCGTGCGACCAGACGGCGATGCGCAGCTCCGACAGCCTCGTGGCGCGCGGCGGGGGCAGCACGAAGCCGAGGCCGGTTTCGGCCGGATCCAGCCCCAGGATCGCCCCCAGCGCCGGTTCCAGGTCGCGCGCCGAGCGCGCCAGCGGGCCGATCACCGAGATATCGGTGAACGCCGCCGCGTCCGCCAGCGAATGCCCGCGCGGGGAGGCCAGCCCCCAGCTGGTCTTGTGGCCGAACAGCCCGCAGAAATGCGCCGGCACGCGGATCGACCCGCCGATGTCGGAACCGCATTCCAGCCCCGCCAGCCCGGCCGCCACCGCCGCCGCGCCGCCGCCCGAGGAGCCGCCCGGCGTGTGCCCCGCCGACCACGGGTTGCTGGTGGCGTCATAGACCGGGTTGTAACTCTGCCAGTCGGCCAGCGAGACCGGCACATTGGTCTTGCCGAGCACGATCGCCCCGGCCGCTTCCAGCCGGCGCACCGCCAGCGCGTCCTCCTCGGCGCGGTGCGCGGCGCGGGATGGGTGGCCCCAGGTGGTGGGATGGCCGCGCAGGTCGAAGCTCTCCTTCACCGTCATCGGCACCCCGAACAGCGGGCCCGGGGTGGCGGGCGGGACGTGGTCCAGGGCGTGGGCGCGGGCCCGGGCGCGCTCGAAATCGCGCACCACCACCGCGTTGAGCTTCGGGTCCAGGCGCTCGATGCGGGCGATCATGTGATCGACCAGCTCGCGGCAGCCGAGCTCGCCGGCGCGGATGCGCTCGGCCAGCCGCCAGGCGGGGAGGAAACTCGGGTCCATCATGGCCTCCGGGGGGACCGGGCCATCCTGCCGTGCGCGGTCCAGGGCGGCAATCGGGGGGCGCTCAGGGGCGCACGGTGACGGCGACGTTGAGGCGGGCGTGGTCGGGAAGCAGCTCCACCGCGAAGCGGTCCTGGCCGACGAAGCCGGGTGCCGGGGTGTAATCGATGCGGGTCGCCGCGCCGACAGTGTGAATATAGACCCGCCCATGGGCGGCCCGCCGGGTCAGCAGCCCGGCGGCGAAGGGCGCGCCGTGGCGTTGCACGGAAAGGCCGCACCAGCCGCCGGCGCTGCCGACGGTCATATCGGCGGCGACGGTGCCGTGCGGCTTCGGCGTGACCTTGCCGGGCTTGCACAGCGCGGCCTTGCCGGCGAGATCGATCGCATAGACCCGCGGCGCCGGCCCGGTGGCGACGGGCTTGCTGGCGTGGTGGCTGGCGCAGCCGGCGAGCGAGAGCAGCGCGGCGAGCGGGACCGTGGCGGCGGCGAGGCGGAAACGGCGCAAGGCGGGACTCCGGACGGATGGCGGCGCTTGTTAGCCGCGCCCGCGCCGCCGCGCCACCGCTTACTCGGCGGCTGCGGTGAAGAAGCGCTGGCCGGCGGCGAAGTGGTTGGGGCGCATGAACACGCCGAGCAGCAGCGCGCCGTTCGGCGCCCGCGCCTCATGGGTGTTGCCGGCCGGACGCCAGACGAAATTGCCGGCGGTGCAGACGCCTTCCTCGTCCTCGAGGCTGCCTTCGAGCACGTAGGTGAGTTCGACGCCGGTGTGTTCGTGCAGCGGCACCACGGCGCCGGGCTCCAGGCGGAACAGCAGGGTGGACATGCCGGTTGCCGGGGCGCTGTAGAGCAGCTTGTGGGAGATTCCGGGGAACTCCGAGCGCTGCCAGGGGGCGCCGAGGACATCGACGTAATGCGAGGGCGGCGAGGGTTCGCGGGCGAGCAGGCGCTGGCGGGGGGCGGTGGCCTGGGACATGGGGGGTGGCCTTGGCGCGGGGGTGTGGGGGCGGGGATCGCGCGCCGGGCAGCGGAGGGTTGTCAAGCAGGCCGATAATGTTGCAATATAACAACAAATAGAGCCATCCCCCACCGAATCGGCCTCCCCGCTCCGACCACCCCCGCTTCGCACAGATCAGCGTTGCGAATTTGTCATTGACGGCGTATCATCCCGCTCGACGGGCCGGTCCACCCGCGCAGAACGGGGGACGGCGCGTCGGGGAAACCTGCGAACGCCCCCAGCGGGCGGCGTTCCGTACGAAGAAAGGCACCACGTCGATGCCCAGGGGCACCGTCAAATGGTTCAACCCGACCAAGGGATACGGGTTCATCGCGCCGGACACCGGCGGCAAGGATATCTTCGTCCATATCAGCGCGGTCCAGAAAGCCGGGCTACGCACGCTCAACGAGGGTCAGAAGCTGGGCTTCGAGATCGAACAGCAGCAGAACGGCCGTTCCGCCGCGGTCAATTTGGCCACGGGGGACTGATCGGGCCAGGGCCGCGGCCCGGCGCCGGCCCCGACGTCGGCCATCCGGAACTCTCCCGCCCGCGCGGACTTGACGTCCGGCGGTCCCGTCAGCATGTTCCGCGCGTTTCAGGATCAAGGCCATGGCGAAGAGCAACACCGTGCAGATCAAGCTCGTCTCCTCCGCGGACACGGGCTATTTCTACGTCACCAAGAAGAACGCGCGCGCGCAGACCAGCAAGCTCGAACTGAAGAAATACGACCCGGTGGCCCGCCGGCACGTGCTGTTCAAGGAAGCCAAGATCAAGTAGGCGCGCCCGGCTCCCAACCGGGCGTCGCTCAGCCCGCCGGGTCGGCCTCGATCGCGTCGCGGGCCAGCTCCACCCGGTTCCGCCCGCCCCGCTTCGCCGCATACAGCGCCCCGTCCGACACCGCGATCAACTCGTCGGCGGTGTCGGCGTCCTGGCCGGACACCCCCACCCCGATGCTCACCGTGAGCGGACCCGCCTCCGGCCCGGTGCCCAGCACCGGCGCCAACGGCAGTTCCGCAACCGCGAGTCGCAGCCGCTCCGCCGCCGCCGCCGCCTGATCGGGGCCGGCGCCGGGCATGATGACCACGAACTCCTCCCCCCCGTAGCGGGCCAGCGTGTCGAAGGCGCGGATATTGGCGCGCAGCACTTCGGCCACCGCCCGCAGCGCCCGGTCCCCGGCGGCGTGGCCGAAGGCGTCGTTCACCGCCTTGAAATAATCCACGTCGATCAGCATCAGCGCCAGATGCGGCGGCGGCGTCTGATCCATCAGGCTCTGCAGATGCCGGGTCAGGTAGCGGCGGTTGTAGAGGCCGGTCAGCGGGTCGGTCACCGCAAGCTCGATCGCCTCGCCCAGATCGGCGCGCAGCCGGTCCTGATAGAGCTTGCGCCGCACCTGGTTGCGCGCCCGCGCCCGCAGCTCCTGCGGATCGAGCGGCAGCAGCAGCCAGTCGTTGGCCCCGAGCTCGAACCCGCGCTGCAGCCGCTCCCGCTCCGCCACGTCGCCGATCAAGAGCTGCGGCACCGCGTGGGTGGCGTCCGCCGCGCGCAGCCCGGAGGCCAGCGCCAGCGGATCCTCCTCGGTGATGCCCAGGCTCACCACGATGAGATCGAGCGGATTGGCCGCCGCCAGCGCCATCGCCTCGATCCCGTCGCGGGCGCGCAGGCACACCAGCCCTTCCTCGGCGAGCGCGGCGCGGATCGTCGTCGCCTCCCCGTCCCAGTCATCGACCACCAGCACCCGCGCGCCGGCGACCGAAGGCGGCGGCAGCGGCTGCGCCGACAGGCCCAGCGCGCGCACCGTCTCCGCCCGGGCCCGCCACTCGTCCAGCATCCGCTTGAGGCGGATCAGGCTGCGCACCCGGCTCATCAGGGTGGTGTAGTCCACCGGCTTGCTGAGGAAATCGTCGGCGCCGGCATCGAGCCCCACCACCCGCTCGGTGGCCTCGCCGAGCGCGGTGACCATCACCACCGGAATATGCAAGGTGGCGGGGTCGTCCTTGAGGCGGCGGCAACATTCGAACCCGTCCATGCCCGGCATCATCACGTCGAGCAGGATCAGGTCGGGCTGCCAGTGGCGCGCCAGTTCCAGCGCCTCGGCGCCCTCGCGGGCCGAGGCGACCTGGAAATACTCCGCCGCCAGCTTCGCCTCCAGCAAGCGGGTGTTGGCCGGAATGTCATCGACGATCAGGATGCGGGCAGTCATCGACGGCGATCATTCCCTGTCCGGCCGGCGCCGAGACTATCCCCCGGCCGGCGCGGCGGGAAGCCTATGTCACACTTCGTGACGGGACGGTTTCCGATTACGGATTTTTAACACCGCGCCGGGTGCCCCCGTCGTGCGCCGGTCCTATACCAGCGCGCATGACCAGACGCACCGGATCTTCGCCGCCTCCGACCGTCGCCCCGGCGGAGCGGGACCAGCCATGAAGCGCCGCGATCGCGGGCCGCAGGCGGCCGCCAAGGCCTGGTTGCGCGGGGAAACCCGGATCGGCGCGCGCGCCGCCCGCCCGGCGCTGCTGCTTAACCTGGCGCTGGTCGTGGTGGCGGTGGCGCAGGCGTTCTGCATCGCCGCGGTGCTCGCCGCCGCGCTGGTGCACCACCGCACCGAGCTTGCCGCCCTGATCGGCTTCGCCGTGCTGGCGCTGGCCCGCGCCGGGCTCGGCGTGGCGGCCGAGCACGCCGCCGTCGCCGCCGGCGCCGCCTCCCGCAGCCGGTTGCGCGCGAATATCCTCGGCCGGTTGCTGGCGATCGGGCCGGCGGCGCTGCGGCGCTGGCACTCGGGCGAGCTCACCGCCATCGTGGTGGACCGGGTGGAGGCGCTGGACGGGCTCTACGCGCGCTGGATTCCCGCCTCCGCCCTGGCGATCCTCGGCCCCGCGCTGGTGGCGCTGGTGGCGCTGGCGGTGGATCCGGTGGCGGCGCTGGTGCTGGTGTTGGCGGGGCTGCTGGTGCCGGTCGGCATGGCGCTGGCCGGAATCGGCGCCGCGGTCGCCGCGCGCCGGCAGTTCCAGGCGATGACCCGGCTGCAGGCGCGCTTCCTCGACCGCATCCGTGGCATCGCCACCATCGTGCTCTACGGCCGGACCGAGGCCGAGGCCGCCGCCCTGGCCCAGGCCGCCGACGCGCTCCGCGTGCGCACGATGCGGGTGCTGCGGGTGGCGTTCCTGTCCTCGGCCGCGCTCGACCTTGCCGCGGCGGCGGCGCTGGTGGTGCTGGCGGTGCGCTACGGCGAACTGATCGTCGCGCATCATCCGGTGGCCCCGCGGGACGCGCTGTTCGCGCTGCTGCTGGTGCCCGAGTTCTTCGCCCCGCTGCGAAATTTCGCGCTCGCCTACCAGGACCGGCTGCACGCGGTCGGCGCCGCGGAGGCGCTGCGCGATCTGCCGCCCGCGCCGCCCGCGCCGGCGCCGCGGCTGGTGCGCACGGTGGAGGCGAGCGGCATCGCCGTCGCGTTCGAGAATGTCTCGCTGGTGTGGGACCCGGCCCGCGGCAAGGCGCTGGACGGGCTCAGCTTCCGCGTCCCGGCCGGAGAGACGCTGATCCTCACCGGCCCCTCCGGCGCCGGCAAGACCAGCATTCTGGAGCTGCTGCTGGGCTTCGTCCGCCCCACCGAGGGGCGGATCACCTTCAACGGCGCCGACATCGCCGATCTGGTGCCTTCCGCCCATGCCAGGCTGGTGGCCTGGATCGGCCAGCGCCCGGTGCTGTTCGCCGGCAGCATCGCCGAGAACATCCGCTTCGCCCGCCCCGACGCCACCGATGACGAGGTCGCCGCCGCCGCCCGCGCCGCGCGGGTGAGCGAATTCGCCGCCCGGCTGCCCAAGGGGCTGGAGACCGCGATCGGCGAGGGCGGGTTCGGCCTCTCCGGCGGCCAGGCGCAGCGGGTCGCCATCGCCCGGGCCTTCCTGCGCGATGCCCCGCTGCTGCTGCTCGATGAGCCGACCGCGCATCTCGACCCAGCCACCGAGGCCGATATTCTTGACAGCCTGCGCCGGCTGGTGGCGGGGCGGACGGTGGTGCTGGCCAGCCACACCACGGCGGCGCAGGCGTTTTCCGGCCGGCGGCTCGATCTGCGCGCCGGCCGCGCCGCGTCCCCGCCGTCGCGGGTGAGCGCATGAGACCGCTCGGGCGCATCCTGGCGCTGTGGCGCGGGCGCTGGGCGTGGCTGGCGGCGGGCGGGGTGATCGCGCTGGTTTCGGTCGCGGCCGGGGTGGCGCTGATGACCATCGCCGGGCGGGTGGTGGCGGTGGCGCTGGCGGCGGGGGTGCTGCTGGCCCCGGTGATCCTGCGCGGCCTCGGCGCCACCCGGGTGATCGGGCGCTATCTGGAACGGGTGGTGACGCATGAGGCCACGTTCCGCGCGCTGGCCGATCTGCGGGTGTGGTTCTTTCGCGGCGTGGCGCGTGGCTCGGCGGGGGGACTGGGCTTCCGCCGCGCCGGGGACGTGCTGGCCCGGCTGGTCGGCGATGTGGAGGCGCTGGACGGGCTCTATTCGCGCATCCTGATCCCGGCGCTGGGCGCGCTGCTGCTGCTGCCGGTGCTGGCGGTGGTGCTGTGGGCGGTCACGCCGCTGGCGGCGGTGACGGTGGCGCTGCTGTTCGCGCTGGCCGCCTTCGCCCTGCCGGCGGTGGCGGCGCGGATCACCGCGGGCGCCGGCGCCGATCTGGCCCGCGCCGGGGCCGGGCTGCGGGTCGCCGCGCTGGATGCATTCACCGGGCTGCGCGAGGTGCGCGCCTTCGCCGCCGAGGACCGCATGGCCGATCAGGTGCGCGCGCGCGAGGCGAGCCTGCTGGCCGCCCAGCGCGCGGTGGCCGGGCGCACCGCGCTGGCCAGCGCCGGAGCAATGCTCGCCGCGCAGGCGGCGGTGCTGGCGGTGCTGGCCGGGGCGCCGATGCATCCGCTCGCCGCGGTGGCCGGGGTGTTCCTGGTGGTGGCCGCGTTCGAGGTCGCCGGCGGCCTGCCGCGCGCCGGGGCGCTGGCCGGCCATGCCGCGGCGGCGGCGGTGCGGGTGCTGGATGCGGCCGAGGCGCCGCCGCCGGTGGCTGACCCCGCGGCGCCGGTGCCGATGCCCGCCGGCAACGCGATCGCCTTCCAGGGCGTGCAGTTCCGCTGGCGGCCCGACCACCCCGCGGTGTTCGAC
>JBMFXF010000115.1:0-10206 GCA_049964515.1 Acetobacteraceae bacterium | reverse complement strand
CATGGCCGACGCCACCCCGGCGATGCTGACCGAGGCCGGGCGGCTGCTGGTGATCGCCTCCACCTGGGGCGAGGGCGATCCGCCGCAGCGCGCCGAGGCGTTCTACGCCGCGCTGATGGACGCGGCCGCGCCGCGCCTGCCCGGCCTGGCGTTCGCGGTGCTGGCGCTGGGCGATCGCGCCTATGTCAATTTCTGCGAGACCGGGCGGCGCATCGACGCGCGGCTGGCAGCGCTGGGCGCCGAGCGGCTGCGCCCGCTCACCGAATGCGATCTCGACTACGCCGCCCCGGCGCGGGCCTGGACCGAGTCGGTGCTGGCCGACCTGACCCCGCCCGCGGAGCCGGGGGCGGATGTGATCCGCGTCGATTTTGCCCGCGTCGCACCTGCGGCCGCGGCGCCGGCAGCGGTGCGCGCGCCGATCACCCTCAAGCAGCGGCTCAGCTCCTCGCGTTCCACCGCCGAGACCTGGCATCTGGAACTGTCGCTGGAAGGCACAGGGCTCGCCTATGAGCCGGGGGATGCGATCGCCATCGCCGCGCGCAACGACCCCGCGCTGGTGGGCGAGGTGCTGGCGGCGGCCGGGCTCGGCGGCGATGCCGCGCTGGCCGAGGCGCTCTGCGAGCGCTACGACATCGCCACCCTCACCGCGCCGATGGTGGCCGCCTATGCGGGGCTGACCGGGCGGGCGGAAGGGTTCCCGATCGTCGGCCGGCAGGTGATCGACCTGCTGGCCGAGGGGGCGGCTCCGCTCACCGCCGAACAACTCACCGGGCTGCTGCGGCCGCTGCCGCCGCGGCTCTATTCCGTCGCCTCCGCGCCGGAGGCGGCGGGGGAGGCGGTGCATCTGCTGGTCTCCGCGGTGCGCTGGGAAAGCCATGGGCGGCGCCGGTCCGGGGTGGTCTCGGTCGATCTCGCCGACCGGCGCGCGGTGGGCGAGGCGCTGTCGGTGCAGCTGCGGCCGAACCCGCATTTCCGCCTGCCGGCCGAGCCGGAGCGGCCGATCGTGATGATCGGCCCCGGCACCGGGGTCGCCCCGTTCCGCGGCTTCATGCAGCGGCGCGAGGCGAGCGGCGCTTCCGGCCGGGCCTGGCTGTTCTTCGGCGCCCGGCAGTTCACCCATGATTTCCTGTATCAGCTGGAATGGCAGGAATGGTTGCGCGCCGGCGTGCTGTCGCGGCTCGACCTCGCGTTCTCGCGCGATCAGCCGGAGAAGATCTACGTGCAGGACCGCATCCGCGAGCATGGCGCGGCGCTGTGGCGGTGGCTGGCCGATGGCGCGGTGGTGTATGTCTGCGGCGACGCCAAGGCGATGGCGCGCGATGTCCATGCCGCGCTGCGGGAGGTGATCGCCGCCGGCCTTGGCAAGGACGCGGAGGCGGCCGGGGCCTGGCTGCGCGAGGCCCAGCGCGACGGCCGCTACAAGCGGGATGTGTACTGATGTCGCGCGAAGCCGAAACCACCGCGCTGCTGCGGGTGCTGATCGGCGAGCGGTTCGCCGGGCGGATCGCGCTGGTCTCCTCCTTCGGGGCGGAGAGCGCGGTGCTGCTGCACCTGGTTGCCGGGATCGACCCCACGCTGCCGGTGATCTTCCTCGATACCGGCCAGCTGTTCGCGGAGACGCTTGCCTACCGGGACCGGCTGGTGGCGCGCTTCGGCCTTCGCGACGTGCGCACCGCCGGTCCCGGCCCGCTGGCCGATCCCGCCGGCACGCTGTGGCGGGAGGACCCGGATCGGTGTTGCGGGATCCGCAAAGTGCAACCGCTGGAGGACGCGCTGGCGCCGTTCGACGCCTGGATCAGCGGGCGCAAGCGGTACCACGGCGGCGAGCGGGCCGCGCTGAGCCCGGTGGAGTTCGGCGCCGACTGGCGGATCCGGATCAACCCGCTGGCAGCCTGGTCGGCCGCCGACATCGCAGCCTGTTTCGCCGCCCATGATCTGCCGGCGCATCCGCTGCTGGCGCGCGGCTACCGCTCGATCGGCTGCGCGCCCTGCACCCGCCCGGTGGGCGACGACGAGGCCCCCCGCGCGGGCCGCTGGGCGGGGCAGGCCAAGAGCGAATGCGGCATCCATCGTTCCCCCGCGTTCCGCGATCAGGTGCCGGCATGACCACACTCTCCCGCAACGAGACCATCAAGGCGGAAAGCCGCGGCCTGCGCGGCGGCATCGCCCAGGGGCTGGAGGATGCGGTCACCGGCGCGCTGGCCGAGGACGACACCCAGCTCACCAAGTTCCACGGCATCTACCAGCAGGACGACCGCGATCTGCGCGCCGAGCGGATGAAGACGCGGATGGAGCGGGCGTTCAGCTTCATGGCCCGGCTGCGGGTGCCGGGCGGCGTGCTGACCCCGGCGCAGTTCCTGGCGCTGGCGCTTCTGGCCCGGGAGCGCGGCAACGCCACCTTGCGGCTGACCACGCGGCAGACCATCCAGTTCCACGGCATCATCAAATCCAACCTGCGCCCGGCGATCCGCGCCATCCATGCGGCGATGCTGGACACCATCGCCGCCTGCGGCGATGTCAACCGCAACGTCATCGCCACGCCCAATCCGGCCAGTCCGATCCATGGCGCGGTGCTCGCCACCGCGCGCGCGCTGAGTGAGCATCTGCTGCCGCGCACCCGGGCCTGGCACGATCTGTTCATCGACGGCGCGCCGGCCCCGGCCGGGGCGGAAGCGGAACCGATTCTGGGACCCACCTATCTGCCGCGCAAGTTCAAGATCGCGCTGGCGATCCCGCCCTGCAACGATGTCGATGTGTTCGCCCACGACCTCGGGCTGATCGCCATCGCCGAGGGCGGGCGGCTCGCCGGGTTCAACGTGGTGGTGGGCGGCGGCATGGGCATGACCCATGGCGAGCCGGACACGTTCCCCCGCACCGGCGACCTGCTGGGATTCTGCACGCCGGATCAGGTGCTGGCGGTGGCCGAGCAGGTGGTGACGGTGCAACGCGACTGGGGCGACCGCGCGGACCGCAAGCACGCACGGCTGAAATACACCATCGAGCGCCACGGCCTGGCCGCCTTCCGCGCCGAGCTGGAACGCCGGCTGGGCTTCGCCCTGGCGCCGGCGCGGGGGTTCGCCTTCACCCGTTCGGGCGATCCCGCGGGCTGGTTCCAGGGTGCCGACGGGCGGTGGCATTACCTGCTGTTCGTGGAGAACGGGCGGATCGGCGGCGCGCGGCTCGACCGGCTGCATCGGGTGGCGGAAGCCCATGACGGCCGCTTCATCCTGACGCCGAACCAGAATCTGCTGATCGCGGAGGTAGCGCCCGACCGGCGGGCCGCGATCGCGGCGCTGCTCGA
This sequence comes from Acetobacteraceae bacterium, assembly GCA_049964515.1. Lineage (GTDB taxonomy): Bacteria > Pseudomonadota > Alphaproteobacteria > Acetobacterales > Acetobacteraceae > JAJZVS01. Next base: position 6,905 of record JBMFXF010000115.1, on the reverse strand, counting down.
TACCCCCACGCCCTCGGCGCTGCGCCGCAACGCGATGGCCTGTGTCGCGCTGCCCAGCTGTGGCCTCGCGCTGGCGGAAAGCGAGCGCGCGCTGCCCGGGCTGATCGACGCGCTGGAGGCGGATCTCCTCGCCGTCGGGCTTGGCGCCGATGAAATCACCATCCGCATGACCGGCTGCCCGAACGGCTGCGCGCGGCCGTATCTGGCGGAGATCGGCCTGGTCGGTGTGCGGCCCGGGATCTACAACCTCTATCTCGGCGGCGCGTTCGACGGCACCCGGCTGTCGCGGCTGTGGCGGCGCGAGATCGGGCTGGAGGATGCACGCGCGGCACTGCGCCCGCTGTTCGCCGCCTACGCCGCCGGCCGCGCACCGGGCGAGCATTTCGCCGATTTCGTGATCCGCACCGGTATCGTCGCCGCCACCACCGCCGGCAACCGGTTCCATGCCGAGCGTCCCGCGGCGTCCGCCGCATGACCCCGGAGCGTATCCCATGAGTGTTGCACTTGCGGCGATCTACAGCCTGTTGCATGTGGCAATCCAGCGCGCGATCCGGCTCGCGCGACGCACCAAGCCCGGCATGGAGGAAATGGCATGAGCGCGAACAAACCCCTGGTGTTCGACCGTCCCCATCGCGGTCGCATCTACGACAGCATCGCCGAGACCATCGGCAACACCCCGCTGGTGCGTATTCCGCGCATCTGCGCCGAAGAGGGGATCAGCGCCGATATCTGCCTCAAGCTCGAGTTCTTCAACCCGATCGCCTCGGTGAAGGACCGGATCGGGGTCAACATGATCCTGGAGATGGAGGCGGCCGGGCAGCTGCGGCCGGGCGGCACGATCATCGAGCCGACGTCGGGCAATACCGGCATCGGCCTCGCCTTCGTCGCCGCCGCGCGCGGCTACCGGCTGATCCTGGTGATGCCGGAATCGGTGTCGGTCGAGCGGCGCAAGATGCTGCGCTACCTGGGCGCGGAGGTGGACCTGACCCCGCGCGAGAAGGGCATGGGCGGCGCCATCGCGCGCGCCGAGGCGCTGCTGGCCGCCACCCCGGGCGCGGTGATGCCGAACCAGTTCGCCAACCTGGCCAACCCGGCGATCCACCGGCGCACCACCGCCGAGGAGATCTGGTACGACACCGCCGGCGAAGTGGACGCGATCGTCTCCGGCGTCGGCACCGGCGGGACGCTGACCGGCTGCGCGCAGGCGCTGAAGCCGCGCCGGCCGGGGCTGCGGATGTTCGCGGTGGAGCCCGAGGCCTCGCCGGTGCTGTCCGGCGGCAAGCCGGGGCCGCATCCGTTGCAGGGACTGGGTGCCGGCTTCGTGCCGGCGGTGCTTGAGACCGGGTTGATCGACGAGGTCATCACGGTGGGCAACGAGGAGAGTTTCGCCGCCTCCCGCCGGCTGGCGCGTACCGAGGGGATCCCGGGCGGGATCTCCTCCGGCACCGCGCTGGCGGCGACGCTGAGGGTGGCGAAGCGGCCGGAGTTCGCCGGCAAGCGCATCGTCACCATCATCCCGTCCTTCGCCGAGCGCTACATCACCACCGCGTTGTTCGAGGGGCTGTAGCCGCCGCGGGGCTCAGAACGCCAAGTCCCAGGGTTCGGGCAGCAGCGCGTAGCCGCCGCCGCGGCGGACGATATGGGCGAAGCCGGGGAAATGCACATGCATCCCGGCGATCAGCAGCCGGTCGGTGGCGGCCATGTCGAGCGCGCGCCGGCGGGTGGCGATGGCGGCGTGCATGTCGGTGTCGAACTCGATCGCCACTTCCGGGTGTTCCACCTGGATGTCGGGCACATGGACGATATCGCCCCAGATCAGCAGCTGCTCGCCGCCGGAGGCGATCAGGTAGCCGGTATGGCCCGGCGTATGGCCGTGCAGCGGCACGGTGGTGACGCCGGGGAACACCTCCTGCCCGGCGGCGGCGAACGGGTCCATGCGGTCCAGATACGGCGCCACCTGTTCGCGCGCGCACTGGAAATAGAGCTTGCGGGCGCGTTCGCTGGCGCGTTCCATCGCCGCGTCGTCGTGCCAGTGGCGGGGTTCGTTCTCATGCACCACCAGCCGCGCGTTGGGAAAGCGCCGCGCGCCGCTGGCCGGGTCCGACAGGCCGGCGGAATGATCCGGGTGCATATGGGTCAGCAGCACCGCCTCGATCGCGGCGGGGTCGATGCCGGCCGCCTTCAGGTTGGCCGGCAGCTTGCCCGCGGTGGGCAGCAGGTAATTGCCCGAGCCGGTTTCGATCAGCGCCAGCCGGCCGGCGGAATAGACGGCGAAGCAATTGACCGCGGTGCGCCGTCCGGGGCGGAACGCGGCGGCGAGCTGGCGATCGGCCTCGGCGGGGTCGATGTTGCGCAGCACTTCGGTGCTGCCGTCGAGATAGCCGTCCGACAGGGCGGTGACGACGATCTCGCCGATGCGGCGGTGATAGACGCCGGGGATCTGGTGGGCGGGGGGCGTGGGCATGGCGCGGCTCCGTGATCGTTCGGCGCCGGTGATAGCACGCGCGGCTCGGTCGCGCAGCCGGAGGCGGCGCGGTCGGCCGGTTCGGCCGGTGACGGTCAGACCCCGCCCCACACCTCCTGCGCCACTTCCACGCACAACCGCAGCTTGGCCCATTGCTGCTCCTCGGACAGCAGATTGCCCTCCTCGGTGGAGGCGAAGCCGCATTGCGGGCTGATCGCCAGCTGCTCGAGCGGCAGGAACCGGCTCGCCGCCTCGATCCGTCGCTTCAGCGCGTCCTTGGTCTCGAGCTGGCCGGTCTTGGAGGTGACGAGGCCGAGGACCACCATCTTCGGCCCGCGCGGGACGAAGCGCAGCGGCTCGAACCCGCCGGCGCGCTCGGAATCGTATTCCATGAAATACGCATCGACGCCGATCTTGTTGAACAGCACCTCCGCCACCGGCTCGTAGCCGCCGGAGGCGACCCAGGTGGAGCGGAAATTGCCGCGGCAGAGATGCATGGAGATCACCATGTCCGCCGGCCGCGCGCCGATCGAGAAATTGATGAGGTCGGCGTAGCGCTCGAGCAGCCCCTCGACATGCTCGCCGCGGGCGCGCAGGCCGGCGATCTGCTCGGGGTCGCAGAGATAGGCGATATAGACCTCGTCCAGTTGCAGATACCGGCAGCCGGCGGCGGCGAACCCACCCACCGCGCCGCGATAGGCCGCCCCCAGATCGGCGAAGAACCGGTCGAGATCGGGATAGGCGGCGCGGTCGATCGCATCCCGCCCGCCACGGAAATGCACCACCGAGGGGGAGGGGATGGTCTGCTTCGGGATTGCAGTTTTCACATGCTGGGCGACGAAGCGGAAATCCTCCACCATCACCGGCGCCGCGTAGCGGATCGGCCCGGTGACCCGCAGCGCGTGGCCCAGGGTGGCGCCCTTGAAGGCGATCTTCTGCTCGGGCTCGTAGATCTCCACCCCGGTCAGCCCGGAGACGAAATCGTAGTGCCAGTAGGCGCGGCGGTATTCGCCGTCGGTCGCGGCGCGCAGGCCGATGCGCTCCTGCATGGCGATCGCCTCGGCGATGGCGGCGTCCTCCACCGCGCGCAGCCCGGCCGCGTCCAGCCGGCCGGCGCGATGGGCGGCGCGCGCCTCGGCCAGGCGGCGCGGGCGCAGCAGGCTGCCGACATGATCGGCGCGGAACGGCGGGCGCGGACGCGCCCCGAGGCTGGCGGACATGAGACCCCTCCCGGACTCCAACGCGCGCCATTCTGTCCGGTTGCCGCCGCATTGCGAACCCCCGCATGGACCGCGTCCCGCGCCTCCCCTATTGACCGCCGCCATGCCGCTCTCCGCCCTGCTCGTCCGCCTCGCCGATGCCTCCCGCCGTCATGCCGCCCGCGTCGTCGTCGGCGGGGTGCTGCTGGCAATCCTCTCGGTGCTGTTCGCCGCCGGCCACCTTGGCATCACCACCAACACCGACGCGCTGTTCGCCGCCTCGCTGCCGTGGCGACGCGCCGAGATCGCGTTCGACCGCGCCTTTCCGCAGTTCAACAATCTGCTGGTGTTCGTGATCGACGCCAGGGAGCCGGAGGAGGCGGACGCCACCGCCCATGCGCTCGCCGTGGCGCTGCGGGCGGATCACGCGCATTTCCGCGATGCCGTCCGTCCCGATTCCTCGCCCTATTTCGACCGCGAGGGGCTGTTGTTCCTGCCCACCGCCAAGCTGCGCGCGCTGATGGACCGCACCATCGCCGCGCAGCCGTTCCTGGGGCAGCTGACGGCCGATCCCTCGGCGCGCGGGCTGTTCTCGGCGCTGGCGCTGATCGGGGTGGGGGTGCAGAAGGGCGGGGTCGATCTCCGCCCGTATCGGCCGGCGCTGGCCGCGTTCCACCAGGCGCTGGCCGGCGTGCTGGCGGGCAAGCCGCAGCCGCTGTCGTGGCAGAGCCTGCTCGCCGGGCCGACCGCGAAACTGGCCGGGCAGTACCGCTTCGTGCTGGCGCACCCGCGGCTGAACTACGGCGACCTCGAGCCCGGGGGGGCGGCGACGCGGGCGGCGCGGGCCATCGCCGCCAAGCTGCCGTTCGTGCGCTCCGGCGACGCGCGGGTGCGTATCACCGGGCAGATCGCGCTTTCCGATGAGGAGTTCGCCTCCGTCGCGGAGGGGATGGTCTGGGGGCTCGCGGTCAGCCTGGCGCTGATTACCCTGTGGCTGATGCTGGCGGTGCGGTCGTGGCGGCTGATCGTGCCGATCCTGATGACGCTGGGGCTGGGGCTGTCGCTCACCCTGCTGTTCGCTGCGGTGGCGGTGGGCACGCTCAATCTGGTCTCGGTGGGGTTCGGGGTGCTGTTCGTGGGCATTGCGGTGGATTTCTCCATCCAGTTCTGCGTCCGCTATCGGGAGCGGCGGTTCGAATTCCCCGATCCGGCGGAGGCGCTGCGGCGCACCGCGGCGCGGGTGGGCACGCAGATCCTGGTGGCCGCCGCCGCCACCGCCGCCGGGTTCCTGGCGTTCGTGCCGACGAGCTTCGTGGGGGTCGCCGAGCTCGGGCTGATCGCGGGGGTGGGGATGCTGATCGCCTTCGCCTGCACCGTCACCTTCCTGCCGGCTGCGATCACCTTGTTCCGCCCGCGCGGGGAGGCGGGGATGGTGGGGTTCGGCCATGGCGCGGCGCTGGATGCAATGATCCGCCGCCACCGCCGGCCGATCCTGGGGGTGTTCGCGGTGCTGGCGCTGGCCGGGGCGGTGGCGGCGCCGCATCTCGCCTTCGATGCCAACCCGCTCGACACCCAGAACCCGAACACCGAGGCGATGCGCACCCTGCGCGACCTGATGGAATCGCCGCTCACCAACCCGTTCACCATCGATATCCTGGCCCCCAATGTCGGCGCGGGGGCGGCGCTGGCGAAGCGGATCGCGCCGCTGCCCGGGGTGGATGACACGCGCAGCCTGGCCAGCTTCGTGCCGGCGCATCAGCAGCGGAAGCTGGCGATCATCGCCGACGCGGCGCAGATTCTGGGGCCGACGCTGCTGCCGTTGTCGCCGGTGGTGCCGGCGGATGCGGCGCAGATCCGGCTGGCGGCGAAGACGGCGCGGGCGCAGCTGCTGGCCGCGCTGCGCCGGCCGGGGCCGCATCCCGGCCTGGCGCCGATCGCCGCCGACCTCGGGCGGCTGGCGAAGGCGCCCGATTCGGTGCTGATGGCAGCCAACGCCGCGCTGACCCGGTTCCTGCCCGAGGAACTCTCCCGGCTGCGGGCGGCGTTGTCGGCGGGGCCGGTCACGGTCGCGCAGATCCCGCCGGCGATCGCGCGGGACTGGGTGCTGCCGGACGGGCGGGCGCGGGTGCAGGTGGTGCCGACCGAGGCGGCGAGCCGTACCAGCGCCGGTCTCGCCGCGTTCGTCCATCAGGTGCTGGCGGTGGCGCCGGATGCCGGCGGGCCGGCGGTGACGGTGGCGGCGACCGCGCGCACCATTATCGATTCGTTCCGTACCGCGGGGCTGCTGGCGCTGGCGGCGATCACGGTGATTCTGGCGATCACCCTGCGCCGGGCGCGGGATGTGGCGCTGGTGCTGGCGCCGCTGCTGGCCTCCGCGCTGCTGACCCTGCTGGTGGCGGTGCTGGCGCCGTTGCCGCTGAACTACGCCAATATCATTGCCCTGCCGTTGCTGTTGGGGGTGGGCGTGGCGTTCAACATCTATTTCGTGATGAACTGGCGGGAAGGCCGACACGCGGTGCTGGGTTCGGCGACGGCGCGGGCGATTCTGTTCTCGGCGCTGACCACCGGGACCGCGTTCGGCTCGCTGGCGGCCTCGCATCACCCGGGCACGGCCAGCATGGGGGTGCTGCTGCTGCTGAGCCTGGGCACCACCTTGCTGGCGAGCCTGGTGTTCGTGCCGGCGCTGCTGGCCAGCGTGCGGCGGGGGGATCAGCCGCCGAGTTCGGCCTGAACGGCGGCGTGCAGCTCGGCCATGCGGAAGGGTTTCAGCAGCACGCGGGCGCCCGCGTCGGCGCCGGGGAAATAGCCGGAGATCAGGATCACCCTGAGGCCGTCGCGGCTGCGGCGGGCGCGGGCGGCGAGTTCCAGGCCGGAGATGTCGGGCATCCTCACGTCGGTGATCATCAGCTCGATGCCGGGGGTGGCTTCGATCAGGCGCAGCGCGTCGGCGCCGCCGGCGGCGGCGAGCACCTGGTGGCCGTAGTCGAGCAGGATCTCGGCGACGATCTCGCGGACTTCGGGGTCGTCATCGACCACCAGGATGGTGGCGGTGCGGGGGGGGTGGACATGGGGAACCGGCGCGGAGACGGGCGGTTGTAGCACCGGGGCGGGGGAGGGGAAGGGGGGGTATTGTTCCGTAATAGCAACAACTAGGGCATGCATCGGCCCCTCACCACCACCCCTTGCACTTCCACCTGAGCTCCGCCGGCACGTCCTTCGGCCCCAGGTCCGGGATCGGCACC
>JBMFXF010000114.1:0-10223 GCA_049964515.1 Acetobacteraceae bacterium | reverse complement strand
CTAGTGTCCTGCCCCTGACATTCGCTGCCCTTCGCAGCGAATGTCAGGGATCAGCAGGCCACTGAAAACAAAGGGCTAGTGTGCCGATCCTGACCACTGCCGACGGCAACATACGTCAGGATCGGGACACTAGTCGGTCGGCATGATACAGGCTTCAAGCTGCTGCGCGAACTTCTTCCAGCCATGCCGGCCGAACCGGTCCGGCTTGCGGGCGAAGTGATCGATCCCGATCCGTAACGCCGCGTTCACCTCGCGCGGGGAGGTAACATGACGCAGCCGGTCGTCGACCTCGGCCAGCACCGCGCCCCCGGCGCTTTTGGGATCCACATTCACAAGTTCGGGATAGACCACGTGCCGCAGGATGGTGCGGGCATGGTTCTGCGCGATCACCCCCTGGTTGACCACGACGCCCGCGGCGGCGACGCCGGTGGTGGCGCCGCCGGCCTTGCGCAGCGCGTCCAGCAGCGGATCGAGCTTGCCCGACTGGTTGAGCGCGCGCCCGACGAAGCCCTGACGATCGGCATCGCCCGCCGCGGCCTTGTCGAGCGCGGCCAGCAGCGCCTTTACGTCCTTGTCGGCGGCCAGCGCGCTGCCCGGGCCGCCGGCCAGCGCCTGAACCCGCGCAGTCAACCGGGTCATGGCGACGCCGACGATCTTGCGGAACGCCAGCGCCTCCGCCGCGCCCGGGTAGCCGTCCTTTGCCAGCGCCGCGAGATCGGGCTGCCCGATTGCCATCAGCATCTGTCCGTCGGAGGCGAATTGATGCGTCTTCGGCTGCTGGCGCTTGCGGATGGCAGCCAGGGTGGCGCTGTCGGACAGGTCCTGCAACCGGATCTTGTCGGCGAGATCCATGTCGAAATTGACGGTGCCGCTGATAAAACCGGTGAAGTCCTTCTTCTCGCCCTTGCCTCCCTTGCGGGCGGGCGGAGTGGTGAAGGTGAGCGGCACCATCACCACATTCTCCGGATGGTCGGCGAGGCCGCGGTTCTTGGCGTAATCGTCGGCTTCGAGATTGGCCTTCGTCAGCAGGTCGCCAACCTTCAGCTTCTTGCCGAACACGGTGGTGGTGAACCGGTCGAAGGCTCCGAAATCGGGCGCCGCCTTGCCTTGCAGGATGTCGTGGGCGGCCTTCTCCTCGAACACGAAGGTCATTTCTCCCTTGTCGGGAATCGGGTCGAGGTCCCGCTCGGCGCCGATGCTTTCCAGCGTGGGGGCATTGTTCATCACGCCACCGTCCTGGAACCGGGCGGTGATGCCGGAGGGAAGCGGGATATCGACCGGCTTGAACACCGGCGGCAGCGCGGCCGAGGCATGGACGGCGACCGCCACTTCCAGATCGGGGGTCGTTTCGGCGCTGAAGATCACCAGCTGCGGTGCCTCGGTGCCCTTGATCGGCTTGTCGGTCTTCGGGTCCACCTGCGACATGAAGGAGCCGGAGATCACCACCTGCTTCACCGCCGGGATCACCTTCGACAAGGTGGCCATGTCGGCGAAGGTGGGGCCCTTGCCGCCGCTGGCCAGGCGATCGAGGATCGCCGCCACCGCGGGATCGACGGGCTGCTGCTGCGCCGTCTGGCGCTCGATATACTCGCTGATGCGCTTACGCAACGTGGCGTCCAGGTTGCCGCGCACCAGATTTTCCAGCCCGCTGCCGTCCAGCCCACCGCCGAACAGCACTTCGGCCATGTTCTTGCCCTGCTTGATCTTGTCGGCGACGCTGGGGTCGTTGCCGATGGCGGCGAACTCGGCCCCGGTCATGCCGGCCGCCACCATCGCCGCGGTCATCGAGCCGACCGAGGCGCCGGTGACGGTAGTGACGTCCTTCAGCACGCCGCTGTTTTCCAGCGCACGCACCGCCCCGGGCAGGGCCGCGCCCTTGCCGCCACCGCCCGAGAAGGTGAGCGTACGCACCGGCGGCGGCGGCGCGGCCAGGGCGACGCGCCCGTCGGCGCCATGGGTGATGGTAAGCGCCCGTCCGTTGGCGCCGGCATAGGGGACGGGGGTGCCGCGCGGCTGGGCAGGACGGATGGGCTGGCCGGAGAGCGGGCGGGCGCGCAGGTCCGGCGCCTGTGGCGCCGGCCGCAACGGCGGGGCGCGGCCGAACCGGACCGGCCGCGCCGGCCGGGGCGGCACGACCGGAGCCAAGGGGAGCTCGACCCCGAGCACCCGGGCGACCCAGTCGTTCCTGGTCAGCACGTCGCTCATCGCCGCGTCCGCGTTTGCCAAGAACCAGACTATGCGAAGCCCGGTCGCCGCGGCAATCACGCCGCGGGATGGCCAGCTGCCGGCCGCGGCTGCTAGTCTGGCCGCCGATCGCACCCGGAGCCGCCATGAACCCGACCGACCTCGCCCGGCTGGAAGCCTATCTGCGCACCACCCTGGGCAACTCCCGCCTGCGCCTGGAAGCGCCGAAGGCGCGCGGCGCCTCGGTGGAGCTGCGGGTCGGCGAGGAGTTCCTGGGCACGGTCCATCGCGACGAGGACGACGGGGAAGTTTCGTTCTCGATCCATATCACGGTGCTGGACGAGGACCTGCCGCGTATGGCCGCCCCGCCACCAGCGCCGAAGCGGCCCGCCCCGCGGCGCTGAGCGGGATGCGGCACGCATGACGACGGGCCCCGGCTGATGGCGTTATGGCTGGTCAAGTCCGAGCCGGAGGCATTCTCCTGGGACCAGCAGGTCGCCAACCTGGTGGAACCCTGGACCGGAGTGCGCAACCACGCCGCGCGCAACAACCTGGCCGCGATGCGCCTCGGCGACCAAGCCTTCTTCTATCATTCCAACACCGGCCGCGAGATCGTGGGCGTGGTGGAAGTGGTCCGCGAAGCCTACCCGGACCCCACCGCCGAATCCGGCCCCTGGGTCGCGGTGGACATGCGCGCGGTGGGGCCGATGCCGAAGCCCGTCAGCCTGGCCGCGATCAAGGCCGAACCGGCGCTCGCCGAGTTGGCCCTGGTGCGCCAGTCGCGCCTGTCGGTGCTGCCGGTCTCGCCGGCGCATTGGGACCTGATCTGCCGGATGGGCGGGTGCACGCGCTGATCCCTGCGCCGCCGCGGGTGCTCTGTCCCGCCGCCGCCCTGGCCGAGGGCACCGCGCGCGGCTTTGCCGCCATCGCCCCGGGCTTCGCCGGGTTGTTCCTGGTACGCAAGAATGGCCGGGTGTTCGGCTATGTCAACGCCTGCCCGCATCTCGGCGTGTCGCTGGAGTGGACGCAGGACCGGTTCCTGTCCGCCGACGGCACCACCATCGTCTGCGCCATGCACGCGGCGGTGTTTCGCATCGCCGACGGCGCCTGCCTCGCCGGCCCCTGCGCCGGGGAAGCGCTGACCCCGGTCGCAGTGACGGAGGCGGCGGGGATGCTGTGCGTGCCGGCTGACGCCGGGCGCCACCCCGCCACCGGCTGAGCCGTGCTCAGAGGCCGGCCAGGGCGCGCACCGCCTCCGGGCTGGTCCCCGCCTGCCGCATCGCGCGCAGCGAGGCCGCCCCATCGCGCTTGGCCAGCCGCCGCCCGTCGGCGCCGGTCAGCAGCGGATGATGCGCGTAGCGCGGCGCCGGCCAGCCGAACAACGCCTGCAACAGCCGATGCAGCGCGGTAGCAGGTTGCAGATCCGCCCCCCTGGTCACCAGGGTCACCCCTTGGCGCGCATCGTCATGCGTCACGCAGAGGTGATAGCTGGCCGGCACATCCTTGCGTCCCAGCACCACATCGCCGAAGCGCGCCGGCTCGGCGGTGCGCCAGCCCACCGCTTCCTCGTGCCATCGCAAGCTCCCGGCTTCGGCCACCGCGCGGGCCATGTCCAGCCGCAGCGCATAGGGTTCGCCGCCGGCGATGCGCGCCGCCCGCTCCGCCGCCGGCAGGGCGCGGCAGGTGCCGGGATAGAGCGGCCCGTCCGGCCCATGCGGCGCCGCGGGGGCGGCGGCGATCTCGCGGGCGATCGCGGCGCGGGTGCAGAAGCACGGATAGAGCAGCCCGCGCCCGGCCAGCGTCTCCAGCGCGGCACGGTATTCGTCCAGATGTTCGGACTGCATCCGCACCGGCCCGTCCCAGTCGAGCCCGAGCCAGGCCAGGTCCTCCTGGATGGCGGCGGTGTATTCGGGCCGGCAGCGGACGGGGTCGATGTCCTCGATCCGCAGCAGGAACCGCCCGCCCGCCTCGCGCGCGCGCCGCCAGGCGGTAAGCGCGGCGGCGGCGTGGCCGAGGTGCAGGAACCCGGTCGGGCTGGGCGCGAAGCGGGTGGTGATGGACATGGCGTCAGGGTTGCGGCAAGCGGAGGCTTCGACAAGCAGGGAGATCGGGCGATGGCGGAGCTGGACGGGCCGCGCAAGACGCCGGCCGCGGGCGGGGCGGCACGGCAGCTGGTGGTGTTGTGCCACGGTCTCGGCGCCGACGGGACGGACCTGATCGATCTCGCCGGCGCCTGGGGCCAGGCGGTGCCGAATGCCGCCTTCGCCTCGCCCGATGCACCATTCCCGCATGACGCGGGGTTCGGGCGGCAATGGTGGAGCGTCGCCGATCGCAGCCCCGCCGCCACCGAGGCCGGGGTGCGTCGCGCCGCGCCGTTCCTGCACCGGTTCATCGATGCCGAGCTGGCACGGCTGGGCCTGCCGGCGGATGCCTACGCGCTGATGGGTTTCAGCCAGGGGGCGATGATGGTGCTGTTCGCCGGGCTGCGCCGCGCCACCCCGCCGCGCGCCATCCTGGCCTTCTCCGGCGCGCTGGTGGCCCCGGCCAGCCTGGCCGCCGAACTCACCCACCCCGCCCCGGTGCTGCTGGTGCATGGCGAGGCCGACGAGGTGGTGCCCGCCGCCCGCTCCCACGAGGCCGAAACCGCGCTGCGCGCCGCCGGCGTGAAGGTAGAAAGCTGCTTCATTCCCCGGCTTGGTCACGGCATCGATCAGACCGGGCTCGCGATGGGCGGGCTCGCTTTGCAACGGGCCTTCGCGCAATAGGCGGTTGCGGTGCGCCCAAGCGTCGGTATGATGACCGCTCCGGGGTCCGCGCCCGCCCCGGAGACGAAGGAACAGGGCGCGGGAAACCGCCTCACGCGGCCGTGCAACTCAAGCCGGCCGGGTAACGACCCAGCCGCCGGAACCTCTCGGATGGCACCAGGGATCAGCCTATCGCCCATCGCAGCCGGCGCGGCCTGAGCCGATGCTGTCCTACGCGCTGCGGCGGATCGCCGCCACCATCCCGGTCATGCTGATCGTCGCCTTCATGGTGTTCGGGCTGCTCTACCTGGCTCCCGGAGACCCGGCGGCGGTGATCGCCGGCGATCAGGCGACGCCCGCGCAGGTGCAGGCCATCCGGGTCTCGCTCGGCCTCAACAAACCGTTCCTGACCCGGTTCGGTACCTGGCTGTGGCAGATCCTCCACGGCAACCTCGGCAAGTCCATCTTCACCGGCCTGCCGGTGACCACCATGATCGCGCAGCGGCTGGAACCGACGCTGTCGCTGATGGTGTTCAGCACGCTGATCGCCATCGTGGTGGCGATCCCGCTCGGCGTGCTGGCGGCGGCGCGACAGGGTTCGTGGATCGACCGCGCGGTGATGGCGCTGGCGGTGTTCGGCTTTTCCACCCCGGTGTTCGTGGTCGGCTATCTGCTGGCCTGGGTGTTCGCGCTCAAGCTCGGCTGGCTGCCGGTGCAGGGATTCCACCCGATCTCGGACGGGTTCTGGCGCTTCCTGCGCGGGCTGATCCTGCCCTCGGTGGCGCTGGGGCTGATCTACATCGCGCTGATCGCCCGCATCACGCGGGCCACCATGCTGGAAGTGCTGAACCAGGATTACATCCGCACCGCGCGCGCCAAGGGGGTCGGCATGGGGCGCATCCTGTTCGTCCATGCCCTCAAGAACGCTGCGGTGCCGATCGTCACCGTGATCGGCTCCGGCGTGGCGCTGCTGATCGGCGGCGCGGTGGTCACCGAAAGCGTGTTCGCCATTCCGGGGCTCGGGCGCCTCACCACCGATGCCATACTGCAACGGGATTACCCGGTGATCCAGGGCGTCGTGCTGCTGTTCTCGTTCACCTATGTAGTGGTGAACCTGATCGTCGATCTGCTCTACACCCTGTTCGACCCGAGGATCCGCTATTGAGCGCGACCGTGCTGCCCGAAGTGCTGCCGCCGGTGGTCCGGCGCGGCGCGGTGTGGGGGTTTCTGCGCCGCCATCCCACCGCCGCACTGGGGGCGGCAATTCTGGCGATGATGGTGGCGATCGCGGTGTTCGCCCCGTTCCTCGGCACCGTCAATCCGATCGCGATCGACCCGATCCACCGCCTCGCCGACCCCTCGGCCCGGCACTGGTTCGGCACCGACATGCTGGGGCGGGATGTCTATTCGCGCACGCTCTACGGGGCACGCATCTCGCTTGGGGTCGGCTTTTCGGTGGCGTTCTGCGCCGCCGCCGCCGGCACGCTGGTGGGCGTGACCGCCGGCTTCGTGCGGCTGCTGGACGGGATCCTGATGCGGGTGATGGACGGGCTGATGTCGATCCCGCCCATCCTGCTGGCGATCGCGCTGATGGCGCTCACCCGCGCCTCGGTCGGCAACGTGATCTTCGCCATCTCGGTCTCGGAGTTTCCGCGCGTCTCGCGGCTGGTGCGCGGGATCGTGCTGAGCCTGCGCGAACAACCCTTCGTGGAGGCCGCGATCGCCGCCGGCACCCGCACCCCGGCGCTGATCCGCCGCCACATCCTGCCCAATCTGATGGCGGCGCTGCTGGTGCAGGCCACCTTCACCTGCGCCTCGGCGATGATAACCGAGGCGATCCTGTCCTTCATCGGCGCCGGCACCCCGCCGATCATCCCGTCCTGGGGCAACATCATGGCCGAGGGCCGGGCGCTGTGGGAGATCAAGCCCTATATCGTGTTCTTCCCGGCGGCGTTCCTGTCGGTCACGGTGCTGGCGGTGAATCTGCTGGGCGACGGGATGCGCGACGCGCTGGACCCCAGGCTGGCCAAACGACTGTGACGCCGCTGTTGGAAGTCACCGCCCTGCAGACGCATTTCGCTACCCCCGACGGCGTGGTGCGCGCGGTGGAGGGCCTGTCGTTCACCGTCACGCCAGGCGAGACGCTGGCGATCGTCGGCGAATCGGGCTGCGGGAAATCGGTCACGTCGATGTCGATCCTGCGCCTGATCCAGAGCCCGCCCGGGCGCATCGCCGGATCGATCCGTTTCGAGGGCCGGGAATTGCTCGACCTGGCGGAAGCGGAGATGCGGCGCATCCGCGGCAACGACATCGCGATGATCTTCCAGGAACCGATGACCAGCCTCAACCCGGTGCTGACGGTCGGCCGGCAGATCACCGAGACCTTGCGCCTGCACCAGGGGCTTTCGGCACGCGCGGCGGAAGCGCGCGCGGCGGAGGCGCTGAGCCTGGTCGGCATTCCCGCGCCCGAGCGGCGCGCGCGCGAATACCCCCACCAGCTCTCGGGCGGGATGCGCCAGCGGGTGATGATCGCGATGGCCCTGGCCTGCAACCCGAAGCTGCTGATCGCCGACGAGCCGACCACCGCGCTCGACGTGACCATCCAGGCGCAGATTCTGGACCTGATGCGCGGGCTCAAGCAGCGGATCGGCTCGGCGATCATGCTCATCACCCATGATCTCGGCGTGGTGGCGGAAACCGCCGAGCGGGTGGTGGTGATGTATGCCGGGCGCAAGGTGGAGGAAGCACCGGTGGCCGCGCTGTTCGCCCGCCCCGCCCATCCCTACACCCTGGGGCTGCTGGGCGCGGTGCCGCGGCTCGGCGCCGGGGCGGAGGGCACGGCGCGGACGCGGCTGGCCGAGATTCCGGGGCTGGTGCCCTCGCTGCGGGCGCGCATCGCGGGCTGCCCGTTCGCGCCGCGCTGCACCCGTGCCGAAGACCGCTGCCGGGCGGAGGCGCCGGCGTTGCGTACCCTCGCGCCGGGCCACGCCGTGGCCTGCCATCATCCGGAGGGGGCATGACGCCGCTGCTCGAAGTCTCCGAGCTGCGCAAGCATTTCCCGCTGCGCGGGGGGCTGCTGGGGCGCGCGGCCGGTTATGTGTATGCGGTCGATGGCGTCAGCTTCACCGTTGCCCGTGGCGAGACGCTGTCGCTGGTTGGCGAATCCGGCTGCGGCAAATCCACCGTCGGCCGCGCCGTGCTGCGGCTGATCGCCCCCACCTCGGGCAGCGTGCATCTGGACGGCGCCCGGATCGATACGATGCCGTCGGCCCAGCTGCGCCGGATGCGCCGGCGGATGCAGGTGGTGTTCCAGGACCCGTTCTCCTCGCTGTCGCCGCGGATGCGGGTGCGCGAGATCCTGGCCGAACCGATCCGCAATTTCGGCCTGGCCCGGGGGGCGGCGCTCGAGGCGCGGCTGGCTTCGCTGCTGGACCAGGTGCGGCTGCCGCGCGATGCGCTGGATCGCTTCCCGCACGAGTTCTCGGGCGGGCAGCGCCAGCGCATCGGCATCGCCCGGGCACTGGCACCGGAGCCAGATCTGATCGTCTGCGACGAAGCGGTCTCCGCGCTCGATGTCTCGGTGAAGGCCCAGGTGGTCAACCTGCTGGCCGAGCTGCAGGACGCGCTCGGCCTCGCGCTGCTGTTCATCAGCCACGATCTGGCGATCGTGGAACACCTGACGCATCGGGTGGCGGTGATGTATCTGGGCAAGCTGGTGGAGGTGGCGGACCGGCAGGCGCTGTTCGCCGCCCCCCGCCACCCCTATACCCGCGCCCTGCTCTCGGCGGTGCCGGTGCCGGACCCGGCGGCGCGGCGGGAGCGGATGATCCTGACCGGCGACGTGCCGAGCCCGATCCGCCCGCCCCCGGGTTGCCGGTTCCACACCCGCTGCCCGTTCGCCTTCGATCGCTGCCGGACCGAGGAGCCGCTGCTGCGCGCGGTGGCGCCCAGCCAGTCGGTGGCGTGCCACCTGGAGAGCTGAGCGGGCATTGTCTCAGCGCAGATGCCGCGCCCAGAGCGCGAAAATCTTCTGCCAGGTCGTCTCCGCCGCCTGCGGGTCGTACACTGCCCGCTCGGCAAAGCAGAACCCGTGATGGGTGCCGGGGAACACTTCCAGCTCGTGGCGGGTCCCCGCCGCCTCCAGCGCCGCCCGCAGCGCCGGAATCACCGCGGCCGGCACCGATTGATCGTGCTCGGCGAAGGCGTAGTACAGCTCGCCCGCGACCTGCCCCAGCAAGCGGTGCGGGGAATCCTCGGCCTCGGTCACGATACCGACCCCGTATAATGATGCCGCGGCCACGATCCGGTGCGGAAACCGCGCCGCCGCGGTGGTGATGTAGCGCCCGCTCATGCAATGGCCCACGCAGCCCAGCGGCCCCGGCTTCACCGCGTCCTGCGCGTCCAGGAACGCCAGCATCGCCGCCGTGTCGTCCATCACCAGCGCGTTGGTCAGGCTGTTCATCGCCGGGCGGATCACCGCCGACATCGCCTCGTCCCGGCGCGGAATGTCGAAGCGCAGCGTGCCCAGCCGGTAATACATGTCGGGCAGCAGGCAGGCGTAGCCGGCCTTGGCGATGCGCCGGCACATGTTGCGCAGCTCCTCGCGGAAGCCGGGTGCGTCCATGTAGAAAATGATACCGGGGTGACGCGCCGGGCCGTCCGGGTGGACGAAGAAGCCGGGCATCCTGCCGTGCTTGGTGGTGACGATCACGTCCTGTTCCATCATGGCGGCTTCCTCCGTTGGGGCGATCCGCCACCGGCAGTACCACGGCCCGCTCAGGGATGGAAACTGCGCACCAGGCTGCCCGCGATCAGCGCCCAGCCGTTCACCAGCACGAAGAAGATCAGCTTGAACGGCAACGAAACCACACTGGGCGGCAGCATCATCATGCCGAGGCTCATCAGCACGCTGGCCACCACCATGTCGATCACCAGGAACGGCAGGAACAGCAGGAAGCCGATCTCGAAGCCGCGCCGCAGCTCGCCCACCATGAACGCGGGGATCACCACCCGCCACGGCGCCTGCGCCGGATCGGCCGGCGGCTTGATATGGGCGATGTCGATGAACAGGCGCAGATCGGCCGGGCGCAGATTGTCCAGCATGAAATGACGGAACGGCTCGGCCGCCAGCCGCAACCCCTCCAGGCTGCCGACGCTGCCCTGGCTCATCGGCAGCAGCCCGGCGGTCCAGGCCTGTTGCAACACCGGCTGCATGACGAAGAAGGTCAGGAACAGCGCCAGCCCGATCAGCACCGTGTTCGGCGGCGTCGCCTGGGTGGCCAGCGCCGAGCGCAG
>JBMFXF010000113.1:0-10238 GCA_049964515.1 Acetobacteraceae bacterium | reverse complement strand
GGAAATTCCCGCCGAACTGCTGAACCGACTCGTCCAGACTCTCTGCCTCGCTGCCTGAATTGCGCAAAGTCGAGCTGAGAGTTTGTGAAGGAATGCCCGTCGGCCGCCGAAATCGCCCGAAAACCCGAGCAATGACAACGGGTGTTCATTCACAAGTTCGAGTGCTTTTCACACTCTGAGCCGACGGCACCCGGCGCTACAGGCGGATCCCCTCGATCCGCGCCCGCGCCGCCAGCGCGTGCAGATACGCGGCGGTCGCGCGCTGCCACGCGTGCGCCGCCAGATCCCGTCGCACCGCCGCCGCCGCCGCCTCGTACGGCAGCGGCGCCCCATCCGCGCGCCGATCCAGCCGCAGCACGTGATAGCCGTAGCGTGTGGCGATCGGCACCGGGCAGAGCGCCCCTGGCTCCAGCGCCATCACGAAGGTTTCGATCTCCGCCACCAGATCACCGCGCCGCTGCTGGCCCAGCAAGCCCCCCTGCGCGGCGGACGAGCAGGCCGAGCGCGCACGCGCCAGCGCCGCGAACCTCTCCGGATGCGCGGACAGAATGGCCAGGGTTTCGGTCGCGGCCTGTTTCGCCTGCGCGCGCGCGGCGGCGTCCTCGGGCGCGGCGGCGAACAGGATATGCGCGGCCTCATAAACCACCGGGCTGCGCCAGCAGTTGCGATGCACTTGCCAGTGCGCGCGGCAGGTCGCCTCGTCGGGCTCGGGCACGACGACGTGCTCGGCGAGCAGAGCGCGGATGGTGACTTCCTCCGGTCCTTCGTCGGGTTCCGGCGGATCTGGTTCGATACCCGCACGACCGGCCTCGATGAGCAACAAATGGCGGATCACCAGCGCGCGGGCGGCTTCGGTCCAGGCGTCCTCCATCCGGGCCGCCGGATGCAGTTGCATCTCCGCGGCGATCGCATGTTCGTCGATCGCCACCCCATCCACCGCGACCCGGTTCACGGCCGTTCCCCCGCGGCGCCGCCGCGACGGCGCACGATCTGGTAGCGCCGCCCGACATAGGTGACCGGGGCGGACCAGATGTGCACCAGGCGGGAGAACGGAAACACCAGCAGGATCGTCAGCCCAAGCAGAATATGCAGCTTGTAGATCAGGCTGGCATGCGCCATCGCCGCCGCCGCGCCGGGACGGAAGGTCACAATCCGCTGCGCCCAGTCGGCCAGCACCAGCATCTCCGACCCATCCAGGTGCTGCGCGGACACCAGGATCGAACCGAGCCCCATCGACAACTGCACCCACAGCATCAGCAGGATGGCGATGTCCATCACCGAGGAGGTGGCGCGGATGCGCGGATCGGACAGCCGCCGGTAGATCAGCAGCGACAGGCCGAAGAAGCACAGCACGCCGGCCGCGCCGCCGAAGCCCATGGCCGCGAGCTGCTTTTCCCGCACCGTGATGCCGATGCCAGTATAGACCGCGTGCGGCGTCAGCAGGCCGACGAAATGCCCGGCAAGAATCGCCAGGATGCCGATATGGAAGCAATTGCTGCCGATCACCAGCATCCGCCGGCGCAACAGTTCCGAGGAGCCCGACCGCCAGGTGTATTGTCCGTATTCGAATCGGATCAGGCTGCCGAGGAAGAACACGGTGAGCGCGATATAGGGATAAACCCCGAACAGGATCTGGTTCATGGCGCGACACTCCCGCAGGCTTCGGGCGATGCGGCGGCGGTGAAGCGCACCGCTTCCTCCTCCCAGGCGGCATCCAGCGCGGCCAGGCTGTCGGCGTCGGGCGCCAGCGCCTCGCGCAGGGCGGCAACCGCCGCATCCGCCGGCCGGCGCGCCGCCAGCGCGACGGCGGCACGCATCACCGCGGCGTAGTCGCTGCCCCGGGATTCCAGTTTCTCGGCCAGGGCGGCGATGACCGGGCCCGCCTCGGCCAGCAGCGACCGCGCCTGCTGCTCCGGGAGCAACGAAAGGAACTCGAGATAGAGCGGCAGGTAGTCGGGCAGCTCGTGCGCCGCCAGTTGCAGCCCGTGCAGCTCATAGAGCGTGGCAAGACGCACCATGGCCTGCCCACGCTCGCGCGACTCGCCGTGCACGTGTTCATAGAGATGCAACGACAGCGACCGGTTGCGGTCGAACAGCTCGACGTAGCGCTCCTGCGTGTCGAGCAGATCGGTGTGGCCGAGCGTGGTGATGAAGCGCTCCAGCGCGCGGCGTTCGGGCACCGCCAGCAGGGCCTCGCCATCCAGCACAGGGACGAAGGTATCGCACGCGTCGAGCAGGTCGCGCGAAGGGTAGCACAGCAGCGCCGAGAGGAGACGGAAAATGTGCATCGCTCAGACCTCCACCTTCGCCTTCACCCCGTGCTTGTGCGCGGGGGTGCCGAACAGTCCGCCCGACGCCGATCCGCCCGAACAGCCGTCGCCGAACGAAAAGCCGCAGGAATTGCGCAGATCGAAGGCGTTTTCGGCATACTCCCGGTGGGTGGTGGGAATGACGAAGCGATCCTCGTAGGCCGCCAGCGCCAGGATGCGGTACATGTCCTCCACCGTGGCGCGATCGAGGTTCACCTGGTCCAACACTTCGGTCGCCTCCACGCCATCGACATGGCGCGCGCGCATATAGGCGCGCATCGCCAGCAGCCGTTCCAGCGCGAATTTCACCGGGTATTCCTCCCCCGCGGTCAGCAGGTTCGCCAGGTAGCGCAAGGGGATGCGCAGCTTCGACACATCCGGGATGCCGCTCTTCCAATCCAGCGCCCCAGCCTCCGCCTGTGCCTGGATCGGCGACAGCGGCGGCACGTACCACACCATCGGCAGGGTGCGGTATTCCGGGTGCAGCGGGAAGGCGATCTTCCAATCGATCGCCATCTTGTACACCGGCGAGCGCCGCGCCGCCTCCAGCCAGGCATCCGGCACGCCGTCCGCATGGGCCTGCGCGATCACCGCGGGGTCGTGCGGGTCGAGGAAGATATCGAGCTGGGCGCGATACAGATCGCGGTCGATGGGCGCTGCGGCGGCCTCGGCGATCCGGTCGGCGTCATACAGCATCACGCCGAGGTAGCGGATGCGCCCGACGCAGGTTTCCGAACACACCGTGGGCTGGCCCACTTCCAGGCGCGGATAGCACAGGATGCATTTCTCGGATTTCCCGCTCTGCCAGTTGTAGTAGATCTTCTTGTACGGGCAGGCCGACACGCACATCCGCCAGCCGCGGCACTTGTCCTGGTCGATCAGCACGATGCCGTCTTCCTCGCGCTTGTAGATGGCGCCGGAAGGGCACACCGCGACGCAGGCCGGGTTGAGGCAGTGCTCGCACAGCCGCGGCAAATACATCATGAAGGTGTTCTCGAATTGGCCGTAGATCTCCTTCTCCACGGCTTCGAAATTGGCGTCCTTGGAGCGCTTGGCGAATTCGCCGCCCAGGATCTCCTCCCAGTTCGGCCCCCATTCGATCTTCTCCATCCGCTCCCCGGTGATCAGCGAGCGCGGGCGCGCGGTGGGCGCGGTCTGCGACAGCGGCGCGTTCTGCAGATGGGCGTAGTCGAAGGTGAAGGGCTCGTAGTAGTCGTCGATCTGCGGCAGGTCGGGATTGGCGAAGATCTTGGCCAGCACGCGGAACCGCCCGCCCATCCGCGGCGTGAGGTTTCCGTTCCGGCCACGGACCCAGCCGCCCTTCCACTTCTTCTGGTTCTCCCATTCCTTCGGGTAGCCGATGCCGGGCTTCGTCTCCACGTTGTTGAACCAGGCGTATTCGACGCCGTCGCGGGAGGTCCAGACGTTCTTGCAGGTGACCGAACAGGTGTGGCAGCCGATGCACTTGTCGAGGTTCAGCACCATCGCGATCTGTGCGCGGATCTTCATGGCTGATCCCCTTCCCTACTCGGCCGCCAGCGGCGCCGGTTCGGCGCGCGGGCCTTCCAGCCAGTCGATCGTCACCATCTTCCGCACCACCACGAACTCGTCGCGGTTGGAACCGACCGTGCCGTAGTAGTTCAACCCGTAGGACAGCTGCGCATAGCCGCCGATCATATGGGTGGGCTTCAGCACGGTGCGGGTGACGGAGTTGTGGATGCCGCCCCGCCGGCCGGTGATCTCGCTGCCGGGTACGTTCACGATCTTCTCCTGCGCGTGATACATCATGCACATCCCCGCCGGGACCCGCTGGCTCACCACCGTGCGCGCGGTCAGCGCGCCGTTGGCGTTGAATGCCTCGATCCAGTCGTTGTCCTCTATCCCCGCGGATTTCGCGTCCGTCTCGCTGATCCAGACGATCGGCCCGCCACGCGAGAGCGTGAGCATCAGCAGGTTGTCGGTATAGGTGCTGTGGATGCCCCATTTCTGGTGCGGGGTGATGAAGTTCAGCACCACCGAGGGCCGCTCGCCCGCCTGCTTCGCCACCGCGCCGAGCGTGCGGGTATCGACCGGGGGGCGCCAGGTGACGAAGCCCTCCCCATAGGCGCGCATCCATTCGTGGTCCTGGTAGAATTGCTGCCGGCCGGTCAGGGTGCGCCAGGGGATCAGTTCATGGACGTTGGTGTAGCCGGCGTTGTAGCTGACGTGCTCGCTTTCGATCCCGCTCCAGGTCGGCGAGGTGATGATCTTGCGCGGCTGCGCCTGCAGATCGCGGAAACGGATCTTCTCGTCCTCGCGCGGCAGCGCGAGGTGGGTGTGATCGCGCCCGGTCTGCTTGCCCAGCGCCTGCCACGCCTTCACCGCCACCGCGCCGTTGGTTTCCGGCGCGAGCGTCAGGATCACCTCCGCGGCGTCGATGTCGGTGGCGATGCGTGGACGGCCGGCCGCGTCGGTGCCGTTCAGCGCGCCGAGCAGCGTCACTTCGGGTTCCGTGTTCCAGCCGATGCCTTTGCCCCCGTTACCGATCTGCGCCATCAGCGGACCGAGCGAGGTGAAGCGGGCGTAGGTGGCGCCGTAGTCGCGCGTGACCACGGTCACGTTCGGCATGGTCTTGCCCGGGACCGGCCGCGTTCCGTCCCGCTTCCAGTCCGCCACGCCCAGGGGCTGAGCCATTTCGCCGGGCGTGTCGTGCATGATCGGCGTCAGCACGGTGTCCTGGCGCACCCCGAGCTCGGTCGCGGCGAGCTCGGAGAAGCGCCTGGCGATCCCCTTGTAGATCTCCCAGTCGGACCGCGCCTCCCAGGCCGGATCCACCGCGGCCGACAGCGGGTGGATGAACGGGTGCATGTCGGACGTATTGAGATCGTGCTTCTCGTACCAGGTCGCAGTCGGCAGCACGATGTCCGAATAGACGCAAGTGGTGGACATGCGGAAATCGAGTGTCACCAGCAGGTCGAGCTTGCCGCGCGCCGCTTCGTCGTGCCAGCGCACCTGTTCGGGCTTCGTCCCGCCTTCCTCGCCGAGATCCTTGCCGAGGATGCCGTGCTCCGTGCCCAGCAGGTATTTCAGGAAATACTCGTGCCCCTTGCCCGACGAGCCGAGCAGGTTCGAGCGCCAGACGAACAGGTTGCGCGGGAGGCTTTCCGGCGCGTCCGGGTCCTCGTGTGCGAACCGCAGCGCGCCCGAGGCCAGGCCGTCGGCCACGTATTCCGGCGCGGTCCGGCCCGCCGCCTCGGCCGCCGCGGCCAGGCCGAGCGGGTTCGCCGCCAGCGCCGGGGCCGACGGCAGCCACCCCAGCCGCTCGGCGGTCACGTTGCAGTCGATCAACGTGCGCGGCAGCGCCGCCGGATCGGCCAGGGGCGAGGCGATTTCGGCCGGCGTCAGCTTCTCGTACCGCCATTGCGCGCTGTGCATATAGAAGAAGCTGGTCGCGTTCATGTGCCGCGGCGGGCGGTGCCAATCGAGCGCGAACGCCAGCGCGGTCCAGCCGGTTTGCGGACGCAGCTTCTCCTGGCCCACATAATGCGACCAGCCGCCGCCGGACTGGCCGATGCAGCCGCACATCATCAGCAGATTGATGATGCCGCGATAGACCATGTCCATGTGGTACCAGTGGTTGATCCCGGCGCCGAGGATCACCATCGACTTGCCTTCGGTCTTCTCCGCGTTGGCGGCGAATGCGCGCGCCACGGCAATGATCTGCGCGCGCGGGACGCTGGTGATCGCCTCCGCCCAGGCCGGCGTACCGGGGAGGTCGGCATCGTAGTCCGCCGCCACATTCGCCCCGCCCAGGCCGCGGTCGATGCCGTAATTGGCCGCCAGCAGATCGAACACGGTCGCCACCTGCACCGGCCCGTCCTTGGTCTGCACGCTGCGCACCGGGACGACCCGTTCCAGGATCGTCGCGTGATCGGTGGCGTGGAAGGCGGCGGGCGCGGTCGATCCGAAATAGGGGAAGGCGACGGTCGCGGTTTCGCCGCCGATCAGGCTCAGCGCCAGGCTGGTCCCGGTGCCGGCGGCGCGCGGTTCCAGGTTCCACAGCCCAGTATCGCCCCAGCGGAACCCGACCGACCCGTTCGGCACCACCAGGGCGCCGGAGGCCTCGTCCAGCGCCAAGGTCTTCCACTCCGGGTTGTTCGCCTGCCCGCCGGCATCGGCCAGGTCGGACGCGCGCAGATACCGCCCCGGCACCACGCGCCCGTTCTGCGTCTCCAGCCGCACCAGCATCGGCATGTCGGTGGTGCGGCGGCAGTAATCCTCGAAATACGGTGTCCGGCGGTCGAGGTGGAACTCCTTCAGCGCCACGTGACCCATCGCCAGTGCCAGCGCCGCGTCGGTGCCCTGTTTCGGGTGCAGCCACAGATCGGCGAATTTCGCCGCTTCCGAATAATCCGGCGTGATGACGACGGATTTGGTGCCGCGATAGCGCGCCTCGGTGTAGAAATGCGCGTCCGGCGTGCGCGTCTGCGGCACGTTCGAGCCCCAGAGCAGCAGGAAGGTGGAATTGTACCAATCCGCACTTTCCGGCACGTCCGTCTGCTCGCCCCAGGTCTGCGGCGAGGCGGGCGGCAGATCGCAGTACCAGTCGTAGAAGCTCAAGGTCACGCCGCCGATCAGCGACAGGTAGCGGCTGCCGGCGGCGAAGCTCACCATCGACATCGCCGGGATCGGCGAGAACCCCACCACCCGGTCCGGGCCATGGGTACGGATGGTATAGACATTGGCGGCGGCGGCGATCTCCTCCGCCTCGGCCCAGGTGGTGCGCACGAAGCCGCCCTGGCCGCGGATCGATTTGTAGCTATGTGCCTTCTCCGGATCCTCGACGATCGCGGCCCAGGCCGCCACCGGCTCCAGTTCCGTCCGCGCCGCGCGCCACAATTCCAGCAGGCGGCGGCGGATCAGCGGGTATTTCAGCCGGTTGGCGCTGTAGAGGTACCAGGAGTAGCTGGCCCCGCGCGGGCACCCCCGCGGCTCATGGTTCGGCAGGTCGGGCCGGGTGCGCGGATAGTCGGTCTGCTGCGTCTCCCAGGTGACGATGCCGCCCTTGACGTAGATCTTCCACGAGCACGACCCGGTGCAGTTCACCCCATGGGTGGAGCGCACGATCTTGTCGTGCTGCCAGCGTCCGCGATACGCCTCCTCCCAGGCGCGGTCCTCGTCGGTCACCGCGCCGTGGCCGTCCGAGAACGGTTCGACGGTGCGGCGGAAGAAGTTCAGGCGGTCGAGAAAATGGCTCATGGCACGGTCCCGGATCGATCAGGCGGCGGCGCGGCGGTGCGAGAGGCGGACGAAGCCGCCGGCGACGAGGATCGCCGCGACCCCCAGCACGACATAGACGAAGAACCCGCCGGCGTAGCCGCGCGCGCCCAGGGCCGCGGCGAACAGGCCGAGCAGCGGCGGGATGACGAACCCGCCGAGCGCGCCCAGCCCGCCCACCAGGCCCGAGGCGCCGCCCACCGCGTGCGGCACGTATTTCGGCACCATCTTGAACACCGCGGCGTTGCCGAACCCCATGCCGATCGCGATCAGCAGCTCGCCGGCCAGGTTGATGTCGAACCCGGTCACCGCGGTCAGCGCCGCCGCGCCGGCGACGACCAGGATGAACCCGAAAACGGCGAAGCGCTCGCCGCCGAAACGCTCGGACAAGGCCCCGCCCCAGACGCGCGAGACCGCCGCCAGCAGCGAGAAGCCGATGCCGCCCAGCGCGCCCGCTTGCTTGGCGCTGAAGCCGTGCAGGTTCACCCAATAGGTCGGGAACCAGGCGGTCAGCGCGAGGAAGCCGCCGAAGGAGACGAAATAGAGGAATACGAGACCCCAGGTAGGCGGCTCATCGGCCGCGGCGATCAGCGCGCCCCAGACCGAGCCATGCGGGATCAGCTCCTCCCCCGCCTCGGCGGCGAGCGCCTGCGCCCGTTCCACGCTCTCGCCGCGCGCGCGCAACTGGAAATACGGGGCGTCGAGCGCGAGCCAGCCATAGATGCCGGTGCCGATCAGCAGGAAGGCAAGCCAGGCGAGGTAGGAGCCGGCCAGCCCCAGCGCGGCGATCGCGAACGGCAGCGCCAGGGTGAACAGACCCGGCGCCAGATTGCCGACGCCGCCATAGATGCCGAGCGCGGTGCCCTGCCGATTGCGCGGAAACCAATACGACACCTGCGGGATACCCACCGAGAAGCTGGCCACGCCGCAGCCGCTCATGAAGCCGAACAGGATCACCAGCGGATAGATCCCCGGCCCCGCGCCGGGCGCGGTGACCAGGATGAACACCAGCCCCCACATCCCCACGATCGACATGCCGAACAAGGTCAGCATCGGCAGCCGCCCGCCGGATTTATCGACCCAGGCGCCGAACGGGATGCGCAGCAGGGATCCGGTGAGCTGCGGCGCCGCCACCAGCAGCCCGACCAGCGCCGGCGAGAGATGCATCGAGAGCTGGAACGCATGCGCGGCGGGCCCGTAGAGCGCCACGGCGGCAAAGCCGATGAAGAAGCCCCACGTGCCCATGACCAGGCCCTGGCGGGGCGAGCCACGCAGCCCGAGTCGTGCAGCGGCATCCGGTTTCATCGCAAGGCTCTGGTTCATCGCGGTCTCCTGGCTTGCTCCACCTTGCACGGCGGTGTGCGTCCAGGGCGGGAGGAACGACGGATCGGCGCGAGGAGCGTTGATGTGGATCAAGCCCGCGGCCGGAAACGAAAATTTCCTTTTGGAAATTTCAAGCTCAGGAAAGAACAATCCAAGGATCGGCTCCGCCGATGCTTCGCTGCGGCGGGGCGGGCCCGATGAGTGGACCCGACGGCATTGCCGCCGCGCTTGCCGGAATGCCGATGCTGCGCGGCCTACCCGATGAAATATTGGCCGCGCTCGCCGCCGTCGCCGGACCGCTGGAGGTGGCGGCAGGCACGGTGCTGTGCCGCGAGGGCAAACCGCCCATCGCGCTGCATCTGCTGCTGTCCGGGCAGGTGAGCCTCTCGGGCCGCGCTGCCGACGGCTCGGCCGCGGTGGTGGACGTGGTGCGCCCGGGCGGGCGGTTCATCCTGGCCGCGGTGCTGACCGGGCGGGCCTATCTGATGACCGCGCGAGCGGTAACGCCGGCGCGGCTGCTGCGCCTGCCGGCGGCGGAACTTTGCGCGCTGGCCGCCACCCGCCCGGCGCTGGGCATGGCGCTGGCGCGCGCGGTTGCCCGGGATTTCCGGGCGATGGTGCTGCAGGTGCGCGATCTGAAGCTGCGCTCGCTGCCGCAGCGGCTGGCATATTATCTCCTGCAACAGGCGCCCGCGGGGGCGGCGGCGCCGGTGGCGCTGCGCCTGCCGTTCGACAAGGCGCTACTGGCCGCGCGGCTCGGCTGCCGCCCGGCGAATCTGTCGCGCGCTTTCGCCGTGCTGCGTGCCCTCGGGGTGGAGACGCACGGGGCGCGTGTGGTGCTGCACGATCCGCCGCGGCTGTGGGATTTCGCCGCGCCCGATCTGGCGACGGATACGGAGGCGGTCGGGGCGGCGGCTGATCGGTGATTCCGGGCTCCCCCGGCCCGGCGGAAACCCCGCCGCCGCACCATATCGCGATCACGGAGGGATCACCCTCAGAACGCCGCGGGGGAAGTCGCGTGCCCACTGGCCTGGGTCCATCCCCCCAGGGTCAACAAAGAACCCACTGGCATGTCCTGAACAAGATCGGCTAACTCCGGCCGATGGAGCGGGACGGATCGGAGTCGTCGCGCTGACCTCGTGGGTGAAAATGGACGGTTCCGGCACCTCTGTCTCCCGCCTCGGCCTGCGCCTCACCCCCAACGGCCATCTCGTGACCGAGGCGGGGACGGAGGCTCCGGCGTTCGAGACGCAAGTGGTAACCCGCTTGTGCGAGGCGTTCGCTCGCGGCAGCGGGCACGGGCTCCTGCGGCTTGGCGCCGGCGAAGTGGGGCAGGCGCTGCCGCCGGTG
>JBMFXF010000112.1:0-10240 GCA_049964515.1 Acetobacteraceae bacterium | reverse complement strand
GCTGGCGGCGGAGGGGATCGATCTCACCCATCTCGCCCACGTGCCCGGCCCGTCCGGGATCGCGCTGATCGCGGTGGACGACGCCGGCGCCAATCAGATCGTGGTGGCGCCGGGGGCCAACGCGGCGGTGGAGCCGGCCGCGATCGACCGCGCCCTGGCCGCGATGGAGCCGGGCATTCTGCTGTTGCAGCACGAGATTCCCCTGGACGCGGTGGCCCACGCGGCGCGGGCGGCGGCGGCGCGCGGCTGGTTCGTGCTGCTCAACCCCGCCCCGGCCGCCCCGGTGCCGGAAGATTTATGGGGGGCGCTCGATCTGATCGCGCCGAACGAGACCGAGGCGGCGGCGGTGGCGCTGCGCGCCCGCGGCGCCCGGGCGGCGCTGGTGACCCTCGGCGCGGCCGGTGCGGTCTATGCCGACGCCGCCGGGCCGCGGCGCATCGCCCCGGTGCCGGCCCGCGCGGTGGACACCACCGGGGCCGGCGATGCCTTCCTCGGCGCGCTCGCGGCAATGCTGGCGGCGGGAAGCAGGATTGACGAAGCGCTGGGTTTCGCCGCCGCCGCCGCCGCCCTATCTGTCACCCGTCCAGGAGCGCAGCCGTCGCTGCCGACCCGGGCGGAGGTGTCTGGTTTCCTCTCCGCGGTCGCAGGCGATCGTTCCGGGTCGGTTTTTCGACCGGTCCGGTAAGATTTTCTTAGCCCCTCCGCCCGCATTGCCCCCGCGCCGAGGCGGGCCCGGGCCCGCGCGAGATGGACCGACCATGCAGACGAGACACGGACCGAACACCACATCGACCCCGCTCTGGGCTTTCGGCCTGGTGCTGGCGCTCGGGGTCGCGATGGTGACCCTGGTGCGGATGGCGATCGCCGCCAACAACTGGGGGCCGCCGGTGGGTTCAATCGTCAGCTTCACCGGCGCCCGCCCGGTGCTGGCGCCGGTGGTGCGGTTCCCGGCACGGCGGGCCAATACCGGCGCCTACTGCGTGCTGAACTCGGCGCGGCTGCGCGCCGCGGGCGGAAGCCTGATCGTGGAGGCAGTGCAGCCGGGGCGGCGGCACGGCTACCTGGTGCATTGGGCCGGGGCCGGCCCGACCAGCGCGCGGTCGGACTGCGGGCGGGATGCCGAGTTGCGCCTCAGCGGGGCGGATGTGGGGTCGCTGGCGACCGCGGCCGGCGGGTTCGGGGTCGGCCAGCGCAGCATGTTGCCGCTGCTGGGCGGCGGCTGAGCCGGCGTACTGGACCGGTCTCCGCTCCGGGCTTACGGATAGCCCAGCCTGGAGAGGAGACCCGCCATGAAACTGATGAGCTTCCGCCGCCCCGACGGCTCGCCGAGCTGGGGCATCGTCAAGAACGAGGGCGTGATCGACTGCGGCCATCTGGCGCCCGGTCTGAAGCACGCGCTGTGGGCGATGACCTCGCTCGCCGAGCGCGCCGCCGCCCATCCGGACTACCGCCTGTCCGAGATCCGCCACCTGCCGGTGGTACCCGACCCCGACAAGATCATCTGCGTCGGCCTCAACTACATGACGCATATCAAGGAAGGCGGGCGGGAGCCGCCGCCGAAACCGATCATCTTCGCCCGCTTCGCCAATTCCCAGGTCGGCCACGGCGAGCCGATGCTGCGCCCCAGGGCCTCCGAGACCTTCGATTACGAGGGCGAGCTCGCAGTGGTGATCGGCACAAGCTGCCGGCACGTCGCCAAGGCCGACGTG
The DNA here is from genome assembly GCA_049964515.1 of Acetobacteraceae bacterium. GTDB lineage: Bacteria > Pseudomonadota > Alphaproteobacteria > Acetobacterales > Acetobacteraceae > JAJZVS01. The sequence goes on along the minus strand of JBMFXF010000112.1, from coordinate 8,531 downwards.
GGCAAGGTGATCGCCGGCTACGCCTGCTACAACGAGGGCTCGGTGCGGGAGTTCCAGCGCCACTCCGCGCAGTTCACCCCGGGCAAGAATTTCTATCACTCCGGCGCCTTCGGCCCGTGGATGGTCACCGCCGAGGAGGCGGGCGACATCACCAAGTCGCATCTCATCACCCGGCTGAACGGCGAGGAGGTGCAGCACGCCACGATCGATGACCTCTGCTTCGATATCCCGACCCTGATCGCATACATCACCACCTTCACCCAGCTCGAAGCAGGCGACGTGATCGTGACCGGCACCACCGGCGGGGTCGGCGCCTATCGTAAGCCGCCGCTGTGGATGAAGCCGGGGGACACGGTCGAGGTCGAGATCTCGGCGGTGGGCGTGCTGCGCAACCCGGTGGTGGGCGAAGGGTGACGCTGGAGGTCATTCCGTGGGGCAGCGACCTTGCCGCCACGGTGGCCGAGTTCGGCGACGCCGAGGCGGTCCATGACGGCACGCGCGCGATCGGCCTGGCCGCGCTGGCCGGAAGGTCGGCGCGGCTGGCGCTCGATCTGCGCGCCGCCGGCGTCAGCCCCGGTCAATGCGTGGGGCTGTCGCTGCCGAACTCCATCCCCGCCGTCTGGGCCACCAACGCGCTGCGGCTGGCCGGCGCCGCCGAAGTCGGCCTCAACGCCGGGCTGACCGAGGCGGAACGGCGCTACTGCCTCGAACTCACCGGGACCCGGTTGGTCATTACCTCGGCCGCGCAGGCGGCCTCGTTCCGCGCCCTGGGGGCCGAGGTGATCCTGGTGGAGGAGGTCGCGGAGCAGCCAGGCGACCCGGCCGCGCTGGGGCCGGTGCCCGGGGAGGCCTGGGCGAAGATCGGGTTCACCTCCGGCACCACCGGGCGGCCGAGGGCGATCGTCACCACCCATGCCGCGCGCTGGCTCGCCAATGTGCTGCAACGCGCGCATCTGGCGCCGATGCCGGGGCCGGGCAGCCGGGTGCTGCTGATGACCCCGTTCATCCACGGCGCCGGGCTCATCACCCACGCCTTCCACGACCGCGGCGCCGGGGTGGTACTGCTCGACGGGGTGGATCTGGATTGCGCCCTGCCGCTGCTGCGCGGCGGCGGGGTCGATCATCTGTTTGCCCCGCCCACCGTGATGGCGAAGCTGCTCGGCGCGCTCGAGGGCGAGCGCATCCCCGGGCTTGCCTGCATCTTCTGCGGCACCGCGCCGCTGCTGCCGGCACTCTATGCCAAGGCGCGCGCGGTGTTCGGCCCGGTGGTGCGGGTCACCTACGGCAAGTCCGAGATCGTCAACCCGATCACCGTGCTGCCGCCGCGGGCGCTCGACGCCTACTACGCCGCACCCGCGGGCGAAGGGGTCTGCGTCGGCTGGCCCGCGGCGGGGGTGGAGATCGCGCTGCGCGACGAGACCGGCGCGGTGCTGGCGCCGGGCGCGGTGGGCGAGGTGCATCTGCGCGGGCGGCACATGTCGGCGGGGCATATCGACGCCACCGGCTTCCACCCGCTGCCCGCCGACGGGTTCCACGCCACCGGCGATCTGGGCCGGATCGACCCGGAGGGGCGGCTGCATCTGGTCGGGCGGCTGGCCGACGTGGTGAAATCCGGCGGCTACAAGATTCATCCCGACGAGATCGAGCGTGAACTCGCCGGCACCGCGGGGACCGCGGCGGTGGCGATCGTCGCCCTGCCGTCGGAATACTGGGGCGAGGTGATCGTGGCGGTGGCCGAGACCGACGATGCCGCTTGGCCCGACCGCGCCCGGGCGGCGCTGGCCGGTCTCGCCCGCTACAAGCACCCACGGGCGTTCGTCATGATGGCCGAATTGCCGCGCAACCCGCAGGGCAAGATCATGCGCCGGCTGATCCGCGAGGCCATTCTCGCCCGCCACCGCCTGCTCGATGGCCCGCACCCGGTTCTGGAGCCGCGCTGAATGACCGAGACGATCCTGGTCGAGACCCCGCGCCCGCATCTGCTGGTGGTGACGATGAACCGCCCCGAAGTGGGCAACGCCCGCAACACCGCGATGGGCCGCGAACTGCTGGCGCTGTGGTCCGGGCTGATCGAGGACCCCGGGGAGATTCGCTGCGTGGTGTTGACCGGGGCCGGGGACCGCATCTTCTGCGCCGGCGCCGACCTCAAGGAACGCGACGGCATGAGCCGCGCGGAGTGGGAGCACCAGCACGAGATTTTCGAGCGCGGGCGGGACGCGCTGCTGGAGGTTCCGGTCCCGGTGATCGCGGCGGTGAACGGCCACGCCTACGCCGGGGGGCTGGAATCCGTGCTGGTGTGCGATTTCGCCTATGCCGTGCGCGGCGCAAGGTTCGCGCTGACCGAGGTGACCCGCGGCATCATGCCCGGCGGCGGCGGCACCCAGACCCTGCCGCGGGTGGTGGGGGAGCGGCGGGCGAAGGAGATCATCCTGACCGGCCGCCCGTTCTCGGCCGAGCAGGCGCTGGCCTGGGGGGTGGTGAACCAGCTGTGCGAACCCGGCACCTTGATGACCGAGGTGCTGGCGACCGCCGAGGCGATCTGCGAGAACGCGCCGCTTTCGGTGCGGCAGGCGAAGAAATCCATCCGCCATGGGATGCAGATGGATCTGCGCCGCGGGCTGGCCTACGAGATCGAGGCGTACAACCGCCTGATCGATACCGAGGACCGGCTGGAAGGGATCGCCGCCTTCAACGAGAAGCGCAAGCCGCGCTTCAAGGGGCGCTGAGCGGCGTTCATGCGGCCAGCGCCTGGTCGAGATCCGCAATCAGATCCGCCGCCGTTTCCAACCCGATGGACAGCCGGATCACCTCCGCGCCGGCTCCGGCCGCTTCCCGCTGCTCGTCCGACAGCTGCCGATGCGTGGTGGAGGCCGGGTGCAGGATCAGGCTGCGGGTGTCGCCGATATTCGCCAGATGCGAGAACAGCCGCACCCGCTCCACCAGCCGCACCCCGGCCGCGTAGCCGCCCTTCACCCCGAAGGTGAACACCGCCCCCGCGCCGCGCGGCAGGTAGCGTTGCGCCAGCGCATGGAACGGGCTGTCCGGCAGGCCGGCATAGGACACCCAGGCCACCGCCGGATGCGCCGCCAGATGCCGCGCCACCGCCAGCGCGTTGGCGCAGTGGCGTTCCATCCGCACATGCAGGGTTTCGATGCCGGTGATGGTGAGGAAGGCGTTCATCGGCGCCATGGTGGGGCCGAAATCGCGCAACCCCACCGCGCGCGCCTTGGTGGTGAAGGCGAAATCGCCGAAATTCTCGTAGAAGCGCAGGCCGTGATAGGCCGGCTCGGGTTCGGTGAGGGAGGGGAAGCGGCCGCCCGCGGCCCAGTCGAAGCGGCCGGATTCGACGATGATCCCGCCCAGCGAATTGCCGTGGCCGTCGAGGAACTTGGTGGTGGAGTGAGTGACGATGTCGGCGCCGTGCTCGATCGGCCGGCACAGATAGGGCGTGGCCAGCGTGTTATCGACGATCAGCGGAATGCCGGCGTCATGCGCGACGCGCGCGATCGCTTCCAGATCGACGATCACGCCGCCCGGGTTGGCGAGGCTTTCCACGAAGATCGCCTTGCAGCGCGGGGTGAGCGCGGCGCGGAAATTCTCCGGCTCGCGCGGATCGACGAAATGGCAGGTCCAGCCGAGCTTCTTGAATGACAGCCCGAACTGGGTGAGCGAGCCGCCGTAGAGGTTCCGCGAGGCCAGGAACTCGTCGCCCGGTTCCAGCAGGGTCTGGAACACCAGGAACTGCGCGGCGTGGCCGGAGGCGGCGGCCAGCGCGGCGCGCCCGCCCTCGAGGCTGGCGACACGTTCCTCCAGCACCGCGACCGTGGGGTTGGTCAGCCGGTTGTAGATGTAACCGAATGTGTGCAGGTTGAACAGCGAGGCGGCGTGATCGGCGCTGTCGAACACATAAGCGGCGGTCTGGTAGATCGGGGTGATGCGGGCGCCGGTGGTGGGGTCGGGCGCGGCGCCGGCATGGACGGCGCGGGTCTCGAACCCGTAGCTGACATTGGCGGCGGGCGGCGCCTCCGCCCGCGGGCGGCGGGCGGTGGGCGGTTCGGCCGGCTGGTTGCGGATGATGCCGGTGTTCACCCCCGACCAGGAGAGCTCGCCGCCGAGCCGCCCGAACTCGATCTTCGGGCAGCGGTTCATCACCACCTCGAGCCCGGCCGCCTCGGCCCGCGCCGCGGCGGCATCGTTGCGCACGCCGAGCTGCATCCACACCACCCGCGCGCCGATCGCGATCGCGTCCTCCACGATCGGTCCCACCTGGTCGGAGGCGCGGAAGATATCGACCATGTCGATCCGCTCCGGGATGTCGCGGAGGGAGGCATAGACGCGCTCGCCCAGCAGCTCCTGGCCGGCGAGGCCGGGGTTGACCGGGATCACCCGGTAGCCCTTGCCCTGGAGGTATTTCATCACGAAATAACTTGGCCGGTTCCAGTTCGACGATGCCCCCACCAGCGCGATCACCCGCGTGGTGGACAGGATGCGGCGGAGCACGGCGTCGGGGTACGGGATGGTCTCGGGCGCGGGCATGGCGGTCCTCTTGGAGCCTGGGGCGGGGCGGGCCTAGCATAGGCGGCGCAACGGGGAACGTCACATGAGCAGCACCCAGTCCCACTACCTGGAAGTCCGCCGCGCCTGGCTGGCGCGCCGGGTGGAGCCGATCATCGAGCCCGGCCTGCCGATCGTCGATCCGCATCACCATCTGTGGGACCGCGGCGGCTGGCGCTATCTGCACGATGACCTGCTGGCCGACATCAACGCCGGGCACAACATCACCCATACCGTGTTCGTGCAGGCGCGCGCGTTCCACCGCGCCGGCGGGCCGGAGGCGTTGCGTCCGGTGGGCGAGACCGAGTTCGTCAACGGCGTCGCCGCGATGAGCGCATCCGGTCTCTATGGTCCCTCGCGGATGTGCGCGGGCATCGTCGGGCACGCCAATCTGGCGCTGGGGGCGCGGGTGGAGGCGGTGCTGACGGCGCATCTGGCCGCCGGCGGCGGGCGGTTCCGCGGCATCCGCCACATCACCGCCTGGGATTCCGACCCGGTCATGCTGAACCCCGGCAACCCGGCGCCGGCCGAGCTGATGGGCACCGCGGCATTCCGCGAGGGCTTCGCCCGGCTGGCGGCGATGGGGCTGAGCTACGATGCGTGGCTGTATCACCCGCAGATCCCGGAACTCACCGCGCTGGCGCGCGCCTTCCCGGCGGCGCGGATGGTGCTGGACCATGTCGGCGGGCCGCTCGGCATCGGCCGGTTCGCCGGCAAGGCGGCGGAGGTGTTCCCGGCCTGGCGGGCGTCGATGGCGGAGCTGGCCACCTGCCCCAACGTGTATGTGAAGCTGGGCGGGCTCGGGATGCGCATCAACGGCTACGGCTTCGAGAACGGCGCCGAGCCCCCGTCGTCGGAAGCCCTGGCGGCGGCGTGGAAACCGTATATCGAGACCACCATCGAGCTGTTCGGCGCCGATCGCTGCATGTTCGAGAGCAATTTCCCGGTGGACAAGGGGTCCTACAGCTACGCGGTGTGCTGGAACAGCTTCAAGCGCCTGGCCACCGGCGCCTCGGAGGCGGAGAAGGCGGCGCTGTTCTCTGGCACCGCGACCCGGTTCTACCGGCTGGGGGCCTGAGGCGATGGCAAATCCGTTCGACCTTGCGGGCAAGGTGGCGCTGGTCACCGGGGGCAACTCCGGCATCGGGCTGGGGATGGCGCGGATGCTGGCCGAGGCCGGCGCCGATGTGGCGATCTGGGGCACCAACCCGGCCAAGAACGAGGCGGCGCGGGCGACGCTGGCGGCCACCGGCCGGCGCGTGCTGGCGCTGACCTGCGACGTGGGCGAGGAGGCGGCGGTAAATGCGGCCTTCGCGCGCACGCTGGCCGAGCTGGGCCGGGTGGACGGGTGCTTCGCCAATGCCGGGGTCAGCGGGCGCGGCCAGCGGTCCTTCCTCGATATGAGCACCGAGGAATGGAACCGCGTGCTGCGGGTCAATCTGCACGGCGCGTTCTACACGTTCCGCGCCGCGGCCCGGCACATGGTTGAACGCGGCGGCGGGGGGGTGTTGGTGGGCACCGCCTCGCTGGCGGCGGTGGAGGGCTCGCCGCGGTCGGAACATTACGCCGCGACCAAGGGCGGCATGATCTCGATGGTCCGGGCCCTCGCTGTCGAGTTCGCCCGCCACCGCATCCGCGCCCACGCCATCCTGCCCGGATGGATCGAGACCGACATGACCGCGAATGCCGTCGGCAACCCGAAATTCGCCGGCAACGTGATGCCGCGCATCCCGATGCGGCGCTGGGGCGCGGGGGCGGATTTCGGCGGCATCGCGGTGTATCTGATGAGCGAGGCCTCGGCCTATCACACCGGCGACAGTTTCGTGATCGACGGCGGCTACTCGCTGTTCTGAGCCGGCGCCCGGGCTTGGCGGTTGTCAATCGCGGCGGCGAATCCGGATCGATATGCGCGCCGGACATGGCCGCGTCCGGGTTTTGGCGCTGCACAACGAAGCGGGGAGCACCTAGCTTTCAACTACTGGATACGGTGGGTTCGCCCGCCAGTGTTCCGGTCCTTCGGGGCCGGAAAGGGGCCATTGGTCCCTGCGTCTCCCAGACGTGAAGCCTCCCTGTTTACTTGACCCCCGGTCGCAAGCCCGGGGGTTTTTCTTGGCAAGCGGTCACGAAGACTTGAGCACGGCCGTCTCCGCCATCACCTCGTCCAGTCGCCGCCCGGCGCGATAGGCCGCCATCCCGCCCCCCGCCGCGGTCACGCCGGGCAGCTGGCGCGGACATTCCTCGGGCGCGCCGAGCACCGTGGCGAGCGGGATCAGCGCCGCCCAGACCGGATGGGTGTAGTCCGCCTCCTCGTCATGCACGCCGACGTCGCGGATCTTGGCGGAGGCGTCCTCGATCCGCATCCCCAGGATGGTGGTCGCCTTCACCTCCTGCGCGGTGGGCGCGCGCAGCGCGGCGGCGCGACCGGGGAAGAACCGGTCGATGAACGCATCCATCGCCCGCCGCTTCGCCGCATCGCCGGTCACCGGCGCGGCGTGACCGAACGCCATCACCGCCCGGTAGTTGATGGAATGGTTGAACCCGCAACGGGCCAGCACGATCGCATCCATATGCGCGACCGTCAGGCAGACCGGAATCCCCTTCGCCTCGGCGCGGATCATCCGGCTGGCCGAGGAGCCGTGCCAGTAGAGACGATCGCCCTCGCGCCAGAACGCGGTCGGGGTGCAATAGGGCTGGCCGTCGATCGCATAGGCGATGTGGCACAGCATGGCGGCGTCCAGCACCCGGTACACCGTCGCGTGATCGTAATGGCCACGCTGCGGGCGGCGGCGGACCCGGTTGCGCGGGGTGACGGGAAAGCGGGGCGGGGTCGGGTCCATCCTGGCGGCTCCGGTGGGTTGCGGACGGGGCTGGGATGGCGCGAAACTGGTCCGGCAGGAATGACCAGTTCCGGGGTGAATCGATGAGCCAGTTGTCGCACGCCCCCGGCCAGGCGCAGGCGATCGCCGCCGGCCTGCGCGCGCAGATCCTGGCCGGGACGCTGCCGCCCGGCACGCGCCTGCCCTCCACCCGTGGGCTGGCGGCCGAGCGCGGGGTCTCCCGCGGCACCGTCACCGCCGCCTACGAGCAGCTGCTGGCCGAGGGGTATCTGCGCTCCCGCCCCGGCGCCCGGGCGGTGGTGGCGCCGGGGCTGCGCGCCGCCGCCCCGCCGGCGGCGGAAGCCGCGCCGCGGGCGCCGGGGCCGCTGTCCGCCTATGGCTCGCGGCTGGCCGCGGCGGAGGCCGCCGAGCCGCCGCGCCCGACGCTGGCCGATTTCCGCTTCGGCGATCTGGCGGCGGAGGATTTCCCGCTGCTGGCCTGGAAACGCGCGTTGCTCGCGGCGCTGCCGCGGCGCCCCGCCTGGGTGGGCTACGGCGCGGCGGAGGGCCAGCCGGCGCTGCGGGCGGCGCTGGCGGCCTATCTGTGGCGCGCCCGCGGGCTGCGCTGCACGGCGGAGCAGATCGTGGTGGTGAACGGCTCGCAACAGGGGATCGACCTCTGCGCGCGGCTGGCGCTGGACCAAGGCGCCGCGGCGGTGGTGGAGGACCCCGGCTACGCGCGGGCCCGCGAGGTGTTCCGCGCCGCCGGGGCCAGCCTGCTGCCGGTGCCGGTGGACCCGGACGGGCTGATGACCGAGGCGCTGCCGGCCGGCAGGGCGCGGATCGTGCATCTGACGCCCTCGCACCAGTTCCCGCTGGGCGGCGTGCTGCCGGCCGGGCGCCGCGCCGCGCTGCTGGACTGGGCGGCGGCGCGGGACACCTGGGTGCTGGAGGACGACCACGACAGCGAGTTCCGCTACGATATCGCGCCGATTCCGCCGCTGGCGGCGCGGCCGGGCGGGGCGCGGGTGATCTATCTCGGCACCGTCTCGAAGACGCTCTCGCCCGGGCTGCGGCTGGGCTACCTGGTGCCGCCGCCGGAGTTGGTGGGGCCGCTCCGCGCCGCCAAGCGGCTGACCGACCGGCACGCGCCCACCCTGG
>JBMFXF010000111.1:0-10410 GCA_049964515.1 Acetobacteraceae bacterium | reverse complement strand
GAAAAAAAGAGCGCGAAGACCGCACCAACCGTACGAAATAATGCAAGCCCGCGGACGGGCTGAGGCACTCGCGTACCGATCGACGCCGGGCTTGTTGCCATAGGTCTCACCCTCCCAAGGCCGGGAGAAAGCTACGCCCTGGTCATCGCCGACGCCACCAACCTACGGTTGAATCGGAACAGTCCGTTGCACCTCCAAGGTGCAAGATAGCGAAACCCACTGTCCCGAAGGAAGACATTTATCAATTCGCAAACGACGCGATGTGGTTACGCGCTCGGCTGAAGCTACCGCCCCCGCCTCGCCAGCTCCGGATCCCCCAGATAATCCGGCACCGCATACGCGGTCAGCTTCGCCACATCATGCAGGATCACCAGCCCGCCATGCGTCTCCACCCCGAACCCGCGCAGGGTGGCGAAGGCGCGCGACAGATTCTCCTGCCGGCAACCCAGCCTCGCCGCCAGCAATCCCTTCTCGAACGGCAGCCGGAACTCGGCCTCCGTCGCGTGCGGGTCGTCCACCTGGTCCAGCAGGTAGGCCCCCAGCCGCTGCGCCGAGGTGCGCAGCTTCAAATCCCGCACATGCCGCACCATCCCGCGCGACTCGCGCGAAACCGCGCGCAGCAGCGCCGCGCCAAGCGCCGGCTCGCGCTCGGCCAGGCTGCGCAGCTTCGGCGCCTCCACCGCGATCAGCTCGGTCTCGCTCACCGCATGGGCGGTCTGCAGATACGGCAGCGCGGCGAAGATGGAGGCAAGCAGCAAATCCCCCACCGGCCGGATCACATCCACCACCGCCACCGAGCCGTCCGGCATCGCCGAGGACAGCGCCACCAGCCCGTCCAGCAGGAAATACAGCACCACCGGCGCGGTGCCCTGGCGGAACAGCTCGGCGTTCCGCTCGAACCGCACCACTCGGCTGAACAGGTCGATCTCCTCCAGCACCGCGTTCGCAAGCTTCGCCAATGCCGGCACCCGCCGCAGCTGCTTCGCCCCTGGCCGCATCCGATGCTACCTTCCACCCTGACGGCGCAGTTTCGCGCCGCATTGCGTTTCGTTCAAACCACCCGATCGCGGATTTGCAATTTGTAATCCGCCGGCCAGCAGGAGAACCGATGAAAGCGATCGTCTGCGAAGCCTTCGGCGGCCCCGAGGTCCTGGCCTGGCGCGAGGTGCCCGACCCGCCGCCGCCCGGCCCCGGCGAGGTCGCGCTGCGCCTCGCCGCCCGCGGGGTGCAGTATGTCGATGTGCTGATGGCCGCCGGCACCTATCAGTTCCGCCCCGAGCCGCCGTTCATCCCCGGCTCGGAGGCAGCGGGCACGGTGCTGGCGGTGGGCGCCGGGGTGAACCGCTTCCGCCCCGGGGATCAGGTCATGAGCCGCCACCGGCTGGGTGCCTTCGCCGAGCGCGCGGTGGTGCCCGAATCGGCCTGCGAGCCGGTCCCGCCGGGTCTGACCCTGGAACAGGCGGGCGTGTTCCGCGCCGCCCATGCCACCGCCTACCACGCGCTGTTGCAGCGTGGCCGGCTGGCCGCGGGGGAGACGGTACTGATCCACGGCGCCGCCGGCGGCATCGGCATCGCCGCGATCCAGGTGGCGAAGCTGATGGGCGCGCGGGTGATCGCCACCGCCGGCACCGAGGCGAAGCGTGCCGCCTGCCTCGAGGAGGGCGCCGATCATGCCATCCCCTATGCCGGCGGGTTCATCGAGGCGGTGAAATCACTCACCGGCGGGCGCGGGGTGGACATCGTCTACGACCCGATCGGCGCGGCGGTCACCGAGGAATCGCTGCGCTGCCTGGCCTGGGGCGGACGGCTGCTGATCCTCGGCTTCCTGGGCGGCGGCCCCGCCAATATCCGCAGCAACTATCTGCTCATCAAGGGGATCGAGGCGATCGGCGTGCGGATCGGCGGCCTGCAGGAGGCGAACCCGGCGCTGGCCGAGGCCAACGCCAGGGAACTGGCCCGCCTGGCCGGGGAGGGTAAGCTGCGCCCGCGCATCTCGCACCGGTTTCCGCTGGAACGGGCGGCGGATGCGTTGCGCGCGGTGATCGACCGCGCGGTGATCGGCAAGGCGGTGCTGGTGGGGTGAATGCACCGCGCCGGGCTTGCCGATGCCGGCGTGGCGGCGAAGGATGACCGGCGCAGGGTGCGAACCGTGCGGAAAGGACCGACCCCGATGCAGGCAGACCCGCCGCCGCTCTCGGCCGAGGACAACCGTTCGTGGCACCTCAATGCCGCCGCGCTGGCGCGCGCCGTCGCGGATTGGGAACGCTGGGAGCCGAAGATCCGCGCCAACCTTGCCACCGCAAGGCGGGCGGCGGGACCGGCCTGCCCATGGCTGGACCGGCTGGAAGCGCTGGTCGATCAGGGATCGGAGGCGCTGCGCGAGGCCATGCTCGCCATAACGGCCGAGGGCCAGGTGCCGCGGTCCTGCTCGCCGCTGGCCGGCATCCTGCCCGAGGCGGACCGCCAGCGCGTGCTCCGGGCGACAAGCCGGCCCCGGGGGCCAAACCTTCTCAGCCCGGCGGCGCCCCGCCGGTCCCCGCAAACCCGCCCCGCGGCAGCAGCACCGCCGTCGCCCCCGGGCGCAGGGTGACCAGATAGGTCCGGTACCCCTCCACAAGTTCCCGCCCGCGCCGACGCCAGATCACCCCCAGCACCCGCACCGAGGCCCAAGGGGCCGCGCGCGGCGGCCCGGCGCGGCGCAGGCTGCGCACCAGCAGCCCGGTCCCCATGCCCGCCACCGGGCGGGGCAGCGCGAAATACCCCCAGCGCGGCTCGGCGCCCACCAGCCGCACGCCGCGCGGCAGGTGGAACGCGAGTTCGCCCGCCACGTCGTAATCGGTGGCGGCGAGGTAGCCCGCGCCATGCGCGCGCGCCATCGCCTCCGCCCGCCGCGCCAGCCCACCCCAGCCGGCCAGCCGGAAGCTGGTCGGGTCGCGCGCCGGCGGGATGGGGAGGAACCCGGACGCCGCCTGCGCATAGACCAGCGCGGTGATCGCCAGCCCGACCACCGCGCCCGGCACCACCAGCCGTCGCCAGCGCCCGTCCCGCGCCGCCGCGGCCAGAGCAGCACCCGGATACAGGATGTCCGGCCAGTTCCCCTGCACCCGCCCGGCGAAGCAGTGCTGCACGAACACCAGCGCCGCGGGCAGGCTCATGGCGGCGAGCAGCGTCGCCGCCGGGTCGCGCACCCGCCAGGTCAGCCTTGCGGCCCAGACCAGCCCCGCCACGAACAGCAGCGCGATCACCGGGGTCGCCAGCCCGGCCTGCGCGGCCAACAGCTGCACCAGCAGCCGGGGCGCATCCGCCGGGTGCCAATGCGTGAGTCGCCCCCCCTGGCGCAGAAAGCTGACCCAGTGGTGATCCTGGTTCCAGCGGATCACCGGAGCCACCGCCTGCATGCCGAACATCAGCGCCCAATAGGGCGCGGCGGTGCGCCAGAACCGCCGGTAGGCCGGCACCAGGGTCAGCCACGCCACCGCCCCCAACGCCAGGAAGGCGGCGGTGTATTTGCTGTCGAAGGCAGCGCCGGCGGCCACCGCGGCCAGCACCAGCCACCATCCGTTCTGGTCGCGCACGAACCCGGCCAGCGCCCACAGGCAGGCGATCCAGAAGAACAGCAGCGGCGTATCGGGGGTCATCACCACGGTGCCGATGCCCAGCATCAGGGTGGCGTTCAGCAGCAGCGCCGCGGTCAGGCCGGCGCGCCGGCCGGGCCAGAGCCACTCTGCGGCTTGGTACAGCAGGACCGTGCCCAGCACCCCGGAGATCGGGCCAGCCAGGCGCACCCCGAGCGGGGTCGCGCCGAGGATCCAGGTGCCGAAGCGGATCCACCAGGCCACCATCGGCGGATGGTCCGGGTAGCCCGCCTGCGGGATGCGCGACCAGACCCAGTAGTAGGCCTCGTCCGGCGAGAGCGGGATCACGGCCGCCATTACCAGCCGGACGGCGGTGAGCGCGGCCAGCGCCGCCAGCGGGGCGGCAAGCCGGGCCGGGCGGCGAAAACCGGGGACGGAGCCATGCATTAGGCGGAGGTGCGACGCGCCGAGGATGGGGTCAAGCCGGGGCTGAAAGCGCGCTGTCACCCGATCCGCGCCAGGCTGACGCCGCCTGCCCCGAGGGTGCCACGCCGCCGTGTCTGCCACATCATCCGTCACGCTCCCGCCGTTCCATCGCTTCGTCGCTCTGGTATGCCTGATCGCCGGATTGTCCGCCGGGCTGATCCTGCTGGTGTTGACCCCGCCGTTCCAGGTTCCCGACGAGCCGGCCCAGTTCGAGCGCGCCTGGCAGGTGAGCCAGGGCCAGCCGCGTGCCGAGGTGCATGCGGGCCGTGCCGGCGGCATCGAGCCGCGCGCCTTCGCCCGGCTGACCCGGCGGATCCTCGGCACCGATGCCATCCTCGCTCCCCGTTCGCTGCGCAGGCTGCCGCTCGCCGGGGACCTGGCGCTGCTGCGGATGCGGCTGCGGCCAAACCGGCGGGAGTTCCTCGACTTCACCAACACCGCGGCCTATCCGCCGATCGACTACCTGCCGCAGGCGGTAGGCATCCGGGTCGGCCGGGCGATCGGACTCGGGCCGCTGGGGCTGCTGTATGCGGCCCGGCTGGCCAATATCCTGGCCGCGGTGACGGTGTTGGCGACCGCGATGGGGCTGATGCCCCTCGGCCGGCCCGCAGCGCTGGCGTTCGGCCTGCTGCCGATGGCGGTTTACGAATACGCTTCGGCCGCGCAGGACGCGCTGGTCATCAGCGGGGCGTTCCTGCTGACCGCGCTCGGGCTGCGCGCCCTGCTGCGTGGAACCTGGCGCCCGGGCGAGGTCGCCGCGGCGATGCTGGCTGGCCTGGTCGCGTGCGTTGCCAAACCGGTCTATCTGCCGCTGCTGCTGATTGCCGCGCCGGCGGCGCTGGAGCGAGGACAACGGCGCAACCAGCTGATGTCGCTGGGGTCCATCCTGACGGTGGTGCTGGGTACTACCCTGCTATGGCTGTACTGGGACGCGGGGCGCGTGATCGCCTTCGAACCCGGCGCCGATGTGGGTGGGCAGCTGCGGTTCCTGCTGGGCCATCCGCTCGCCACGTTGAGGGCGATGATGGCGGCACTGCGCCATTTCTGGCCATTTTATCTACGCTCCTGGATCGGCGCGTTCGGTTGGCTCACGCTGGGGCTGCCCATCGGCGCGTATGAGCTGATCGGGGCTGCCGTGCTCGCCGCCGCCCTGATCCGCGAACCCGGAGCGCCGCGCCTGCGGGCGCTCGCGCTGGGATGGGGGCTGTTGCTGGTGATCGGCAGCGTGGCGCTGGTTCTGCTGGCGATGGATCTGGATGCCACGCCGGTCGGCGGCGCCATGGTGCTGGGCGCACAGGGGCGGTACCTGCTGCCGCTGGGGGGGCTGCTCGCGGCCCTGTTGGGGGGCACGGCGCCGATGCCGGCGGTCGGGTCTCGCGCGGCACCCGTGCTGCTGACCCTGGTGGCGGTGATAGGGCTGGCAGGCGTCGGGCTAGCGGCGAGGGGGATTGTCGCCGGGTTCGGGGTATTCTGATCGCTTGCTCCGGCGGCCCCCCGTGTCCTCCCCGCCCGCCGACATTGACACGCCCCCAGGATGCGCTATGAACCGTCCCGGTCACCCCCGCCGCTGCGGCGCGGGGGCCGTGCCGCCGGGCCGACCGGGCGCCTCGCGCGCCGCCCCGGTTACCGTGATCGACCACCCTGCAAGCTTCGCCGGCCGCGCCTCTCGCCGCGGTCCGCGCCAACAGGAAAGCGTGACTGGTCCGCGATGAACATCAAGCGCATGCGTGGCCGCGGCGGCCATCGCAACAATTCCGGCCCGCCCCGTCCGCAAAGCGGCGGCGGCGCCAACGGCGGCATCCCGCTCAACCCCAACCACGTGTTCGACAGCATCGGTCCGGGCCTGCGGGTGCGCGGCACCGCCCAGCAGCTGTTCGAGAAATATCTCCAGCTCGGCCGCGACGCGACCTCGAGCGGCGACCGGGTCGCCGCGGAAGGGTATTTCCAGCACGCCGAGCACTATTTCCGCATCCTCAACGCAATGAACCAGGCCCAGCAGGTGCAGCAGGGCAGCGGCCAGCCCGGCGGCCAGCCTGGCGGGCCAGCCAACGGGCAGGGCGGCTATCCGTCGCGCCGCTACAACGGCGATGACGCACCGCAAGCCGGCGCCGACGCCTCGGCCGCGATCGAGGCCGAACTCGCCGCCACCGCGCCCGGCACCGGCGAGCAGCCCGACCCGCGGGACATCCCGATCACCCTCGGGCCCGAGAGCTGAACCACCGCCCGGCTCACCGGTCCTCCACGGTCACCCCCAGCTGCTTCAGCTTGCGGTGCAGCGCGCTGCGCTCCATCCCCACGAATTGCGCGGTGCGGCTGATGTTGCCGCCGAAGCGCAGCAGCTGCGCGTGCAGATATTTGCTCTCGAACAGATCCCGCGCCTCGCGCAGCGGCAGCGCCATCACATCGGCCCCGGGATCGGTCGCCAGCAGCGACGGCGCCCCCTCGGCCATCTCCGGCGGCAGCATGTCGGGACGAATCGGCTCCTCCGGCCCACCCGGAGCCATGATCAGCAGCCAATCCACCAGGTTGCGCAGCTGGCGGACGTTGCCCGGCCAGTCATAGGCCTGCAGCGCCGTCATCGCGTCGGCCGAGACCGGGCGCGGGGCCAGCCCGCCGGCCTCGGCGGAACGGGCCATGAAATACTCGACCAGGGCGGGAATGTCCTCGCGCCGCTCGCGCAGCGGCGGCAGCCTTAGCGGCACCACCGCCAGCCGGTAATAAAGGTCCTCGCGGAACCGCCCGGCCACGATCTCGGCGGCCAGATCGCGCGCGGTCGCGGCCAGCACCCGCACATCCACCCGCACCCGCGCCGACCCACCCAGCCGCTCGAACGCCTGGTCCTGCAGCACCCGCACGATGCGTGCCTGGGTCTCGAGGGGCATGTCGGACACCTCGTCGAGCAGCAGGGTTCCGCCATGGGCGCGTTCCAGCACGCCGGCGCGGCGCGGCTGCGCCAGCGGATCGGCGCCGGCCTCGATGCCGAACAGCTCCGCCTCGAACCGCGCCGGGGCCAGGGTGGCGCAGTTCAGCACCACGAACGGCCCGCCGCCGCGGCGGGAGCGGGCGTGGATCATCCGCGCCGCCACTTCCTTGCCCGAGCCGGCCGGCCCCTGGATCAGCACCCGCGAGCCGGTGGGCGCCACCCGCTCGATCTGCCCGCGCACCGCCCCGATCGCGGCGGACCCGCCGGTCAGCTGCGTCTCCGGTCCGGCGCGCAGGCGCAACTCGGCGTTCTCGCGCGCCAGCCGCGCCGCCTCCAGCGCGCGCCGCACCACCAGCAGCAGGCGGTCGGAATCGAACGGCTTCTGGATGAAATCATAGGCGCCGTGCTGGATCGCCTGCACCGCCATCTCGATGGTGCCGTGCCCGGAGATCATCACCACCGGGATCTGCGGCTCCTCGCTGTGCAGGGCGGCGAGAATGCCGAGCCCATCCAGCGCCGAACCGCGCAGCCACACGTCCAGGATGGCGAGCGCCGGGCGGCGGGCGCGGAACGCCGCCAGCGCGGCGTCGGAATCGCCGGCGCCCACCGTCTCGTAGCCCTCGTCGCGCAGAATCCCCTCGATCAGCAGGCGGATGTCGGGCTCGTCATCGACGATCAGGATGTCATCAGCCATGCGGATCCCCCACCGGCAGGATCAGGCTGGCGATCGCGCCGGGACCGTCCGGCCGGTCTTCCAGCAGCAGCCGGCCACCATGGTCTTCCATGATCTTTTTCACGATCGCAAGCCCGAGACCGGTGCCTTTCGGCTTGTGGGTGACATAGGGTTCGGTCAAACGCGCGCGATCCTCCTGCGGCAGGCCGATGCCGTCGTCGATCACGTCGATGCGCACCGCGCCATCGCCGGCGGCGACGCGCAGCGTGATGGCGCCCTCGCCCGCCGCCTCGGGGCGCGCGCGCATCGCCACCGCGTCGGCCGCGTTGGCGAGCAGGTTCGACAGCGCCTGGCGCAGCATCCGCCGGTCGCACGGGGCCACCGGCCCCGGTTCGGGAATCTCGCCGGTCCAGGTGATGCGCGGGCGGGCGGTGCGGTGCAGCACCAGCGCCTCGCGGGCGATGCGCCCGACATCCTCCGGGCGGATCACCGGCTGCGGCATCCGCGCGAAGGCCGAGAACTCATCGACCATGCGCCCGATATCGCCGACATGGCGCACGATCGTCTCGGCGCATTGGGCGAAGGTCTCGGGATCGGAGGTGATCTCGCGTCCGAAACGGCGCTTCAGCCGTTCCGCCGCCAGCTGGATCGGCGTGAGCGGGTTCTTGATCTCATGGGCGATGCGCCGCGCCACGTCGGCCCAGGCGGCCTTGCGCTGCGCCGCCTCCAGCTCGGTGATGTCGTCGAAGGTGACCACGAAGCCCTCGGCGCGCTCGCCCGACAGATCGGCGCCGATGCGCACCAGCAGGGTGCGCCGCCGCGACGGCGGGCCGAGCGCCACCTCGGCCACATGGGTCCGCTCCGGCGCGGCCATCGCCGCGGCCAGCAGCCGGGCGAACTCCGGCACCAGCTCGGAGAGCGGGCGGCCGGTCGCACCCAGCAGATCGGCGCCCAGCAGCTGCTCGGCGGCCCGGTTGGGCAGTTCGATCCGCCCCTGCGGGTCGAGCCCGATCACCCCGGCGGAGACGCCCGACAGCACCGTTTCGGTGAAGCGACGACGTTCGTCGAGCTGGCGATAGGCGGCCATCAGCTCGGCGCGCTGGGCCGCGAGCTGGCCGGTCATGCGGTTGAACGCGCGCGAGAGGCTGGCGATCTCGTCATCGGCCCGCTTCTCCGGCACCCGCACCGAGAGATCGCCGGCGCGCACCCGCTCGGCGGCCAGGATCAACCGCCCGATCGGACGCGCGATCTGGTTGGCCATCACCAGCCCGATCAGCACCGCCGCCGACAGCACCAGCAGCGCGAGGATCGCGAAGATCCAGGCGAAGGCGATCTGCAGCCAGCCGCGGTTGGCGTCCAGCCGCTTGTATTCCGCCACCGCCTGCTCGGTGCGCTGCATGTAGTGCAGGATCTGCGGATCGACCGGCCGGCCGATCATCAGCACCATCTGCGGCGAGGAATCGAGCGCCACCAGCGCGCGCACCCGCGAGCCGTCACGCGAATCGAGCACCACCGCGCCGCCGCGCAGGGCTTCGTTCAAGGCCCAGCGCGGCGGCGGCGAGACGCCGAGCCCACCGAACAGCCCCGCCGAGGCCTCCACCTGCTCGGACGCGGCATCGTAGATCACCGCCTCGGTCAGGCCGCGCAGCGTGGTCTGGGCGGCGAGCGCGCGGGCGAAGGCGCGCGGATCGAGCGCCATCAGCGGCCCGGAGCGGTTGATATCGGCCGCCATCTCGAGCGCCACAGCGCGGATGTTGTCGCGGTGCTCCTCCAGATAGCCGCGCGCCACCTGCAACGATTCGGTCACCGCGGTGCGCACCGGATCGTTGAACCAGGCCTGGATGCCGGTGTGGAAGAACGCCACCGCGAAGCCGGCGACCACGATCGAGGGCGCGACCGCGACGCCCGAGAACAGCAGCACCAGCCGCACATGCAGCCGCGAGCCGGCGGCGCCGCGGCGGCGTTCGGTGACCACCCGCGTGATGCGCCCCGCCAGCACCAGCCCGAGCAGCAGCAGCACCGACAGATTGGCCCAGACCAGCCCCACGCCGACGCCCGGTTCGGCCGCCAGCCCGGCCCCGTGCGCCAGCACCACGAAGGTGGCGATGCCGGTGCCGAGGGCGGCGATCACCAGCAGCACGGTGGCGGTCGGCCCCAGCAGCAGCCGCGACAGCCGGCCGGGCCGGGCGCCGGCGGTCACCGGCGGCGCGGCCGGCTCCAGCGCCGCGCGGGGCGGCACCTGGTTCACATCAGCCCCCGTACCACCGGGATTTCGAGGTCGCGGATCTTCTTGCGCAAGGTGTTGCGGTTCAGCCCCAGCATCGCCGCCGCCTTGATCTGGTTGCCGCGGGTGGCGGCCAGCGTCAGGCGGATCAGCGGGCGTTCCACCTCGGCCAGCACGCGGTCATAGACATCGGTCAGTCCCGCGCCGCCGTCATGGGCGGCGAGATAGGCGCGGATATGCCGCTCCACCGCGCGCGACAGCGGCTCGGCGCCGGCCGCCGCGGGTTCGGGCGGCGGCGCCGCCTCGGCGAGTTCGGCCTCGATGGCGGCGGCGTCGATGGTCTCGGCCGGGTGCAGCGCGGCCAACCGGCGCATCAGATTCTCCAGCTCGCGCACATTGCCCGGCCAGGGGTGGCTCTGGATGAGCCGCTCGGCAGCAACAGAAAAGTCCTTGGTGATGAGGCCCATGCGGGTGGAGAGCTTCCGGGCGAGAAAGCGCGCCATGGGAAGGATGTCCTCAACCCGCTCCC
>JBMFXF010000110.1:0-10433 GCA_049964515.1 Acetobacteraceae bacterium | reverse complement strand
ATACCGCCCACCCCATGAGCCCCGCCTGGACCCTGCGCACCGGCCGCCTTCGCCTCACCCCCGTCGCCTGGCCGGACCTGCCCCCGCTGATCGCCCTGAAAGCGGACCCCAGGGTGTTCGCGGTCATGCTCGGCGGCGTGCGCAGCCCGGTCCGCGCCGCCGAGGAACTGGCCGAGGACATCGCCGCCTGGGCCGCCCGCGGCTTCGGCATCTGGACCGTCCGCGATGCCGCCTCGGATGCGTTTCTCGGCCTCACCGGGCTGATGGACCGCGCCGATGGCCGCGGCGTGGCGCTCCGCTTCGCGCTGTGGCCGGAAGCGCGCGGGCGCGGGCTGGCGCGGGAGGCCGCCGGCGCGGCGCTGATGTTCGGTCACGAGACCGCCGGCCTCGCGCGCATCGTCGCGGTGGCGCGGGCCGACAACGTCGCCTCGCGCACCGTGCTGGGCGCGATCGGCATGGTGGAGCGCGAGCGGTTCCTGCGCGCCGGGACCGAGATGGTGCTCTACGACAGCCGCCGGGTTACCCGGCTTCCCCCACCTGATGGCGCAGCGCGGTGATCAGCGCGGCCACGTCCCCGCCATGGCGGGTGATGTAGGACGCATAATCGGACCGCTGCGTCACCCGCAGCGAGGTGCCCTCGGCCACCACGTCGATGATGCGGTCGTGGCCATCGACCGGCTTGACCAGCCAGTCCACCTCGGCCGGCGGCTGGCCGGGGCGGGTGACGGTGGTGGCGACCAGGGTGCCCTCGGCGCGGCGCACCACCCGGCCGATCGTGAACGAGACGCCCTTGTAGGCGCCGACCTTGGCGGTGACGTTCAGCACCAGCACGCGGCGGAACAGCGCCTCGTATTCCTGCCGCTGGGAAGGGGTGGCGCCATGCCAGAACCGGCCCAGGCAGAACCGGGCGATGCCGTCCACATCCACCCGGGAATCGATGATCTGCTGCAGCGCGGCGCGTTTCGCCGCCTCCGGATCGGGGCCGTTCAGCACATGTACCAGCGCTGCCCCGGTTTCGCGGATGAAGCTGGCGGGCGCGGTGGCGGCCCGCGCCGGGGCTCCGGCCAGCGCCAGCGCGGCGGGCAGGGCCAGACATGCGCGGCGGGTGGGCATCGGGCTTTGGGCAGCGGTCATGGATGCGTTCCTTGCGGCGCGGGGAACCAGGCCGGCACGGTGCCGCCGGTCGCGGCCCGCAGCTTGGCGATTTCGGCGTGCCGGTGCTGGCGGTAGAGGCTGCGGAACGTGGCATAGGGGTCGAGCGCGGTCCGCTTCACCGCGCTGATCTCCCCCAGCACGCGGGAGCGGGCATCGAGCGCGGTCAGCCCGGTGCGGCCCCAGCGCAGCGCGGTGACGGCGGTGCCGGTTCCCACCCAGCCGAACGGGTCGCCGGCGATGCTCACCCCCTCGCCCAGCGCGTCCCGCGGGTCGGACGGGCCGAACACTGGCAGGTAGAGATACGGTCCCTCCGGCACCCCCCAGATCGCCAGGGTCTCGCCGAAATCGGTGGAATGCGCGGGGTAGCCCAGCTTCGCGGCGACGTCGAACAGGCCGAGCCCGCCCAGCGTGGTGTTGATGAGGAACCGCATCAAGCTGGTTCCCGCCCGCCGCGGCCGGCCGGAGAGCATGTCGTTGGCGAGCGTCATCGGGGTGGCCAGGTTGGTCAGCACGTTATGGACGCCGGTGCGGGCCGGATCCGGCAGCACGTCCTTGTAGGCGACCGCGGCCGGGCGCAGCAGCGCCGCGTCCAGCGCGTTGTTGACCTTGTAGAGCACCCGGTTGGTGGGTTCCAGCGGGTCGTCGGTGCGCAAGTATTCGGCCCGCGCGGCGGGGTGGGATTTCGGCGGCGCGGAGGCGCAGCCCGCCAGCGCCAGGCTGGCCAGGGCAGGAAACAGGCACAGCCACGGTCGGAGGGCACGCATCTCGAGGTTCCCGTAAAGCGCCACGCGAACCGGGCGTGCCCGGCCCTTGCTATGTAGCATGTGCCGGCGCCGCGAACAGGGGGGCGCCGCGCGCCGCGCTTGTCCGGGAGGGGCCGATGCGTTAGCACCCGCACCACCGACATCTCCGAGAGGTCCCCATGGCCCGCAACAAGATCGCCCTGATCGGCGCCGGCAATATCGGCGGCACGCTCGCCCACCTGATCGGCCTGAAGGAGCTGGGCGATGTGGTGCTGTTCGACGTGTTCGGGGGTGTGGCCGCCGGCAAGGCGCTGGACCTCCGGCAATCGGGCCCGGTGGAGGGGTTCGACGCCATGATGACCGGCGGGTCGGACTACGCCGCCATCGCCGGGTCCGACGTGGTGATCGTGACCGCCGGCTTCCCGCGCACCCCGGGGATGTCGCGCGACGACCTGATCGGCAAGAACGCCGGCGTGATCGCGGCGGTGGCGCAGGGCATCCGCACCTATTGCCCGGATGCCTTCGTGATCGTCGTCACCAACCCGCTGGATACGATGGTCTGGGTGATGAAGGAGAAATCCGGCCTGCCGGCGAACCGGGTGGTCGGCATGGCCGGGGTGCTGGACAGTTCCCGTTTCCGGCTGTTCCTGGCCGATGAGTTCAACGTCTCGGTGGAGGATGTCACCGCCTTCGTGCTGGGCGGGCATGGCGATACGATGGTGCCGTTGATCCGCTATTCCACCGTGGCCGGCATCCCGGTGCCCGACCTTATCCGGATGGGCTGGACCACGCAGGCGAAGATCGACGCGATCGTGACCCGCACCGCCAACGGCGGCGGCGAGATCGTCAAGCTGCTCGAGCGCGGCTCGGCCTTCTACGCGCCGGCGGCCTCGGCGATCGCGATGGCGGAGAGCTATCTGCGCGACAAGAAGCGGGTGCTGCCCTGCGCGGCCTATCTGACCGGGCAATACGGGATCGACGGGCTCTACATCGGCGTGCCGGTGGTGATCGGTGCCGGCGGGGTGGAGCGGGTGGTGGAGATCTCCCTCAACCCCGACGAGCAGGCCGCGTTCGACAAATCCTGCGCGGCGGTGAAGGAGCTGATCGAGGCCGCGAAGAAGCTGGTCGGCTGAGGCCAGCATGAACATCCATGAATATCAGGCCAAGGACCTGCTGCGCCGCTATGGCGTGGCGGTGCTGGACGGGCAGGTCGCCTGGACGCCCGACGAGGCGGCGGCAGCGGCGGCGAAGCTGCCCGGCCCGGTCTATGTGGTGAAATCGCAGATCCACGCCGGCGGGCGCGGCGCCGGACATTTCGCCGATGATCCCGCCGGGAAGGGGGGCGTGCGCCTCGCCCGCTCGGCCGCAGAGGTGCGCGAGGCCGCCGCCGCCATGCTGGGCCACGTGCTGGTCACGAAGCAGACCGGCCCGGCGGGGCGCAAGGTGCATCGGGTCTATGTGGAGGCGGGCTGCGACATCGCCCGGGAACTCTATCTCTCGTTGCTGGTCGATCGCGGCTCGGGGCGCGTGACCATCGTCGCCTCGGCCGAGGGCGGCATGGAGATCGAGGAGATCGCCGCGCACAGCCCGGAGAAGATCCTGCGCGTGGCGGTGGACCCGGCGACCGGGTTCTTCCCGTTCCAGGCCCGCCGCCTGGCTTTCGGGCTGGGGCTGAGCGCGGCACAGGCGGGGGCGTTCGGCAAGTTCGTCGCCGCGATGTACGCGGCGTTCGTGGCGCTGGACTGCGCCATCGTCGAGATCAACCCGCTGGTGGTCACCGGCGCCGGCGCGGTGGTGGCGCTGGATGCCAAGATCAGCTTCGACGACAACGCGCTGTTCCGCCACGCCGAGCTGGAAGCGCTGCGCGACGAGGCGGAGGAGGACCCGAAGGAGCTGGAGGCGGCGAAGCACGCGCTGAACTACATCACCCTGGACGGCTCCATCGGCTGCATGGTCAACGGCGCCGGGCTGGCGATGGCGACCATGGACATCATCAAACTCTATGGCGCGGCGCCGGCGAATTTCCTCGATGTCGGCGGCAGCGCGACGGCCGAGCGGGTGACGGCGGCGTTCAAGATCATCCTGTCCGATCCGCATGTGGAAGGGATCCTGGTCAATATCTTCGGCGGCATCATGCGCTGCGACGTGATCGCGGAAGGCGTGGTGAAGGCGGCGCGGGAGGTGAAGCTCTCGGTGCCGCTGGTGGTGCGGCTGGAAGGGACCAACGTGGCGCAGGGCAAGGCGATCCTGGCGCAATCGGGGCTGCCGATCATCGCCGCCGACAATCTGGCCGACGCCGCGGAGAAGGTGGTGGCGGCCGTGAAGGAGGCCGCGTGATGGCCATTCTGGTCGATGCGAACACGCGGGTGATCTGCCAGGGCTTCACCGGCGCGCAGGGCACGTTCCATTCCGAGCAGGCGATCGCCTACGGCACGAAGATGACCGGCGGCGTGACCCCGGGTAAGGGCGGCTCCACCCATCTGGGGCTGCCGGTGTTCGATACCGTGGCGGCGGCGCGCGCGGCGGTGGGCGCGGATGCCTCGGTGATCTATGTGCCGCCGCCCTATGCGGCGGATGCGATCCTGGAAGCGATCGAGGCCGAGGTGCCGCTGGTGATCTGCATCACCGAGGGGATTCCGGTGCTCGACATGGTGCGGGTGAAGCGGGCGCTGACCGGCTCGAAATCCCGCCTGATCGGGCCGAATTGCCCGGGCGTGATCACCCCCGGGGCCTGCAAGATCGGGATCATGCCGGGGCATATCCACAAGCCGGGAACCGTCGGCATCGTCTCGCGGTCGGGCACCCTGACCTATGAGGCGGTGGCGCAGACCACCGCGGCCGGGCTGGGGCAGAGTTCCTGCGTGGGGATCGGCGGCGATCCGGTGAAGGGCACCGATTTCATCGAGGTGCTGGAGATGTTCCTGGCCGATCCGGCCACCAAGCAGATCGTGATGATCGGCGAGATCGGCGGGCAGTCCGAGATCGAGGCGGCGGAGTTCCTGGCGCGGGAGAAGGTGAAGAAGCCGACGGTGGGCTTCATCGCCGGCGCCACCGCCCCGCCGGGGCGGCGGATGGGCCACGCGGGGGCGGTGATCAGCGGCGGGCGGGATACCGCGGCGGCGAAGATGGAAGCGATGCGGGTGCGGGGATCCGGGTCTCCGAGAGCCCGGCGGCGCTGGGATCGACCATGCTGGCGCTGCTGGGCTGAGCGGGGGGGGGGTACGATTGCGCCGGACCGGAGGTTCGTGCTTCCTTAACCTGTCCCCGGGCAGCGTTGCTTCCGTACCGCGGGTCGGAGCCGGTCGGTGATGAACAAGCCGCTGCACGAGGTCGATTTCCTCCGCTGGACCATCGCCCAGGCCGCCGCGCTGCGCCGCGCCGGGACGATGCGCACCCACACGCCCGACCCGATCGACTGGGAGGACGTCGCCGAGGAGATCGAGGCCCTGGGCCGATCGGAACGCGCCGCGCTGCGCTCGCGGATCGCGGTGATCCTGGAACATCTGTTCAAGCTGGCGGTGCTGCCCGCCACCGATCCGCGCGACGGGTGGCAGGCGACGCTCGACACCCAGCGGCGGGAAATCGGCTATCTGCTGGCCGACAGTCCCAGCCTGAAACGGGAGGTCGCGCCGATGGTCGCCGACGAGGTCTCGCGTGTCCGCCGGCAGGTCATTCGCGCCGCGGCCCGCCATGGCGAGGCGCTTGCCGCCGACCCCGCCAGCATTGCCTTCAGCGCGGAGCAGGTCCTGGACGAGGACTACCCGCCGGTGCCTTGACCGGCCCCGTGCGCTGCGCCACCTGACCGCCGCGTCCCCGGCCACACCCGTGTCCGGGCGCCTTCCGCTTCCTTGCGAAGGACCCAACCATGGCTGGCGTCGATCTGCTCGCTTCCGCCGTCACCGGCGCGAACGCGGCCTTCCTCGGTGAAACCTATGCGCGCTGGGCGGTCGATCCCGCCTCGGTCGATCCCTCCTTCGCCGCGCTGTTCGCAGCACTCGATGACGACACCCGCGCGGTGATCGAGGACGCCACCGGCGCCTCCTGGGCGCCGCACCGCGCCGCGCCGCCGCCGCCCGCCGCGCCTGCTGCTGGCACGCCCGCTGCTGGCGCGCCCGCCGGAGATCTCCGCGCCAGCGTGATCCCCAGCCTGCGCGCGCTGATGCTGATCCGCAGCTACCGGGTGCGCGGGCATCTGGAAGCGCAGCTCGACCCGCTGCATCTCAGCACGCCGAAGCCGCATCCCGAGCTCGATCCGGCCACCTACGGGTTCACCGAGGCCGATCTCGACACGCCGATCTTCATCGACAACGTGCTCGGCCGCGAGAGCGCCACCTTGCGCGAGATCGTGGCGATCCTGCGCGCCACCTATTGTGGGCATATCGGCGTCGAGTTCATGCACATCCAGGACCCGGGGCAGAAATCCTGGATCCAGCGCAAGCTGGAGGGCGCGCCCTGGCTGGGCGGCTTCGATGCCGCCGCCCGGAAGACCATCCTGCAACAGCTGACCGAGGCCGACAGTTTCGAGGCGTTCTGCCAGCGCCGCTACGTCACCACCAAGCGGTTCGGGCTGGAGGGGGGCGAAGTCACCATCCCGGCGATGCACGCGATCATCGCCACCGCCGCCGCGCAGGGCGTGTCCGAGATCGCCATCGGCATGCCGCATCGCGGGCGGCTGAACACCCTGGTCAATATCGTCCGCAAGCCGCTCACGGCGCTGTTTTCCGAGTTCGGCGGCGAGAGCTTCAAGCCGGATTCGGTGCAAGGCTCGGGCGACGTGAAATACCATCTCGGCACCTCGACCGATATCGAGATCGCCGGGCGCGCGGTGCATCTGTCGCTGCAACCCAACCCCTCGCATCTGGAGGCGGTGGATCCGGTGGTGGTGGGCAAGGTCCGCGCCCGCCAGGACGAGGCGGGGGATATCAAGGCGCGGCGGTCGGTGATGGCGATCCTGATGCATGGCGATGCCGCCTTCGCCGGCCAGGGGCTGGTGTACGAGACCCTGGCGATGAGCCAGCTGATCGGCTACCGCACCGGCGGTACGGTGCATGTGGTGGTGAACAACCAGATCGGTTTCACCACCGTGCCGGCGCATGCGTTCTCCGGCCTCTATTGCACCGATGTTGCGAAATCGATCCAGGCGCCGATCCTGCACGTGAACGGCGACGACCCGGAGGCGGTGGTGTTCGCCGCCCGCATGGCCGCCGAGTTCCGCATGGAGTTCGGCTGCGACGTGGTGCTGGACATCGTCTGCTACCGCCGCCACGGCCATAACGAGACCGACGAGCCGGCGTTCACCCAGCCGCTGATGTACAAGGCGATCGCGGCGCAGCCCACCACCCGCGCGCTCTACGCGCAACGGCTGATCGCCGACGGCGTGCTGAGCGCGGCCGAGGCCGAGGCGATGGCGGCGGACTACACCGCCACCCTGGAGGCGGCCAATGCCGCGGCCAAATCCTACAAGCCCAACAAGGCCGACTGGCTGGAAGGCCGCTGGGCCGGCCTGTCGCAGCCCGATGACGACACCGAACGCACCCAGCAGCCGACCGCGGTGGCCCCGGAAACGCTGCGCGAGGTGGGCGCGGCGCTGGCGCGGGTGCCGGAGGGATTCGCCGTCAACCCCAAGATCGCCCGCCAGCTCGAGGCCAAGCGGGCGATGCTCGAGACCGGCGAGGGGATCGACTGGGCGACCGGCGAGGCGCTGGCGTTCGGCACCCTGCTGCTGGAAGGTCACCGGGTGCGCCTGTCGGGGGAGGATTGCCAGCGTGGCACCTTCAGCCAGCGCCATGCGGTGCTGATCGACCAGGACAACCAGAACGAATACACGCCGCTGAACAACATCGCGCCGGGCCAGGCGCGGATCGAGATTTTCAACTCCCTGCTGTCGGAAGCCGGCGTGCTGGGGTTCGAATACGGCTACACCCTGGCCGATCCGCGCACCCTGGTGCTGTGGGAGGGCCAGTTCGGCGATTTCGCCAACGGCGCGCAGGTCATCATCGACCAGTTCCTGGCCTCGGGCGAATCGAAATGGCTGCGCATGTCGGGGCTGACCCTGCTGCTGCCGCACGGCTACGAGGGGCAGGGGCCGGAACATTCCTCGGCCCGGCCGGAGCGGTACCTGCAGCTCTGCGCCGAGCGCAACATGATCGTCTGCAATCTGACCACGCCGGCCAATTATTTCCACGCGCTGCGCCGCCAGCTGCACCGCAATTTCCGCAAGCCGCTGGTGATCTTCACGCCGAAATCGCTGCTGCGCCACAAGCTGGCGGTCTCCGCGCTCGACGAATTCGCAACCGGCAGCGCGTTCCGCTTCGTCATCCCCGAGATCGACCCGATCGCGCCGCCGGAGGCGGTGCGCCGGGTGGTGATCTGCACCGGCAAGGTCTATTACGATCTGCTGGCGCAACGGCGGGAGCGCGCGGTCAACGACGTCGCCATCATCCGGCTGGAACAGCTCTATCCGTTCCCGGAGCGCACCCTGGGCCGGGTGCTGGCCGCCTACCCCGCGGCGACGGTGGTCTGGTGCCAGGAGGAGCCGGAAAACATGGGCGCCTGGAATTTCGTCGATCGGCGGATCGAGAAAGTGCTGCGCGGCCTCGAGGGCCATAAATCCCGCCGCCCCCGTTATGTCGGCCGCGCCGAGGCGGCGAGCCCCGCGACCGGACTCGCCCGCACCCATCTCGCCGAACAGGCGGCCCTGGTCGGCGACGCGCTCGGGTTGTAATGCCGCCCGCACGAATGGCCGATCGCTCCGGCCGTTCGTGCGGGTGTCATGGCGCGCCGGGTTGGCGGGCGGCGGCGCGCGCAGGATCAGTCATACCGGCATCGGAGACAGCACATGGCGACCGAAATCACCGTCCCCAGCCTGGGCGAGAGCGTCACCACCGCGACCGTCGCCCGCTGGCTGAAAGCCGCCGGCGAGGCGGTGGCCGCCGACGAGCCGCTGGTGGAGCTCGAGACCGACAAGGTCACGGTGGAGGTCAACGCCCCGGCCGCCGGCACCCTGGCCGCGATCCGCGCCGAGCAGGGCGCGGAAGTGGCGGTGGGGGCGGTGCTGGGGGTGCTGGAAGCCGGCGCGCCCGCCCGCCCGGCCGGGGTGGCGCCGCCGCCGGCCCCGCCCGGACCGGTCTCCCGCCCCGCCGCGCCGGCTTCCACTCCCGCCCCGGCGCCCGCCGTAGCCCCCGCCCCGCTGCCGGCGGCGGCGAAGCTGATCGAGGAGCACGCGCTGAGCGCGGCCGCCCTCGGCGCCGGCTCGGGCAAGGACGGGCGGCTGACCAAGGGCGACGTGCTGAATTTCCTCGCCCGCCCCGCTCCGGCCGCGCCGGCCCCGGCGCCGAAGCCGCCGCGCGCGCCGGATGCGCGGGAGGAGCGGGTGCGCATGACCCGGCTGCGGCGGACCATCGCCGCGCGGCTCAAGGAGGCGCAGAACACCGCCGCCATGCTGACCACCTTCAACGAGGTGGACATGTCGGCGGTGCTGGCGCTGCGCGCCGAATACCGCGATGCGTTCGAGAAGAAGCACGGCGGCGTGCGGCTGGGCTTCATGGGCTTCTTCGTCCGTGCCTGCGTCCGCGCGTTGCAGGAGTTTCCGGCCGTCAACGCCGAGATCGACGGCGAGGACCTGGTCTATAAGCACTACGTCCACATGGGCATCGCGGTCGGCGGCGCCGCCGGGCTGGTGGTGCCGGTGATCCGCGACGCCGACGCCATGAGCCTCGCCGAGATCGAGCGCAGCATCGCCGATTTCGGCAAGCGGGCCCGGGAGGGGACGCTGAAGCTGGACGAGCTCGCCGGCGGCACCTTCAGCATCACCAATGGCGGCGTCTATGGCTCGCTGATGTCCACGCCGATCCTGAACCCGCCGCAGTCGGGCATTCTGGGGATGCACAAGACGATGGAGCGGCCGGTCGCGGTGGGCGGGAAGATCGAGATTCGGCCGATGATGTATCTGGCGCTGTCCTACGATCACCGGGTGGTGGACGGGCGGGAGGCGGTGTCGTTCCTGGTCCGGGTCAAGGAGCAGATCGAGGACCCGCGGCGGATGCTGCTGGACGTCTGACCCGGCCTTCCGGCCGCGCCGGGGGTCGGCTAGCCTTCCGCCCTGCGCGGACAGCTGGTCCGCGCGACGGGGGAGATCGTTCCGGGATGACCACGCAAGCGCTCGCCGAGTTCACCGCCGGCCTTCGGGCCGAGGACCTGCCGCCCGCGGTGATCCACCAGGCCTGTCGCGTCGTGCTCGATGCGATCGGCTGCGCCATCGCGGCCTGGGTCGAGGACCCGGCGAAGGCCCGCGTCGCGCGCGAGATCGCCGCGCGCTACCATGCCCGCCCGGGCGCCGGCGTGATCGGCGTGCGCGGGAGTTCCTCGCACCCGGCCTTCGCCGCGCTTGCCAACGGCATGTTGGTCAACGCCGCCGACAACGACGATACCCACAAGCGGGCGTTGCTGCATGTCGGCTCGGTGGTGGTCCCGACCAGCCTGGCGCTCGCCGAGACAAACGGCCTGTCGGGACGGGAGCTGCTGGTCGCCCTGGTC
>JBMFXF010000109.1:0-10467 GCA_049964515.1 Acetobacteraceae bacterium | reverse complement strand
TTCTTCGCCGCGCTCTTTTTCGCGCCGGCGCGCATCGCCATCGGCTGGGCGCGGGTCGCTTCGCTGTCCTCGCTGCTCACCTGGTAGATCTCCTGTTGAAGCCATGATTTGTGGTTACGGCAGAAAGACGACCCGGCGCGGGAAACATCCTGAGTCGCGTCGCGCACGGGCAGCGTGCGGCGGATGAGCGACTGATCGGTGCCTGGCCGAGGCAGCGGTCCATGGACCGTCCTTCTCTGGTGACCATGCCGGGCGCACGCGAATCGTGCGATAGCATGACGAATCCGCTATCCGCGAGTCGCCTCAGGATGTCAACAAAAAGCAATCGATTCGTCGGGGGCGCACGCAAGTATTTTCGCGCCCGTGGCCGCGCCGCCGCATCGCGCGGCGGCGCGGCGGCTCTCAGCCGCGCTGCTCCAGCGGCACGAAGCGCTGATCCTCCGGTCCGACATAGTTCGCGGTGGGGCGGATGATCTTGCCGTCGATGCGCTGTTCGATCACATGCGCCGCCCAGCCGGTGGTGCGCGCGATCACGAACAGCGGCGTGAACATCGCCGTCGGCACCCCCAGCATGTGGTAGGAAACCGCGCTGTACCAGTCGAGATTGGCAAACATCTTCTTGGCGTCGGCCATCACCGCCTCGATCCGCTCGGCGATGGCGAACATCTTCATCGACCCGGCCTCGGCGGAAAGCCGGCGCGCCACCTCGCGGATGATGCGGTTGCGCGGATCGGCGATGGTATAGACCGCGTGGCCGAAGCCGATGATGACCTCGCGCGCCGCCACCCGCTTGCGGATATCCGCCTCCGCCTCGTCCGGCGTGTCGTAGCGTTTCTGGATCTCGAAGGCGACTTCGTTGGCCCCGCCATGCTTCGGCCCGCGCAGCGCGCCGATGCCGGCGGTGATCGCCGAGTGCATGTCCGCACCGGTCCCCGCCACCACGCGGCAGGCGAAGGTGGAGGCGTTGAACTCGTGCTCGGCATAAAGATTGAGCGAGGTGTGCATCGCCCGCACATGGCTGGCCGAGGGCGGCACGCCATGCAGCAGATGCAGGAAATGCCCGCCGATGCTCTCGTCCTCGGTCTCCACATCCACCACCCGCCCGTTATGCGCCCAGTGGTACCAGTAGAGCAGCATGGAGCCGAGCGAGGCGATCAACTTGTCGGCGATGTCGCGCGCGCCGGGGTGGTTGTGATCGTCCTTCTCCGGCAGCACGCAGCCCAGCGCCGAGACCGCGGTGCGCATCACATCCATCGGATGCGCCGCCGCGGGCAGCGACTCCAGCGCGTCCTTCACCGCCGAGGGGATGCCGCGCAGCGCCCGCAGCTTCGCCTTGTAGGCACGCAGCTCGGCCGCGTTGGGCAGGCTGCCGTGGATCAGCAGATGGGCGATCTCCTCGAACTCGGCGGCCTCGGCCACGTCCAGGATGTCGTAGCCGCGGTAGTGCAGGTCGTTGCCGGTGCGCCCGACGCTGCAGAGCGCGGTGTTGCCGGCGGTCACCCCGGACAGGGCGACGGCCTTCTTGGCGCGGTTGGGGGTGGCGGTCTCGCTCATGGCGGTGTCTCCGTGCGGGTCAGAAGATGCCGGGCTTGGACGGGCGCAGCGCCCCGGCGGGCAGGGCGACGTTGAGCGCGCCGAGCTCGCCCGCGGCAAGGCGCGGCAGTTCCTGCACCTGTTCCAGGAACCGGTTGGACTCGCGCGCCGAGATCAGCCCCTCGGTCATGGTGAGGAACTTGCGGATGTAGTCGTCGCGGCCGAACGGGCGCGCGCCGTTGGGATGCGCGTTCGCCACCGCGAGCTCGTCGGTGATGGTGCTGCCGTCATCGAGGGTGATCTCGACCCGGCCGCCGAACGCCAGCCTGTCGGGATCGGTCTCATGGTAGCGCGCGGTCCAGACCGGGTCCTCGCGGGTCTCGATCTTGTGCCACAGCGCCACCGTGTCGGGGCGCGCGGCGCGCTTCGGCGCGTAGCTGTCCACATGGTGCCAGCGCCCGTCCTGCAGCGCCACCGCGAACATGTACATGATGGAGTGATCCAGCGTCTCGCGCGACGCCTTGGGGTCCATCTTCTGCGGGTCGTTGGCGCCGGTGCCGATCACATAATGCGTGTGGTGCGAGGTATGGATCACGATCCGGCTCACCCGCGACAGGTCGGGCAGCTGCGCGCGCATGCGGAACGCGAGATCGATCAGCGCCTGGGCCTGGTACTCGGCGCTGTGTTCCTTGGTGTAGCTCGCCAGGATGGCGCGCTTGGGCTCGTTCGGTTCCGGCAGCGGCACCTGATAGACCGCCTCCGGCCCGTCCAGCACCCAGGCGATCAGGCTGTCCTCGCCTTCATAGATCGGGCTCGGCGCGCCCTCGCCGCGCATCGCGCGATCGACCGCTTCCACCGCCAGCTTGCCGGCATGGGCCGGCGCAAACGCCTTCCACGAGCTGATCTCGCCCTTGCGGGACTGGCGGGTGGTCACGCTCACATGCACCGCCTGCTGCACCGCCTGGTAGATGGTCTCGACCGGCAGCTTCAGCAGCGTGCCGATGCCGGCCGCCTGGCCGGCGGCGAGATGGGTGATGTGGTCGATCTTGTGCTTGTGCAGGCAGATCGCGCGCACGAGATCGATATGGATCTCGTAGCCGGTGGCGATGCCGCGGATCAGCTCCCGCCCGGACCGGCCGAGCGTCTGCGCCACCGCCAGGATGGGCGGGATGTTGTCGCCGGGATGCGCGTAATCGGCGGCGAGGAAGGTGTCGTGCATGTCGAGCTCGCGCACCGCGGTGCCGTTCGCCCAGGCCGCCCATTCCGGACTGACCCGCACCCGCGGCGGGGCGCCGAAGACCAGCGCCCCGTCGCGGCGCGGATGGCCGAGCGCGGCGCCGCGCGCGGAGGTGGGCGCCGCACGGTTGACCGAGGCGATGGCGACGGCGGCGTTGTCGATGATGCGGTTGATGATCATCGCCGTCACCTCGCGCTCCACCGCGACCTTGTCGGCGGCGACGGCGGCGATCTTCCACGCGAGCTGCTGCTCGCGCGGCAGCGCCGCCCTGGAGGGGTGAACGCGGACCTCGTGCAGCTTCATCTGGACGCTCCCGGTGCTGGATGACGGGCTTTCGTAAGGTTCCCGCGCGGTCCGGGCAAGCCGGCGCCACGCCCTGCACGCGCGACACGCCCTACTATATAAGTGTGTCCGTCATGCGCCGGGCGATCACCTTTGCAAGCATCGCCGTCCCGCTGCTGCTGGCCGGCGCGGCGGTCGTCTATCTGCGCCGCGAAGTGGTCCCGCCCGGATGCCGCGACCGCGCGGTGCTGGCGATCGTGCGGCGCGTCCTGATCGATCGGGCGCGGCTGCCGCCGGCCTTGCGGCTGCACCACATCGTCACCGTCGCTGGCGGGCCGCTCGCGTTCCGCTTCGTCTGCGATGCGGGTTTGCGCGGACTGGCCCATCAGCTCTTGCCCCCGGGTCCACGGCCGGGCGGAGTACGCTACACCATCCGCCTCGCCGGGGCGCAGCACCGGCTTTCGGTGCGCGTGCGGCTGGTGCCGTTGCTGGAATGGGTGGCCATGCCATGACCTTGTTTCTGCTGAGCCACGCCGCGCTGCTGCGCGCCGGGATCTCGTTCGGCGGGCTGGCGGTCTTCGCGCTGCTGGAAGCCCGCTGGCCGCGCCGGCCCCGCGCGCTGTCGCGCTGGTGGCGCTGGCCGGGCAATCTCGGCATCGCCCTGCTCGGCGGCGTCGCGGTGCGTCTGACCGTCCCGCTGGCGGCGATCGGCGTCGCCCTGCTCGCCGCGCGGCACGGCTGGGGCCTGCTGCCGCTCACCGGCCTGCCATCATGGGCGCAGGTGATCCTGGCGATGCTGGTGCTGGACCTCGCGATCTACGCCCAGCACGTGATGTTTCACCTGGTCCCGCCGCTGTGGCGGCTGCACCGGATGCACCATGCCGATCTCGATCTCGACGTCACCTCCGGGGCGCGGTTCCATCCGCTCGAGATCGTGCTGTCGATGCTCATCAAGATGGCGGTGGTGCTGGCGCTCGGCGCCCCGGTGGCGGCGGTGCTGCTGTTCGAGATCCTGCTCAACTTCACCGCCATGTTCAACCACAGCAACCTCGCGCTGCCGGCGCCGATCGACGCCGTGCTGCGGCTGTGGGTGGTGACCCCCGACATGCACCGCGTGCATCATTCGGTGCTCCGTGCCGAGACCGACAGCAATTTCGGCTTCAACCTGCCCTGGTGGGACCGCCTCTTCGGCACCTACCGGGCCCGGCCGGCGGCCGGGCAGCTCGGCATGGAACTGGGCCTGCCGCTGTTCCGCGCCACCGGCGAATCCCGGCTGGACCGGCTGCTGACGCAACCATTCCGCGCGCCCCCCCGGGCTGGCACCGGCCCGGCCGCAGGCTACACTGCCGCCGACCCACGGGACGGAGCAGCACGATGGCCGCAGGACTGAGCAAACCCGGGCTGGCCCGGCTGGAAGAAGCGCTGCACCGGCGCATCGAGGCCGGACATATCCCGGGCGCGGTCGGCATGATCCTGCGCGACGGCGTGCCGGTCTGGCAGCGCGCCTTCGGCCGGCGCGACCCCGCCGCCACCGCGCCGATGCCGGAAGACGCCATCTTCCGCATCTACTCGATGACCAAGCCGATCGTCTCGGTGGCGGCGATGACTTTGTGGGAGGAAGGGCATTTCCTGCTCTCCGACCCGGTGGCCCGCTTCATCCCCGAATTCGCCGAGGTCCGCCTGGCCTCCGGCGCGGCGCCGGCGCGGCCGATCACGGTGCAGGACCTGCTGCGCCACACCTCCGGCCTGACCTATGAGTTCCGCGGCAGCGGACCGGTGCAGGCGGCCTATGTCGCCGCCCGCATCGCCCGGCGCAACCAGACCAACGCCGAGCAGGCGGTCACCCTCGCCGGCCTGCCGCTGCTGCACCCGCCCGGCACGCACTGGGAATACAGCCGCTCCACCGACGTGCTGGGCCGGGTGGTCGAGGTGATCGCCGGCGAACCCCTGGGCGCGTTCCTCGCCCGCCGCATCCTCGCCCCGCTCGGCATGACCGACGCCGGGTTTCACGTTCCCGCCGCAGCACTCGGGCGGCTGGCCGAGGCGTTCCCGACCGACCCGGACAGCGGCGCCCCGGTCGCCCTGCTCGAGGTGCGCGAGCCGCCGCGCTTCGAATCCGGCGGCGGTGGGATGGTCGCAAGCACCGCCGACTACGGCCGCTTCCTGGCCATGCTGCTGGGCGAGGGCGCGCTGGACGGCGCGCGCATCCTGGGCCGCAAGACGCTGGCGCTGATGACGGCGGATCATCTGGGCGGGTTGCCGGCGGCCGAGGATCTGCTGCCGCCCGGCCACGGCTTCGGCCTCGGCTTCGCGGTGCGGCTGGCCCCGGGGCTGGCACCCTTCCCCGGCTCGGTCGGCAGCTATTTCTGGGGCGGGCTCGCCGGCACCACCTTCTGGGTGGACCCGGCGGAGCGGCTGGCTGCGGTGCTGATGATCCAGGCCCCCGGGCAGCGGGAGACCTACCGGCTGCTGTTCCGTTCCCTCGTCTATGCGGCGCTGGAATAGGCCCCGGTGCGGGCGAGCAGCGCCGCCGGCCGGTCGCGCGCCATCGCCCGCGCCTCCGCTTCGGTCGCCAGCCCCCAGGCCACCAGGTTGCGCAGCGCGCCCGCCATGGTCAGCGCCGAGCCGGCCAGCCGGTCGCTGTCCGGAAGCGTGACCTTCCCGTCGCCGTCACGCGCGATCGCCAGATCGCCCAGTCGGTAGGCGCCGGGCGGGGCGGCGGCGGCGGCGGTGGCATCGGTCACCAGGATCGCGCGGCCGGCCTTGGCGCGCAGCAGCACCCGCAGCGCGGCCGGCGGGATATGGATGCCGTCGGCGATGAAGCTGGCGGTCAGCCGGTCCTCGGCCAGCTGCGCCATCAGCGGCGAGGCGAATTTCGGCTGCGGCGACGGCAGCGCGTTGCCGAGATGGGTGGACAGCACCGCCCCGGCCGCAACGGCGGCATCGATCGTCGCCGCATCCGCCGCGGTGTGGCCGATGCCGACCAGCCGGCGGCGTGCCGCGAGCGCGCGGATCATCGCCATCGCCCCCGGCAGTTCCGGGGCCAGTGTCACCAGCAGAACCGGCCGCGCGAGCGGGGCCTCCAGCGCCGCCAGCAACGCCAGGTCCGGCGCGCGCATGTGCCATGCATCGTGGCAGCCGGCGTAGCCCGGCGCCGGGTTCAGGAACGGACCTTCCAGGTGATAGCCCGGCACCATCGCCGGCCCCAGCCGGCTCGCCGCCACCGCCCGGTCCAGCGCGCCGAGCCGCGCCGCCAGCGCATCCGGCGCCGCGGTGATGAGCGTGGGCAGGCAGATGGCGACGCCATCCGCCGCCATCGCCGCCAGCGCACGATCCAGCGCGCCCGCGCTCAGCCCGGCATCGTTGAAATCGACGCCGGCGTAGCCGTTGACCTGAAGGTCGATCAGCCCTTGGGTCAGCGGCGCTGCCATTCCAGGATGTAGAGCCCCATGTCGTAGTCGGTGATGTAGATCAGCCCCTCGGTGGAGACGAAGATGTCGGCGGTGTGCCGCATCTTCGCCCGCCCACGCAGCGGCTCCATCCAGCGCGTCGGCATCGGCGGGACGAAATAGGCGATCTCCTCCGGCCGAAACGGATCGGCGAGGTCGAACACCCGCACCCCCGCACTCTGCCAGGTGGCGAAGATGTAGCGCGAGGACTGGAACGATCCCGGGCGGTTCTCGTGCAGGTTATGCGGCCCGAACTGCCCGCCCAGGGCGAGGTAGTCGCGTTCGGCGGGGATCGGGAAAGTACTGATCGAGACCGGGTTGGATTTCTCCCGGATGTCGAACACCCAGCTGCGTTTCAGCTGCTCCTGGCCGACATTGGCCACCGATTCGTCGGCCACCACCAGCAGGTCGCGGTCGTGCAGCGGCAGCGCGCTGTGGGTCCCGCCGCCGAACGGGGGCGACCAGTTGCGATGCGCGATCAGCTTCGGGTTGGCCTTGTCGGCCACATCCAGGATGGTCAGCCCGCCGTCGCGCCAGGAGCCGTAGGCGATGTCGTCGGCGACCACCGCGTGGTGCAGCGCGTAGCGACCCTTCCACGACGGGGTCTCGCCCGCGGCCTCGTGCATCCCCTGGATCCACCACCGTCCGGCGATGCGCGGCTGCGTGGGGTCGGCAAGGTCGATGGTGACGAAGATATGATCGGTGAACCCGTCCAGCAGCGCGGAGGCGTAGGCCCAGCGTCCGCCCGGCCACCAGATGCGGTGCAGCCCCAGCCCCTCCACCTCCATGAACCCGATCGGGCGCGGGTTGGCCGGGTCCTTCAGGTCATAGACCCGCATCCCCGCTGAATAATCCTGCCCGCGGACGCCGTAGCCCGTCGAGCCGCCGCGATTGAACGACCCGCCGTAGTATTCCTGCATCGTGAGGAAGTTCTTCATGTCGAACTCCTCGATGCACAGCAGCAACCCCGCGGCCTGTTGCAGATGCAGGCAGTGCGAACTGGGGTGGATCGGCAGGAAATTGACCGCCCGGGGCGCCCGCGGGTCGCGCACGTCGGTGACGATCAGCCCGCGCGAGGTGCGGGTGCCGATATAGGCGTAGCCGCCCGCCACCATCACCTGCAGGCAATCGCCGTGGCCGTCGTTGTCGGTCTGGCCGAGCAGGCGGATGTTGCGCGCGGCTTCGGGAACGAGGTCGGTCATGGCGGGCCTCCGGGCCGGATCCGGCGGGTTCTATCGCCGATCCGGCGCGGGGCCGCCAGGGAGAAAAAAACCGGTTACATCGGCGGCTTGATCTGCCCGCGCAGCTCGCCCGCCGGGTGCTTCCTGGTATGGACGTTGACGTAGAGATCGCCGGCCATGAACGCCTTCGCCTCGGCCGGGGTCAGGGTGGCGGAGCCGGTGAAGGGGCTCTTGATCTTCGCGCCCTTCTTGGTGAGCCACAGCACCACTTTGCCGTTCTTGCCGGGGGGCGCCATGTGGAAATGGGCCATCGTCACCGGGCTGGACAGCCCGGCGTAGCTCACCGACCAGGTGATGTGGCGGGTCTTCTCGTCATAGGTCAGATGCGCGCTGCCATGGCCGGCGGTCTTCACCGGCGGCACCTGGGCGGCGCCGGTCAGCGGCACGGTGAAGGTGATCGTCTCCATCGCGGCCTGGGCGGTCACCGCCCCGGCGAGCGGGGCGGCAACGGCGCCGAGCGCGAGGCCCGACAGCAGGGCGCGGCGGGACAAAGACGGGGTCATCGGCATCTCCCTTGGAGTGGTGAGCGGAACGGTGGGAGGATCGGCCCGGGCGGCGGGATTTCAAGCCATGATGGCGGAAATTTCACGCCGCTCGCGCCGCGCCGCGAAGCGTGGCACATTGCCCGGCGCGCAACCAGCCCGGATTTCCGCCATGCCCGGTAATATTTTCCCCACCTCCATCGCCGGCAGCCTGCCCAAGCCCGGTTGGCTGGCGGAGACCGGCAAGCTGTGGCCCCGCTGGCGGGCCGAGGGCGCGGCGCTCGCCGAGGCGCAGCGCGATGCCACCCTGCTGTGGATCAAGGAGCAGGAGGATGCCGGGCTCGACATCGTCACCGACGGCGAACAGTCACGCCAGCATTTCGTCCACGGCTTCCTCGCCCATGTCGGCGGGATCGATTTCGACCACAAGCAACGCATCGGCATCCGCGACAACCGCTACGAGGCCGACTGCCCGGTGGTCACCGGCCCGGTCACGCTGGACCGGCGCGCGCATCCCGAGGCGGCGATCCTGCGCGCGCACACCACGCGGCGCACCAAGTTCACCCTGCCCGGGCCGATGACCCTGGTCGATACGCTGGCCGACCGCCACTACGGCGACCGCGTGGCACTGGCGATGGCCTTCGCCGGCCTCTTGAACCAGGAGGCGCGCGCGCTGGAGGCGGACGGGATCGACATCATCCAGTTCGACGAACCGGCATTCAACGTCTATATGAAAGACGCCGCCGACTGGGGCGTGGCGGCGCTGGAGGCGGCGCGCGCCGGGCTTTCCTGCACCACCGCGGTCCATATCTGCTACGGCTACGGCATCGCCGCCAACATTGCCTGGAAGCAGGGCCTGGGCAAAAGCTGGCGGCAATACGAGCAGGTGTTTCCCGCCCTGGCCGCGAGCGGGATCGACCAGATCTCGCTCGAATTTGCCAACTCCCATGTGCCGCCCGAGCTGATGTCGCTGCTGGAGGGCAAGGACGTGCTGGTGGGCGTGATCGACGTCGCCACCGACGCGGTGGAAAGCGCCGATACGGTGGCGCGGCGGATCGAAGCCGCCAAGCGATACGTGCCGGCGGCGCGGCTCTGCCCCTGCACCAATTGCGGCCTGGCACCGATGGCGCGCGACGTGGCACGCGGCAAGCTGCGGGCGCTGGGCGAAGGGGCGCGGCTGGTCGCCGGCTAATCGGCGGGCGCGTCGAAGCCCGGGCGCGGCACCAGCCCCATCAGCGTGCGGCCGAACCCGCCGTCGCAGCACAGATCCTCGCCGTTGATGTAAGACGCGCGCGGGCTGGCCAGGAACACCGCGGCATCGGCGATGTCGGCGGCGGTCGCCACCCGGCGCAGCGGCACCACGCCGGCGCGCTGCTCCGCCACCTCGGGGATCCGGTAGAACGCCTCCGACATCGGCGTGCGCACCAGCCCGGGGCTGACCACGTTGCTGCGCACCCCCTGCGGCCCCCATTCCAGCGCCAGTTGTTGCGACAGCATCACCACCCCGGCCTTGCTCACCGAGTACGCCCCCGACCAGGGCTGCGGATGGCGCCCGGCGATCGAGGCCACATGCAAGATCGCCCCCGATTTCCGCGCCAGCATCTGCCGGCCGAACGCCTTGGCGCACAGGAAATACCCGGTGAGATTGACCGCCAGCAGCTGGTTCCACGCCTCGAGCGTCAGGCTGGCGATCGGGCCGGCGCGCAGCAGGCCGGCGTTGTTCACCAGCACCTCGCAGGGGCCGAGCTGGCGCGCGGTGGCATCGGCCGCGGCGGCGACCGATTCCGGGTCGGCCACGTCGCAGCGCTGCACCAGGGGCGAGCCGGGCAGCAGCGCCGCGGTCTCCGCCGCCGCGGCCTGGTCGCGGTCGAGCAACACCGGCCGCGCCCCGGCCGCGGCGAAGGCCAGCGCCGTGGCGCGGCCGATACCGCCGCCGGCGCCGGTGATGACCACGATGCGATCGTGCAGGCCGAGCCAGTCGGATGCCATCGTCGCCTCCCTGATTGTCGGTGCATCGTATCACGCCCGCGGACCCGCGCGAGCCTTGCTTGACACGCCGCATCGTCTGACGAAAGTCAGAGGTATGGATACGGATCAGATCGCCACGGTACGCGCCTTCAACCGCGCCGTCACCCGCCGCATCGGCGCGCTGGACGACTGCTACCTCGACCGCGAGCTGCCGCTGCCCGCTGCCCGGCTGCTGTTCGAGATCGGCCCGCAAGGGGCCGTAGTGCGCGAATTGC
>JBMFXF010000108.1:0-10476 GCA_049964515.1 Acetobacteraceae bacterium | reverse complement strand
GCCGGTTCCACCGCGAACAGCCGGTCCGCCACCACATCGCGCGCCGCATGGTCGTGCATCACGGTGACGATGGCGGTGCCGCCCGCCCGCGCCTCGGCGATCAGCCCCAGCACCGCGTCGCGGTTGGCCGGGTCCAGCGCCGCGGTGGGTTCGTCCAGCAGCAGGATCGGGTGCCCGGCGACGAAGCCGCGCGCCAGGTTCACCCGTTGCTGCTCGCCGCCCGAGAACGTGGCCGGCGGCACCGAATGCAGCCGCGCCGGAATACCCAGCCGTTCCAGCAGCGCCGCGGCGCGGGCCCGGGCGATCGCGGGTTCAGCCCCGCGCGCCTCCGCCGCCTCGGCCACCACCGCGAGCGTCGGCACCCGCGGCACCACGCGCAGGAACTGCGAGACATAGCCCAGCGTCTCGGCGCGGATATCCAGCACCACCCGCGGCGGCGCGGCGGCGAGATCCACCATCTCCTCGCGATGGCGCACCAGGATGCGCCCGGCCTCGGCGCGGTAGGTGCCGTAGAGGCAGCGCAGCAGGCTGGATTTGCCGGCCCCGGAGGGGCCCGCCAGCGCCACGCATTCACCCGCCGCCACCTCGAAGGCGAGGTCGGACAGCACATCGAGCCTGAGCCCTCCCTGGAGATGCAGGGTGAAGCCCTTGCTCAGCCCCTCGGCACGCAGCATCAGCATCGGACTACCCCATCTCGGCGCGGTGAACGTCATGGACGGCGATCCCGCCCGGCGTATCCGCCACCCGGATCCAGTTCCGGTGCGCCAGCGTGGCCTTGGTATCGCGCAGCCCGGCCGCCCAGTGCTCGCGCATCGAAACGGCGGAGAACTCGTAATCCTTGGCCTGGCCCTCGTAGGCCGCCTGCTCGTAGATCAGGTGCAGCAGGGTGATCTCCGGCAGCCGCGCGCAGCTGGATTTCAGCGCCCGTTCCTCGGCGCTCAGGGCCTCGTCCGGCACCTTGTCGAGCAGCGCGCGCAACACCCGCTGGCTGTGGAACCGCTCCTTGTATAGGTCGGTGACCATCCGCGTGCGCGACGAATAGCGGATGTCCTTCTCGCGCGAGAGCACGTCCATCATGTCGCGCGGCAGCCGGCCGCGGGAGGAGAACAGATCCACCTGGAAGGTCAGCAGCCGCGCGTCACCCGCATGGTCCAGCACGTGCTGCAGCGGGGTGTTGGAGATCAGCCCGCCGTCCCAGTAGCAATCATCGCCGACGCGGACCATCGGGAGCGCCGGCGGCAGCGCGCCGGAGGCCATCACGTGCTCGGGCCCGATCGCGTCGGTGGTGGTATCGAAGAACCGGAAATTGCCCGACCGGATGGCGACCGCCCCGGCGGCGTAGCGGGTGGCGTTGTGGTTGAGCAGCTCGAAATCCACCAGCCCGCGCAGCGTCTCCCGCAGCGGCGCGGTATCGTAGAGGCTGGTGGCGGTGGCGGCCCCGCGGGGGCTGAACCAGGGGTTGGGAAATTGCGGAACGAAGAACCCGGGCTGGCCGAACATCATGGCCTGGCCCGCGGCCAGTGTGTTCATCAGCCGCCGCGGCTCATCCCCGTCCACCGGGAACGGCCAGGCGGGGATGCCGAGCGGGCGGGCGGTGATGGTGTCCCAGAACCGATGCAGCCGGTCCAGCCGATCCTCCGGCGGGTTGCCGGCGATGATCGCCCCGTTGATGGCGCCGATCGAGACCCCGGCGACGAAATCGGGTTCGATCCCGGCCTCGTGCAGGGCCTGGTACACCCCGGCCTGATAGGCGCCGAGCGCGCCACCCCCTTGCAGCACCAGCGCGATGCGGGTGCAGCCGGGCGGGCGGGCGGTTGTGTCGGCGGGAACGGCCGGGTGGTCCTGATCCATGAGGGTCTCCTTCACGCCTGTCATCGCACTTGTGGCGCCCGCGCGGGATGACAATATCGCAACCGCGATCAGATCGTCGCGGGGTGGCGGCCGGCCGGCCCCGCAACCGGGGAGGCGCGCCGGATGGACCCGCGGATCACCCGCCTGCACAAGCTGTTCGCGGCGGAGGTGACAGGCCTGGACCTCGCCGCCCCCCTGGAGGCCGAGACGCTGCGCTGGCTGTGGGGGGAAGTCTGCACCCATGCCGTGCTGGTGCTGCGTGGACAGCGCCTGAGCGATGCGGCGCTGCGCGGTTTCGCCGCAAGTTTCGGCCCGCTGGAGATCGGCCGCTCCGCCGCGCGCCCTGGCCGGCGGCGGCTGGCGATCCCGCAGATCGGCGACATCTCCAACCTGGACGAGGACGGGCGGGTGCGCGCGCTGGAGGACCGGCGCCGGCTGGACAGCCTGGGCAATCGGCTGTGGCACACCGATGCGTCCTATATGCCGGAACCGGTGGTGCTGGGATTTTTGCACGCGGTGACGCTGCCGCCGCCCTCCCCGTTCGGCAACGGGGAGACCGAGTTCGCCGACATGCGCGCTGCCTATGACGCACTGGACCCGGGCGTTCAGGCGGCGATCGAGGGACTGATCGTTGAGCACGACGTGTTCTGGTCCCGCGCGCAGATCGGCTTCACCGCGTTCCCGGCCGGCGAGCGGGAGGCGTACCCGCCCACCCCGCAGCCGCTGGTGCGGCGGGTGGGGGCGGAGGGGCGGCGGACGCTGTATCTTTCCGCCCATGCGTCGCATGTGGTGGGCTGGCCGGTGGCGGACGGGCGGCTGCTGCTGTGGGACCTGACGGCCCATGCGACGGCGCGGCGGTTCGTTTACCGGCATGAGTGGCGGGTGGGGGATTTGGTGATCTGGGACAACCGGGTGACGATGCACCGGGGGCGCGCGCATGAGGAGGGGGCGGCGCGGGATTTGCGGCGGGCGACGACGGTGGGGGTGGGGGTGGAGCGGCTGGGGTAGGGAGCGCGAGGGCCGGGCAGCGCGTTCGGTCTCGGCCCTCGGGACCCGCGAATGGTTGCCGCGATTGAGCGGCCTTCGTGTTGACGTCGCGCGATCGGCGCTGCGGCCGAGCGGAGAGTGCCGGTTCCTACGCGGGCGGTTGAGGCTTCAGGAGCGATCCGGATCACGCTTTTACCTGCCCGCACGCCGAAGAGCCTGTGATATGGTCTGCGGTCCGATGTGACACAGGGCTGCCGGTAAGGTGGGAACCCTCGGCCCGAAACGCCGGCCTATTCATCTCGCCCTCATTTGAGGCTTGTTGACTTATATGTTTACATTGTCCAGGATGGTCGAGCTGGCAGGGATCGAGCAATGGCCGCTATCCGATCATTCCCCGCCGAGCCGGATTTTATGGGTCACGCCCAGATGGACCAAGGAGTTCAATGCGCTTCCCGCGTCGCCGCCCCGGACGGGCAGCCTCACGCGCCGGCCGGGTCCCCGAGACGCGCTTGGCGCTCTCGCGAGTGCGTTCGTACGGGGCGAGCCGAAATTCCGCTTGGTACGCCCGCGTGGCGAGGGCTCGGAGCCGATCTTCCGACGCATGAGACCGCCGCGTTCCTGTGTCGTCGAGTTCCGCACCTGGGATACGCGGACCTTCGGGTTCTTCGCAAAGCGGGACATTTTCGTCGCCTGCACCGTAGGGCTTGCCGACGAGCTCAAGAAGCAAAGCCTGTATGGCGCGTATGGAGAACGTGTTGTCGGCCTGCTCGCAAGACTCCTCCCAACCGAATACGACTGTAAAACCGATGTCGAAGACCTCTACACCTGACCCGGAACCGCTGGACGCGGAGCTGATCGATCTCCTCGGCGAAGGCGTCGCCGCGCCGATCCGCGACGAGGAAGCGGAGGAAATCGCCCGCGTGCTCGGCACGATCCGACAGCAGCTGCTGGCGGCCGCGAAGGAGGAACGGGTCAGTACGCGCGAAATGGCGCGACGGCTGGGCGTTTCAGCCGCAGCCGTAAGCCGGCAGCTTCGCTCGGATCGCGATCTCCGCATCTCGACGGCCGTGCTGCTTGCCCGGGCGCTCAAGCGGCACTGGAATATCGAGCTTGGGACGCCCAGGCAGCCTTCCTGGCCAAGAAACGTCGAGGTGTTGCAACCCGGGGTGCCCTTCAGCCGGTTGGAAGAGTCCCCGAACGCGCGCGCGCCCATCGTCTATTCCGTATCATGAGCGCCCCGTCCTCGCTGCAGGCGTTGGCACTGTTTTTCGATGACATCCGGCTCGAGCTCGGTTACAAGTTCACTTTGATCGGGCAGTACTTGGGCGACGTTTATCTTCCCCCGGGCGCGCCCCCCCTGGATCGCCTTGCGATTCTGCTCATCGCCCGCTGGCCGCTCGACTGGTTTCCCGCTTCGGTCTCGGCGCGCGTGGTCTTGCCGCGACAAGACCCCGTGATCCAACAACTTCCGGTCCAGCCTTCCGCCATGCCGCCGCCTGCTCAGACAGCCTTCTCGGGTTACAATTTCCAGGCGGCGATGAATCTGCGGTTTGCGCCGTTACAGACCGGCGACATTATCGAGGTCTGGATGAATTTCGACGGCGATTATGTTCCCGCCGGCCGGTTGCGGTTCATCGATAGTTCCGACCTGCCGGAGCTGCCGATTGCGAACGCGGGTACCCCCTCCTCCCCATCAGCCCAGTCGCGCAAACGCAAAAAACCGGCCCGCCTGGGCAGTCCGTAGCCCCGCTTCCCGATCCCGCCAAGCGTTGGCCCTGGCCGCTGCTGATCTGGCGCTCGGACCTCCCGCCAGCCGCGCCAGCCCGGGCAAACCGCGTGTTGCACCCGGGCGCCTTGCGGCGAATACTGCGCCCGCACCGCTCCCGGGCCGGCCGGCGCAGCGCCCGCACGCCTGGCGGCCCGGGGGTCTCATTCAGGGAGGAAACCCAAATGTCCTTCTACCGCGGCATGACCTGCGAAAACGTCACCATCCACGGCGCCGGCGGCACGCCCATCACCGCCTACGTCGCCGAACCCGCCGGCCCCGGCCCGTTCCCCGCGGTGGTGCTGATCCACCACCTGCCCGGCTGGTCGGAACTCTACATCGAAACCACCCGCCGCTTCGCCCATCACGGTTACCTCGCCATTTGCGCCAACCTCTACCACCGCGAAGGCGGCAGCGAGGCCAATCCCGACGACGTCGCCGCCAAGGTCCGCGCCGAGGGCGGCATCGCCGACGCGCAGATGGTGGGCGATACCGAGGCGGCGGTGAAATGGGTCCGCGCCCAGCCCAGCCATAACGGCAAGGTCGCCGTGT
This sequence comes from Acetobacteraceae bacterium, assembly GCA_049964515.1. Classification (GTDB taxonomy): domain Bacteria; phylum Pseudomonadota; class Alphaproteobacteria; order Acetobacterales; family Acetobacteraceae; genus JAJZVS01. The sequence goes on along the minus strand of JBMFXF010000108.1, from coordinate 5,321 downwards.
TCGGCTCCTGCTCCGGCGGCCGGCACGCCTTCATCTATGCCTGCCAGCGCAAGGACGTGGACGCCTGCGTGGAACTCTGGGGCGGGCGCGTGGTGATGGGGCCGGACGAGCTCAACGCGAAAACCCCCGTCGCCCCGATCGACATGACCCGCGATCTCTGCTGCCCGCTGCTCGGCCTGTTCGGCAACGACGACCGCGCCCCCAGCCCCGAACAGGTGAACCAGCACGAGGCCGAGCTGAAGAAGCACGGCAAGAGCTACGAGTTCCATCGTTACGACGGCGCCGGCCACGGCTTCTTCTACTGGCACCGTCCGCTCTATCGCCCGGAACAGGCGATGGACGGCTGGTCCAAGGTGTTCGCCTTCCTCGGCCGGCACCTGGCGTAGCGGAGACGGGCGATGTGCACCTCCGTCATCGAGATCGCCCCGGCACGCGGCATGGCCAAGCGGGGCGACGCGTGGTTCCCGCTTACCACCGCCGTGGTCGCCTACGACCACGCCCGCCACGCCCCCGAGGGTGACGTCATCACCCTCGATTTCATCAACACCGGGCTCGACGCCGGCGCCCGCGCGGGGGTGGAGATCACGCTCGACTCGGCCCGCGCCCTGCGCGCCGCGCTGGACCGCGCCATCACCGCCGCCGAGTTCGAGGAGGCGGAAATCCGCGGCAAGGGCGCGCCGCTGCGCCTCGTGCCCGCTGCCTGACCGGGACGGGGGCGCGAACGCGCGCCCCCATTTCCCCAAAGCCGATTTGCCCTTATCCCTCCGCCGTCGCAACCGGAGGATCCAAGATGCGCGCCTGGGCCGTGGTCGAGAACGGAAAGCCCCTGCAGGAGATCGAACTCCCCACCCCCGAACCCACCGGCACGCAGGTCCTGCTGGAAGTCACCCATTGCGGCGTCTGCCACTCCGACCTGCATATCTGGGAGGGGTATTACGATGTCGGCGGCGGACAGAAGATGTCCCTCAAGGATCGCGGCGTCACCCTGCCGCTGGCGATGGGCCATGAAATCGTCGGCCGGGTGGTCAAGCTCGGCCCCGACGCGACCGGGGTGAAGCCCGGCGACCTGCGCATCGTGTTCCCCTGGGTCGGCTGCGGCACCTGCGAGGCCTGCCGGTCGGACGAGGACAATATGTGCCTCAACCAGCGCAGCCTCGGCGTCTATCAGAACGGCGGTTACGGCACCCATGTCATCGCCCCGCATCCGCGCCACCTGGTCGATCCCGGCGTGCTCGATCCGGCGATCGCCGCCACCTATGCCTGCTCGGGCATCACCGTCTATTCGGCGATCCAGAAGGTGATGCCGCTGCCGCCGGACGAGCCGATCGTGCTGGTCGGCGCCGGCGGCCTCGGGATGAACGCCATCGCCGTGCTGCGCGCGCTGGAACACCGCAACATCATCGTGGTGGACATCAGCGAGACGAAGCGCCAGGCCGCGCTCAAGGAGGGCGCCACCCAGGTGGTGGACGGCAACGGGCCGGACGTGGCGACGCGGATCATGGCCGCGGCCGGCGGACCTGTGCTGGCGGTGGTGGATCTGGTCAACGGCACCGAGACCGCGAAATTCGCCTTCGGCGCGCTGCGCAAGGGCGGGCGGCTGGTGCAGGTGGGCCTGTTCGGCGGCGAGCTCATGCTGCCGCTGCCGCTGATGGCGATCCGCGCGCTGACCGTGCGCGGCAGCTATGTCGGCAGTCCGAAGGAGCTGCGCGCGCTGGTGAAGCTGGCGCAGGACGGCAAGCTGCCGCCGATCCCGGTCGCCACCGTGCCGCAATCGCAGGCCAATGACGCACTGATGCGCCTGCGCGCCGGCCAGGTCACGGGACGGTTGGTGCTGAAGGCGGAGGCCGCGTAACCCGGCTGGACCGGCGGCGCGGCGGCCCTATGCTGCACGCCGCCGGAGTCCGCGGAAGCCCATGATCCAGCCGCCCCAGGCCGCGCGACTCGCCGGCCTCGCCGCCACCGAAGCGCTCGCCGCCCGCCTCGCCGCCCGCGCCCGGCCGGGCGATGCGATCCTGCTGGAGGGCCCGCTCGGCGCCGGCAAAACCGCCTTCGCCCGCGCCTTCCTGCGCGCCGCCGCCGGCGACCCGGCGCTGGAGGTGCCGAGCCCCAGCTTCACCCTGATGCAGAGCTACGACACGAAACTGGGGCCGGTGCATCATTTCGACCTCTGGCGGCTGGACGGGCCGGCGGCGCTGGCCGAACTCGGGTTCGAGGACGCGCTGGCCGACATCGTGCTGGTGGAATGGCCGGACCGGCTCGGCCCGTTCCGCCCCGCCGAGGCGCTGACCCTGCGCCTCGATCCGGTGGATGACACCACCCGCGCAATCACCCTGACCGGCTGGGACGACCGGCTTTGAGCGACCGCCCCGCCGTCATCGCCGCCTTTCTGGCCGGCGCCGGATTCGCCACCGCCCGCAGCCTGCCGCTGGCCCAGGACGCCAGCTTCCGCCGCTACCTGCGCCTGGTCGGCGGGCCGCGCCCGGCGGTGCTGATGGATGCGCCTCCGCCCGAGGACGTCCGCCCGTTCCTGCGCGTTGCCGCGCATCTCTCCGGCCTCGGGCTGTCGGTGCCCGCCATCCTGGCCGCCGATCCCGCCGCCGGGCTGGTGCTGGAGGAAGACCTCGGCGATGCGCTGCTGTCGGCGCAGCTGGATCAGGGCGCCGACCCGGGGCCGCTGTTCGACGCCGCGGTGGATGCGCTGGTGGTGATGCAGCGTGCCGCCCCGCCCGCCGACCTGCCGGCCTGGGACCCGGCGGCGATGGTGGCGGCCACGCTCGATCCGCTGCTCAACTGGTGGTGGCCGGAGGTGTTCGGCGCCGCCGCGCCGGCCGAGGCCCGCGCCGATCTCACCGCGGCGCTGGCGGAAACCCTGGCCCCGCTCGCCGCCGGCCCGCGCGGCTTCACCCACCGCGACTATTTCGCCGGCAACCTGATCGCGCTGCCCGACCGGCCACCGCCGGGACAGATCGGCATCCTCGATTTCCAGTCCGCGGCCATCGGCCATCCCGCCTACGATCTCGTCTCGCTCACCGAGGACGCGCGGCGCGATCTGCCGGCCGAGCTCCGCGCCCACGCCACCGCGCGGCTGCTGGCGGCGCGGCCGGAGCTCGATCCGGCCGCGTTCGCCCGCGCGGCGGCGATCTGCGCCGCCCAGCGGCACCTGCGCGTCTCCGCGCAATGGGTGCGCCTGGCCCGGCGCGACCACCGCCCCGCCTATCTGGCGCACGGGCCGCGCAGCTGGGGGCTGCTCGCACGCGCGCTCGGCCACCCCGCGGTAGCGCCGCTGGCGGCAGCGCTGGACCGCTGGATCCCGCCCGCGCTGCGCGCCAACCCGGCGCCGCGCGAGGTCGCTCCCCGTCGCGCCATGGTGCTCGCCGCCGGCCTCGGCACGCGGATGCGCCCGCTGACCGCCACCACCGCCAAGCCGTTGCTGCGCCTGGCCGGGCGGTCGCTGCTGGATCACGCGCTGGACCGGCTGGAAGCGGCAGGGGTCACCGCGGTCGCGGTGAACGCGCATTGGCAGGCCGAGCAGGTGCGGGCGGCGCTCGCCGCCCGCACCGCGCCACCGGAGACCCGGTTGTTCGTCGAGCCGAGCCTGCTGGATACCGCCGGCGGGGTGCGCGCCGCGCGCGGTTTCCTCGGCGCCGATCCGCTCTACGTCGTCAACGGCGATGCGTTCTGGCTGGACGGCCCCACCCCGGCGCTGGCCCGGCTCGCCACCGCCTTCGCCGCCGGCGGGGCCGACGCGGTGCTGCTGCTGATCCGTGCCGCGCAGGTGGCCGGGGAGACCGGCCAGGGCGATTTCGCCCTCGATGCCTGGGGCGTCCCGCGCCGGCGCCGCCATGGCGAGACCGTCCCTTACCTGTTCGGCGGGGTGCAGCTGATCGCCCCCGCCCTGCTGGATGGGCTGCCGGACGGACCGGTCGGCATGAACCTGGCGTGGGATCGCGCCCTCGCCGCCGGCCGGCTGCGCGCGGTGGTGCACGACGGCCTGTGGTTCCACCTCTCCACCCCGCCGGACCTGATCGCGACCGAGGCATTCCTGCACGGCCGCCGCGCCACCGATCTCTACGGGACCGGCGGATGAACCTGTTCACCCTCCCGCCGGACGCCCCGTTCCTGGACACCCTGGCGCGCGCCTGGCTGGACCGGGCCGGCACCGCCGAGCCGCTGGCCGCGGCAAGCGGGATGATCCTGCTGCCCACCCGCCGCGCCGCCCGCGCCATGGCCGAGGCGTTTCTGCGCGTCACCGACGGGGCGGCGCTGGTGCTGCCGCGCATCACCGCGCTCGGCGCGCTGGACGAGGCGCCGCTGGTGCTCACCGGCGCGCTCGACCTGCCGCCGGCGATCGAGCCCAGCTACCGGCTGGCGTTGCTGGCGCGGCTGATCCTCGCCATGGGCGGCGCCTACGGCGCGCCGCGCAGCGCCGATCGCGCCTGGGCGCTGGCGGCCGAACTCGCCGCCTTGATGGACGATGCCGAGCGGGCCGGGATCGACCTCGCCGCCCGACTGCCCGAAGCCGCCGATCCCGCCTTCGCCGCGCATTGGGCGCAGACCGTTTCGTTCCTGCGCATCGTCACCGCCAGCTGGCCGGCGCTGCTGGCCGAACTCGGTCTGGCCAACCCGGCGGCGCGGTCCGCCGCCCTGCTCGCCGCCCAGGCCGAGGCCTGGGAACGCGACCCGCCGACCGAGCCGGTGTGGCTGGCCGGCACCACCGCCGCTATCCCCGCGGTGGCCCGGCTCGCCGGCGTGCTCGCCCGGGCGAAGCTGGGTGCCGTGGTGCTGCCCGGCCTCGATACCGATCTGCCGGAAGCGGCCTGGGAGGCGCTGGGACCGGAACACCCGCAGGCCGGGCTGCGCGCGCTGCTCGGCCGGCTCGGCGCGACCCGGGCGGATGTCCGCCCCTGGCCGGATATCCACGGCCGCCGGCCGGGGCGGGTGGCGCTGCTGCGCACCGCACTGCTGCCCGGGGCGGCGCTCGAGACCTGGCGCGACCCCGGCGGCCCCGTCGCGGACCCATCGCTGTGCCGCCTGGAGGCCGCGGACACCCAGGCCGAGGCGCTGGCGATCGCGCTGATCCTGCGCGACGCGCTGGAGCGGCCCGGCGCCACCGCCGCCCTGGTCACCCCGGACCGTAGCCTCGCCGGGCGGGTCGCGGCCGAGCTCCTTCGCTTCGGGGTGGTTGCCGACGACAGCGCCGGCGAGCGGCTTTCCGACACCCCGCCGGCCAGCTTCCTTCGCCTGCTTGCCCGCGCCGTCGCCTCCGGGCTGGCGCCGGTGCCGCTGCTGGCGCTGCTGAAACACCCGTTCGCCGCCGCCGG
>JBMFXF010000107.1:0-10499 GCA_049964515.1 Acetobacteraceae bacterium | reverse complement strand
CGTGCCGATCCAACGTTGCCAAGTGCATAAGGCGCGCAACATCGCCGAGCGCTTGCCCAAATCCATGCACGCTTCGGTCCGCCGGACGTTGCGCCAGGCCTGGGAGTTGGACGACGCGGACACGGCCGAACGGCTGATCCGCAACCTGGCGCGCCGGTTGGAACAAGACGCACCGGGGGTGAGGGACAGTATTCTCGAGGGCCTCGATGAAATCCTGACCGTCAATCGTCTGGGGTTGCCCGCCGCGCTGCGCCGTTCCCTGGCCTGTACCAACATCGTTGAGAACATGAACGGGACCATCCGGCGGGTCTGCCGCAATGTGAAGCACTGGCGGGACGCCGCGATGGCGTTGCGCTGGACCGGGGCCGCAATGCTGGAGGCCGCCAAAGGGTTCCGGCGCCTCAAGGCGCGTCGGCATTTGCCGACGCTCAAGACCGCACTGGCTGCCCATGGCGCAAAGCACGCCGCCGAAGCGGTCGTTGACCGTCACCGCGGTGTGGCATAGCGTCCCAATCTGGCGGCGCCGGTGCGGCCAATTTCAACAGAGAGCGGGACATGCCCCGTTCTGCAGCTCATTCCGGTATCTATGTGGGTCAGCCCTTCCATTTTCCAGATTGGATATCGTTGCACCAGAGACGCCGACCCTATTCGCTAAGTCGGCCTGGGTCCACTCGCGCTTGATGCGCGCCTCGTAAATCGCGTCACCTATAGCACTCACTCTTCGCCCTCCAGATTAAAGAGCCACAATAACTCAAGCTGAGCGTAATATAGCCCATTCCCAGCTCTGCGGCAACAATCCCAGCAGCATCTGCCTCAACGCGGCTTCATCTCATCCGGGCATCGCCGCGGTCCAAAGCGTCAGCCTCCCCCGACAACCCCCAGGATCAGGACAGGTTCCCACTTCTGATCCGGCAAGGCCCCTCAGATCACCCCCTCCGCCGCCAGCCCCGCCACCTCGGCGGCACTCATCCCCAGCAGCGTCGTCAGCGCCCATTCCGTATCCTCCCCGTAGCACGGCGCGCCGCGGTCGATCGCCCCGCCGGCATGGGCGGGGGTGGCCGACAGTTTCACCAGCACCTCATACACCGGCCAGGTGCCGATCTTTGTCCCCGTCACCTCGGTCAGCCAGCGCAGCGCGCGCAGCTGCGGATCGTGCTCGCAGCGGTCCTCGGCGTTCTGGCAGACGCCGGCCGCCACGCCCGCTTCCTGCAACCGCGCCATCAGCGCGTAGCGCTCCTGCCCGCGGGTCCAGTCGGCAACCGCCGCATCCAGCGCGTCCTGATGCGCGAGCCGCGCCGCCAGCGAGGCGAACCGCGCATCCGCCCCCCAACCGCGCCCGGCCAGCCGGTCCAGCGCGGCGAAATCCGCGTCATCGAAACAGGCGATGGCGATCCAGCGATCCTCGCCGAGGCACGGGTACGCCCCGTGCGGCGCGGCCGGAACATAGGGGGAGCGGTTGCCGGTGCGCCGCCACACCCGCCCGTTGGCGGAATGATCCAGCACCGGCACCGCGCCCAGAAACAGCCCGGATTCACATTGCGAGGCGTCGATCCATTGCCCCTGCCCGGTCCGCCCGCGGTGATAGAGGGCGCCCAGAATCGCCAGCGCGAAGCTGTACGCACCCATCCAGTCCAGGAACGAATATCCCCAGCCGGCCGGCATCGCCGGCTCCGGCAGTCCCGACATCTCGGACTGTCCGGCGAACGCCGCCGCCACCGGCCCCACCGTGCGCATCCGCCCGTAGGTACCGGCCGCCCCCATGCCCGATTGTTGCACATAGATGATATCGGGCCGGATCCCGCGCAGCACCTCGTAGCCCAGCCCCAGCCGGTCCAGCACGCCGGGCGAGAATCCCTCCGCCACCACATCGGACTGCGCGATCAGGCGCTTCGCGATCGCCAGCCCGCGCGGATCGCGGATGTTGAGCGAGATGCCCCGCTTGCCCGGGTTCTTGTTGTTGAACTGCCCGCCCATGTCGGGGTCCGTCACCCCCGGAAGCACCGCGGTCGCTGCCTCGCGCGCCGCCCGCCCGCCCACCGGGGCCATCGCCGCCAGCCGCGTGTCCGGGTTGTCCTTCCATTCCACCTTGATGACCTCGGCGCCAAGTGCTGCGAGGAAGCGGGTGCCGCCGGCCGAGGCGAGGAACCAGGAGAAATCGAAAATCCGCACCCCTTGCAAGGGAAACGCCGTGCCGAGGCGGGAGCGCGCGGGCGCGGCGGCGGCGCGTGCCGCGGCCGGGGCGCGCGGCGGGCGGGGCGCGATGGCGGCGGTGTCCTCGCCCAGCAGCGGCGCGCGCCGGCCGGGCTGCCAATCCGTCTCCGTCGCGATCCATTTGCTGACCGGGTAGGTGAAACCGCGACCGTGTTCGGGATGCGGGATTTCGGCGTAGCTGCCGCGGGCCTGCCAGTGCGGATCGGCGGCATTCTCGTGCGGCTTGCGCAGCGGCGCCCACAGCAGCCCGGCCTCCTGCGCCTCCTGCCAGGGCAGGTTGGCATAGGTGAACGCGCGCACGAAGCGGGCGATCACGTCCAGCATGTGCAGCCGCGATTCGTCGGCGCCGGCCGAGCCGGGGACGTTGCGGGCCTTGAGGTCGGTCTCGGGCGGCGGCGGTTGCAGGTCGGCCGCCATATTGTAGCGCGACAGGAACGGAACCATATGCACCAGGTCGCGCGCGCCCATGCCGTGCTGGATGCACCAGCGCCCGTCCTTGGTATGGCTGATGGACGGCGTGTGGCTGGGTGTCTCCACCGCGTGCCGGCAGGTCAGGCGCCACAGTGGGGCGCGGCGCATGATCCAGAACATCACGTCGAGCTCGGTGTTCTTGGCGCAGGCCTCGTGCAGGGCGATGGAGACGTCCTGGCCCTCGCCGGTGGCTTCGCGGTGCAGCAGCGCGGCCAGGATGCCCACCGCCAGCTGCTCGCCGGCGATATGCGCGGAATGGAACGCCTGCGGGGCGATCGGCGGCGTGTCGTAGCGCAGCCGCGGATCGGGGTCGTAGCCGCAGTTCATCATCTCGCCGCCGAGGGCCAGATGGATCAGGTCGGACCCGCGATAATCGCGCCACGGCCCGGTATCGCCGAAGGGGGTGGCGCGCGCGGTGATGAGGCCGGGGTGGCGCGCGCGCAGCGCGGCGGCATCGAAGGCGCGGCCGGGGGTGCCGGAGAGCAGCAGCACGTCCGCGCCCGCGATCAGCGCCCCCGGATCGTCGGTGACCACCGAGCGCTTGCCGCGGTTGTAAGCCCAGAAGAACAGCGACTGCTCGGGGCCCGGAACGTCGTCTAGGAACGGCGGAAAGGCGCGGGTGGGCGCGCCCGCCGGCGGTTCGAGCTTGATGACCTCGGCGCCGAGGCCGGCCAGCAGCAGGCCGCAATACTCGGCGTCCTGATCCGCGGCCTCGATCACCCGCACGCCGGCCAGCATTCCGGGTCTGGTCATGCCGCCTCCAGCAGCGCCGCGAGCGCCGCGTTGAACGCATCGGCCGCCTCGTAGGCGACCCAGTGGCCCGCCCCCGGGATGGCGGTGAACCGCAGCTCCGGGTGCAGCGCGCGCATCGCCGCCTCCCGCGCGGCGATATCGGGTAGCGCGGTTGCATCGCGCGCGCCCCAGATGCCGCCAAGCGGGGCGCGCGCCACCGCAAGCGCGTCGCGCAGCCAGGTTCCGCGCGAGATCACCGGCGATTTCAGCCGCGAGTGGCGGGTGTTCCAGTCCTGGATCGCCAGCGCCAGCGGGTCGATCCGCGCCGGGTCGGCGATCATCAGCGCGGCAAGGTTGGCGCGGTGCGCCGCCTCCCGCGCCGGGCCTTCAAGGTGGCGCACTTTCACCAGGGTGGTGGTCCCGCGCGGCAGGCCGAGCCCGCCCGAACCCACGATGGTCAGGCTCCGCACCCGGGGGCCCTCGATCGCGGCGAGGCAGCCGGCCATCACGCCGCCGAACGAGAACCCGCAGAGATCGTAACGATCGAGCCCGGCGAGGCCGGTGGCGAGGATTTCGGCCATCGCCGGCGGGCTGTCCGGCTCCGGCGGCAGGTCGGACAGGCCGAGGCCGGGCAGGTCGGCCGCGATCACCCGGCGGGAGCGCGCGAAAAACGGAATGTTGCGTACCCAGTGGCGCCAGGAGCCGCTGCCCCCGTGCAGGAACACCAGCGGTGGGCCCTCGCCCCATTCGTGCCAGACCATGCGGCCGGCGCCGCAGGGAGAGTCGCGGCGCCGCGCCTGCCGGGCGAGACGGTCGAGGATGGTTTCGGGTTCGGTGATCTGATCCACGCCGCGCGGTCCCCCGGAGTTGCCGCAGGAAGCGGCCTCTGTTACCGGACGGTAGGTAGCGGGTCGGGAGCGCGTCAAGTGCGGTCGGGAAAAGCGTGAGCATCGTCTTCATCGGCGATGTGCATCAGCGCTGGGATCTGGTGGCCGCGGGGCTGGCCGCGCTGCCCGCTCCGCCCCTTGCGGCGGTGCTGCTGGGGGACATGCAGTGCGACCGGCCGCTGGATGCGCTGACGGCGCCGCTGCGCGCGGCCGGGATCGCCCTCTACTGGATTTTCGGCAACCACGATGCCGACGGCGGGCCGGAGATGTGGGCCAACCTGACCGATCCCGCGCGCAACCCCGCGACCGCCGCCGGCGCCCTGCACGGGCGCGTCGCGGAGATCGGCGGGCTGCGCATCGCCGGGCTGGGCGGAACGTTCCGACCCCGCATCTGGGACCCGCCGGAGCCGCCCCGGCTGCACGGCCGCGACGCGCTGGATGCGGATTTGCGCAGCCTCGGGGCGCATTGGCCGGAGGATCATCGCGCGTCCCTCGCCGCCTCGCTCGGCGGGCTGGCAATCTGGCCGGAGGATGTCGCGCGGCTGGCCGCGCTGCGGGCCGATATCCTGGTGACGCACGAGGCGCCCTCCGCCCATCCCGCCGGCAAGGCGCCGCTCGAGGCGCTGGCGCGCGCGATGGGCGCGGGGCTGATCGTGCATGGCCATCACCACACCACCTATCGCGCCCGCTCCGCCGACGGGCTCGAGGCGCAGGGGGTGGCGTCGGCGGCCGGGGTGGGGCAGGATGGCGTCGTGCTGTGGACCGGCGAGCCGGAGCGGCATCTGGGGCGGCTGTCCCGAGGCTGGACGTTGCTGATGTAATGGCCCGGACAACCGGCGCCGAAAGGGGGGCGGGTTGTTCGAGAACATCCTTAACGCGGTGGCGGCCGGCCTCATCATCGGCTGCCTCTATGGGCTGATGTGCATCGGCCTCGGCCTGATCTTCGGCATCATGAAGGTGGTCAATTTTGCCCAGGGCGAGTTCCTGATGCTGGGCATGTATATCAGCGTCTATCTGGTGGCGGGGTTCGCCGTGCTCGGCATTTTCGGCCCGCTGGTCGGCCCGTTCGTGGCCGCCATCCTGGCCGGTCCGGTGATGTTCGCCGGCGGCGCGCTGCTGCACCGGTTCCTGATCTCGCATGTCTCGGGCCTCTCCACCGCCGCCCGGCTGGATCAGGGCGGCTACGGGCAGCTGATCGTGACGCTGGGGATTTCGCTGATCCTGCAGAACGGCGGGCTGATCCTGTTCGGCTCCACGCCCATGAGCGTGCTGACCCCGCTGTCCGCCCGCGCGTTCATCCTCGGGCCGTTTCCGGGCGATGCGCTGCTGTTCCTCAACCAGGCGCGGGTGTTCGCCTGCGGGGTGGCGATCGTGGTGGCGGTGGCGCTGTGGCTGGTGATGGAGCGCACCACCTTGGGCAAGGCGCTGCGCGCGGCGGCGGACAATCCGGTGGCGGCGACGTATATGGGCATCGACGTCGATCGGGCGTACCGGATCGCCTTCGGCCTCGGCGCGGCCATCACCGCCATCGCCGGCGGGTTGATGGCCACCTACCTGACCTTCACCCCATTCGTCGGGCTCGATTACGTCATCATCATGTATTCGGGGGTGGTGCTGGGCGGCATGGGCAGCATCCTGGGCGCGTTCTGGGGCGGCCTGACGGTGGGCTTCGTGCAGCAGGTCTCGGCGCTGATCCTGCCGCCGCAGCTGCAGAACGCGGCGATCTTCGTGGTGTTCCTACTGATCGTCGGCCTGCGTCCGGAAGGGTTGTTCGGCCGGTCGGCGGAACGCGCATGAGGATCGGCGGCGCAAGGCGGCTGCGGCGCGATGCGGCGGTGGCCGCCGTGCTGGTGGCGCTGTATGCGCTCGGCGCTTCGCTGGTTCACAACAGCTACTACCAGCTGATCCTGACCCTGGTGCCGGTCTGGGCGGTGCTGGGGCTGGGGTGGAACCTGTTCTCGGGCATGAGCGGGCTGGTCTCGTTCGGCCATGCGGCGTTCTTCGGCATCGGCGCCTATGTGGTCACCCTGGCGCTGGTCTATTGGCACCTCACGCCATGGCTGGGGATTCCGCTCGGCATGGCGGTGGGCGCGGTAGCGGCGGTGCTGATCGGGCTGCCCACCTTCCGGCTGCGCGGGCATTATTTCGCCCTCTCGATGCTCGCCTACCCGCTGGCGATCCTCTACGTGCTGGAATATCTCGGGTTCCAGGAAGTGCCGCTGCCGATGCACCGCGACCATCCGGTGCTGTTCCTGCAATTCACCAACCCGCTGTCGATGACGCTGGTGGCGCTGGGGCTGTTCGTGCTGGCGATGATCGCCGGGCTGCTGGTGGAGAACTCGCGCTTCGGCCTGGCGCTGCTGGCGGTGCGGCAGAACGAGCTCGCCGCCGAGGCGGCGGGGCTCGACACCTGGCGGTGGAAGATGCGCGGGCTGGTGGCCAGCGGGGCGGTCTCGGCCGCCGCCGGCGGTCTCTATGCCTGCGTGCTGCTGGTGGTGACGCCGGATGCGGTGTTCAACGTCATCGTCTCGGCGCAGGCGCTGGTGCTCACGCTGTTCGGCGGCGTCGGCACGGTGTGGGGCCCGGTGATCGGCGCGGCGGTGCTGATCCCGCTGGCCGAGACGCTGAACGCGAAGCTGGGCAGCATCATCCCGGGCATCCAGGGCGTGGTCTATGGCGTCGCCATCATCGCCATCATGCTGGCCGCGCCGGAGGGGCTGTTCTGGACCTTCCGCGACCGCTTGTTCCGCCCCGCCCCGCCGCCACCGGCGCCGGCGCCGCGCCGGGCCCCGGCGGTGATGCCGCCGCGCGGGCAGATTCTGCTGGACGTGCGCGCCATCTCGAAGACCTTCGGCGGGCTGCGCGCCGTGCAGGAGGTCTCGTTCCAGCTGCAGGCGGGCGAGATCCTGGGCATCATCGGCCCCAACGGCGCCGGCAAGACCACCCTGTTCAACCTGCTGTGCGGGGTGATCGCCGCCGATACCGGCTCGGCGCGGCTCGGCGAGGTGGAGTTGCGCGGGCGGAAGGTGCATCGCATCGCCCGGCTGGGGGTGGGCCGCACATTCCAGGTGGTACGCAGCTTCCCGCGCCTGTCGCTGTTGGAAAACGTCGTCGTCGCCGGCTACGGCGCGGGGCTTTCGGACACCAACGCCGCCGGCGCCGCCGAGGCCGCGTTGGAAGCGGTCGGGCTGGCCGACCGCGCCGCCCGCCCGGCCGGCGAACTCACCAACAAGGATTTACGGCTGATGGAACTGGCCCGGGCGCTGGCGGGCGCGCCAAGGTTGCTGCTGCTGGACGAGACGCTGGCCGGGCTGGGGCGGGAGGAGTGCGACGAGGTGCTGGCGGTGCTGCACCGGCTGCGCGACGGGGGGATGAGCATCGTCATCATCGAGCACACCATGCACGCCATGCTGCGCCTGGCCGACCGCTTCCTGGTGCTGGATCACGGCCGCGTGCTGGCCGAGGGGCCGCCACGCGCGGTGATGGAGAACCCCGCGGTGATCGAGGCCTATCTCGGCAGCAAGTTCCTGGCCCGCCAGAATGCTTGAGATCCGGGATCTTTCCGTCCTCTACGGCGGGCTGCGCGCGTTGCAGGGGGTCTCGCTCGCGGTGGCTTCGGGCCAGTTCGTGACCGTGGTGGGGCCGAACGGCGCCGGCAAGACCACGTTGTTCAAGGCGATCTCCGGGGTGGTGGCGACCGCCGGGGGAAGCATCGCCTGGGACGGCGCGCCGCTGCTGACCCGTCCGGCCGCGGCGCGGGCGCATCTCGGCATCGCCCATGTGCCGGAGGGGCGGCAGGTGTTCCGCACCCTGACGGTGCGGGAAAATCTCGAACTCGGCGCCTATCCCGGCGCCGGCCGCGCCGCCTTCGCCCGCACGCTCGAGCGCATCCACACGCTGTTTCCCATCCTGGCCGAGCGCGCCGGACAGCTGGCGGGAACGCTCTCGGGTGGCGAGCAGCAGATGCTGGCGATCGGGCGCGGTCTCGCCGCGGCACCGCGGCTGTTGATGCTGGACGAGCCGTCGATGGGGCTGGCGCCGGCGGTGACCGAAACGATCTTCGCCGCCATCGCGCAGGTCCACAAGGAAGACGGGCTGGCGATCCTGCTGGTGGAGCAGCGGGTGGCCGAAGCGCTGGAATTGTCCGACCACGGCTATGTGCTGGAGACCGGACGGGTGGTGCTGGACGGGCCGTACCAGACCCTGCTTGCCGATGACCGCGTCCGGCGCTCATATCTCGGCCTGGGCGAAGCCTGAGACTTACAACAACGGAGGATCGGACCATGAGCATGCAAATCGGCCGGCGCGGCGCGCTGGCGATGACCGGGGCCGCGGCGCTGGCCGGAACGGCGCTGGCGGCGGCGCCGAAGGAGGTGGAGATCGCGCTGCTGGTACCGCTGTCCGGTCCCTGGGCCGAGCAGGGCATCCTGGAACGTGCCGGCGCCGAAATGGCGGTCGATGACGTGAACAAGGCCGGCGGCATCAAATCGCTGGGCGGCGCGAAGCTGAAGCTGCTGATCTTCGACACCGGCTCGACGGTGGAAACCGCCAAGGATGCGGCGCAGCGGATGCTCGCGCAGCACCCGCATCTGGTCGGCGGCATGGGCTGCTGGCTGTCCACCTTCACCCTGGCCGCGACCGAGGTGACCGAGCGCGCCGGGCTGCCGTGGCTCACCTTGTCCTATTCCGACGCCATCACCGACCGTGGCTTCAAGCACGTCTTCCAGACCGCGCCGACCGCCAACACCCAGGCCGAACAGATCGTACCGTTCCTGATGAAGCTGGCGGTGGAGACGACGCACAAACGCCCCACCAAGGTGGCGATCATCGGCGACAACACCGCCGCCTCGGTCAGCTTCCTCAAGCCGATCAGGAGCCATATCCTGAAGCAGGAGAAGCTGACCGCGGTGGTGGACGAGATCTACACCCCGCCGCTTTCGGACGCGACCACGCTGGTGCAGCCGGTGCGCGCGGCGAAGCCGGATTTCGTGCTGCTGCTGTCCACCAACGACGGCGACGACAAGCTGCTGGCGGATACATTCAGCGAATACGGCATGCCGGGCAGCAAGCTGCCGCTGGTGGGCAACGGCGGGCACTGGGCGGTGCCGGAACTGTTGAAGACCACCGGGGCGGGCATCCTGCAGGACATCCTGATCGGGCTGGCCAACTGGCCGGGCAAGGCGCTGAACGGGCTGTCCGAGCGCTACGAGAAGCGCACCGGCAACCCATGGTTCGGACACAACGAGATCTTCGCCTATGCCCATGTGCAGATCCTCGCCTGGGCGCTGAACAAGGCAGGCGCGGCCAACCGCGCGAAGGTGACCAAAGCGATCCAGACCATGAATGTCACCGACGGCCCGGCGATCTATTTCCCCGGCAGCCATCTGCAGTTCGACTCGAAGGGGCGGCGCATCGGCGCCGAGCTGGTGATCGTGCAGTGGCAGAACGGACGGCCGGTGACGATCTTCCCCGAGGCGATGGCGGTCGCCAAGCCGATCTGGCCGACCTGATCGCTCAGCGCAGCCCCGCCGGGTCGGTCACCGGCAGCCCGCACACCCCGCCGCGGCACACATAGGCGGCGGGATGGGCGGGCTTCCCGGCCGCCGGGTGGTCGGCCGGCAGCGCCGCCGGGTCCGGCGCGCGCAATACCACGCTGGCCGGATCCGCCCCGGCCAGCGCGGCGGCGAGCAGGGCCCGGGTCAGCGGGTGCTCCTCCGGCCCGGTCACCACGATGCTCCGCCCCTGGTCCAGCAGCGCGGCGGCGGCGAGCAGGGTCGGCATCCCGGCATCCTGATCGGCGGTGGGGCGGAAGGCGCGCAGCATCGCCTCGGCCCGTGCCCGCCAGGTGGGCGCGCCGGTCAGGTGCCAGAGGCGGGCCAGCACCTCGGCCAGCAGCCCCGCGCCGGAGGGGGTGGCGTTGTCGCCGGCCCCGCGCGGACGGGCCAGCGGCACGTCGGTGGCGTCGGCGGCGGTCACATAGACGCCCCCGGCGCCGTCGCCGAACCACTGCAAGGCGGCCTCCGCGAGGGCGGCGGCGCGGGCCAGATACGCATTCGCGCCGGTCGCCTCGAACAGCGCCAGCGCGGCGCGCGCCATCGCCGCCTGATCGTCGAGCAGCCCCACCGCCCCCATCCGCCCGGCGCGGGCGGCGTGCGCCAGCCGCCCATCCGCGGTGCCGAGCAGTGCCAGCACCCGCGC